>JAKIUJ010000168.1 GCA_021647625.1 Desulfobacula sp.
TTCAGCGAACAGGCCATGCGCGAGAGCACATTCCTGATCAATAAACTGATCGAACGATTTTAATCAGTGCTTGAACGGCTCGTAGAGGAGCAATGCTCACAAACACGGATTTTCGGTCAGCCACTGATTAATTATCTGCCTTTTCTTTCCGGGTCATCTCAATAAACTCCCGGATTTCTTTGAGAACAAAGTATTTTGACAAGGCATCTGCAAGCTCTTTTTGTGCAGGTTTCTTGCCTGTTATCAGGGTAATATATTTATCCAGATTCTCTATGGCTTCAATCATACAAGGTTCTAATATTATTTTTGTCTCTGATTTCATTTTATTTTCCAGTTTATATTATTTTCTTGTCCTGTTTTTAAATTAATGTTTCCCATATTGTTTTAATTTTTTTAACAAGGTCTTTCTTGTAATACCAAGACGTCTTGCTGTTTCACTTTTATTGCCTTCACTTGCCGCAAGTGTTTCTAAAATGGCCTTTTGCTCTATTTTAGAAAGGCTTGTATTTCCGACATCTATTCCTATTGACTGCTGTGCCGTGTCATCCATCTCTAAAAATTCCAGATCCATGCGGCTGATATAGTCGGACTGGGATAACACCACACTTCTTTCCACACAGTTTTTCAACTCCCGGACATTACCTTCCCATTCGTAACGTATCATCACGTCCATTGCATCCGGGGTAAATCCTTTAATACCCCTTCTGTTCTTTTTTGAGAACTCTTCTAAAAAGAGAGTGGCCAGTGTCGGAATATCCTCTCTTCTTTCTCTTAATGGTGGAATCTGTATATTAACCACGTTCAACCGATAGTATAAATCCTGGCGGAAAAGCCCCTGTTCAGATCGTTTTTTCAAATCCTTATTGCTCGCTGCGATAATCCTGACATCAGTCACAATACTTTTATCGCTGCCCACCGGCGTGATTTCTTTTTCCTGGATAACCCGCAACAACTTTGCCTGGACAAAAAGACTCATTTCACCGATTTCATCCAAAAGGATGCTGCCGTTATGCGCAAATAAAAATTTGCCCTTGCGAGCTTTATCCGCTCCGGTAAAGGCCCCTTTCTCATGCCCGAACAATTCAGATTCCAACAAAGTTTCTGTGATGGCTGCACAATTGATCCGGACAAAAGTGTTGTCTTTTCTTAAAGAATTATAATGGATGGCGGCGGCAACCAGTTCTTTTCCTGTTCCTGATTCACCGGAAACAAGAACACTGGCGTCTGTGGGTGCCACCATTTTTATAGTATCCAGCAAGGCTTTCATGGCTGGAGTGTCACCAATAATATCATGTGTAAAGGCTTGTGCTTTGAGCCTGGACTTCAAGTCCTTATTTTCTGATTTTAGATAAATACTTTCAAAAATCCGCTCTATGGTCAGCTTTAATTTGTCAAAATCCAATGGTTTGGTAAGATAATCATAGGCACCGATTTTCAATGCATTCACCGCTGTCTGCACAGAAGAATACGCTGTCATAATGATCACAGGGACTGACGGATTAAGGGCTTTAATCCTTTGCAGGGCCTCCATACCCGACATTTTCACCATTTTCATATCCATGAGTACCATATCAAAGGCCTGTTCTTTGACCCTATCAACAGCAATGGTCCCATCACCGGCTAATTCGGTCTTATACCCCCAATCATTAATCAGGGTCTCAAGCATCTTTGCATGGGCCATGTCATCATCAACTACAAGTATTTTTTTTGTTCTATTTACCGATCTATTCATGGTCATTCCCCTTGGGCAAAAAGAGCTTAAAACAGGTGCCCTGATTAATTGTACTATCGACACTGATACTGCCCCCAAGATTTTCCATTATCCTGTGGACAATGGAAAGCCCAAGCCCTGTCCCGGTTGCCCGGGTGGTAAAATAAGGCTCAAAGATTTGTTCCAGAGTCTGTTCATCTATTCCCGGGCCATTGTCACAGACTTGTATTTCAATACCGCCCGGGTCCACATCATTAATCCTGATATCAAGGGTGCCGTTCTCCGGCATTGCCTGGATGGCATTCATGTATAAATTTAGCAACACCTGATTGAGCCTATCACCATCGGTAAAGATTGTTTGGGATGTTAAACTCGATTTGATGCCGGCATATATCTTATTTTTTCCCAAATCATGCTCAACCAATTTTAAAGAATGCGCTATAATAGCTGAGACATCAACAGATGTTTTTTCAACCGACATGGGTTTTGCAAACTCTAATAGCTGCGTGATGGAACGGTTGATACGATCCACTTCTTTCACCATAATCCGTGCTGTGTCTCTGTCTTTTTCATTTTCTTTGTACCGTCTGCTGAAATAGGTGGCAAAGCCCTTGATAGAGCTTAATGGATTACGAATCTCATGGGCAACCCCGGCGGCCAGTTTCCCGATAGCGGCCAGCCGTTTATTGGTTTCCACCTGCTGTTTGAGTTCTTTTAGCAGGGTTAAATCCTTGAATAAAAACAAAAAGCCCGTCAATTCACCTTCAGAATTTTGTATGGCTGATGCTGTCAAATCCAGTAAAAGTTTTTTGTCCGCTTCAATTTCAAGTGATATTTCACGGGTTAAAGCCTGTGCATCTTTTTGCACATCTCCCATTAATTCTTTAAGCTGTGGAAAAATCCGATCTATGGTGTTACCCAATATCCTTTTTGCCGCTGCATTCATTGCAGTAACCTTCCCATTTTTATCCATTGTGACAAGGCCCGCAGGCATATTTTGAATCACCGCATCCGAATAGGCCTTAACCGTTGATAAAGATGCCTTTGTTGACCGATACGCCTGGAATGCAAACAAAGTGACCATCCCTGCACAGACAAGAAGAAAATAAACCACAGCCTGCCAGACAGTCTTTTTTACCAGCCGGTTTCCGGCAATTCGTACACGATCCATTGAGAGTCCGGCAATCATATAATGTTCAGCTGATCCGGAGTCTGGATGGCCTTTGTGTTTCAGGTACTGCTGGCTCCAATCTTTATCTCGATTCATTTGAATATCACTGGTTTGACTGCCATTGGGTTGCATTCCGGATAAACTTTCTTCAATGTGCATCCGATGCATCCGCCCCGGCCTCTCCTTTTTTTTATCATGAATGGGAACAAATCGTTTATATACTTCAAATACAGCCTGTTTTTTTTTTGGATTTAAAACGCGATGGTACACCAAAAAAGGATCAATATCATCTTTAGAAACCATTGGCATATCACTATAATTTCCATCCACCAAAGAAGCGTCTGAATGGGAAAGGATGCGACCCTCCCTTGTTGTGATCATCATATAAACGACATCGGGTTGTAAGGCTGTTTCCGTTAACAGAGTCTGGATTCTTTTGGCGCCCCAATGCATATTTAACATACCGGCCCGGGTACCGGCTTCAAACGTTCGAATCAAAGAAATCCCTTTTTCCAAAAGTTTTTGAGTAAAAAATTCTTCCTGACGTTTGAGCCGATCATGGGTCATACCCACGAATACAGGCACGATAATTAATAATACACCTGCCAGTACTGCCGGAGGAATAAAAAAAAACTTTTTTTGTTTCATTTATCTAGCATCCTTTTATCGGACCGCTTACAAATCCAAGTTTTTATAATACACAAAAATTTCATTATGGCCCGGCTATAGAATCAAGCAAAATCAGTACCAGCTAAGGAATGTACATTAAATAACTTACCCATAATTATTGCTTTTTTCGCCGTCTTCTGCGTTTCTCGTTGGGTATATAGCCCGACAATTCCGGTTTGATAACGATCTTTCAATCTGCATATCAATTTTTATGGTTACTTTTTACTCACCTGGATACAGCAGCCTGTGTAAAGAATATACAGAGCCCCTGTCAAACCTGCAAGTAAAATTTTCAATTAACTCTATATTTATAATATTTTCAGAAAGTTATAAAAAAAACCCATTGCCTGGCACACCCCTTGCTCTTATAGATTTGCAAATGGACTTGCAAGGTCAAAACAAACACAACGAACGATAAAACTTAAAATTTTATGGAGAGCATCATGAAAAAAACAACTTTAATTATCAGCACAACCTTAATGATCGCACTTGTTTTTGGAAGCGCTTATGCATGGGATCACGGCAACGGCATGATTAACAATCAATATTGCCGGGGATATGGCAACCGGAATGCTCTTAATGATCTATCCAAGGAGCAGCAGAATCAACTCACCGCACTTCGACAGGCATTTATTGATGGCACCTATGAATTAAGATCCGCCCAGATGGAAAAACGCCGGCAGATCGGACTGCTGATGCAGACGTCAGATCCGGACAGAGCAAAATTAACCCAATTGTACAGCGGAATGGATGACCTAAACAAACAACTCCGGGAAAAACAGCTTGACTATCAACTGGAAACCAAAAAAATTGCACCGGGTGTTAATTTTGGCCAATGGAATGGCAGAGGCCCGGGCGGCAGGGGTTACGGTGGCGAAAACCACCATTAGAAGGAATCAAGATTCCGGTGGTTGCAGCAACTAAGGGCCACTTGTGATTCATCCATAAATTTGCCCGGGAAACGATCTATTTTCCCGGGCATTTTTTTTATTCAACCACCTGATTCTTAAGCGTCCCGATACTCTGTATTTTTGTTTCAAGCGTGTCTCCAAACTTAAGATAAACAGGTGGCTTCCGGGTAAATCCGACACCGCTTGGCGTACCGGTCAATATTAATGTTCCGGGCAAAAGCGTTGTGGATTCCGACAGATAAGAGATGATCTGCCCCACAGAGAATATCATATCGCCTGTATTGCTTTTCTGCATGGTCTTCCCATTGAGAACGCATTCAATATCCAGACAATTGGGATCTTTAATCTCATCCAATGTTACAATCCACGGACCCAAAGGACAAAAGGTATCAAAGCTTTTGCCCTTTACCCATTGACCTCCACCGGCATGTTTTTGCCATCTTCTGGCTGAAACATCATTGACACAGGTATATCCCAATACCGATTTTAAAGCCTCTTTTGAGTCAACATTCTTTATTTTCTTTTTTATGATCACGGCCAATTCGGCCTCATAATCCACCTCCGGGATCTCAAGACAGGAGGGTGGAATAACAATATCATCCAGATGCCCTGTTACAGCGCCTGGATTTTTCATAAAAACCACGGGATATTGGGGCTGTTCCATACCTGTCTCTATGGCGTGGGCCTTGTAATTGAGCCCGATACATAATATGGCCGCAGGGTTAATCGGAGGCAGTATCTTTTTTACTTTCTTTTTTTCACCGGTTTTTGAAAGGTTTAAAAAAATATCGCCATGCAATACCTCAGCTGTATGATTGTTATAATTGCATCCCAGATAAACCTTTTGATCATCACTTTCAAACTTTAATATTTGCATGTTTGATTTCCCTTTTGATATAGTGTTTCCATAAATTATACTTTAAAAGATCAAATTTTACAAAGACATGAATAATAAACCAAACCCTTTCTACAGCAATCTCAGCTCAAAAAAAGCCGATCTTATCGTACTCATACTCACCTCTCAACATATTCAAACCCAGGTTGAAAGGCGCAATTCAATCTTTGATATCTTTGTTAAAGAGAATGATATTAAAAAAGCGCATGATGCAACAGAGGCCTATTTCAAAGAAAACAAACCCAATACTATTTTGCAACAGCTTGAACAGATCCCTTTGTCTTCTTTCAAATCAGTGACTACTTTTTATATCATTGGTTTGATGGTTCTTATCCATTATCTTAGCCATACATACAGGGTTCATGATCAAATAATACTCCAATACGGTTCTTCTGCACTCTATATTCTGCAAGGAGAAACATACAGGGCGATTACAGCACTTTTTTTACACGCCGACAGCCGTCATCTGTTAGGCAATATGGCTGGAATGATACTCTTTGCCGCCCCGGTGATTTCGATTTCCGGATTTGGCACAGGCCCGTTTATCTTGTTGTTTTCCGCCACTTTTGGTAATCTTTTAAATGCCTATCTTTACAGAACCGCACACCTTTCCATTGGTGCATCAACCGCTGTTATGGCAGCGGCAGGGCTTTTGGCAGCCTTCCAGTTCACCCACAAATTCAAACCCATTCGCTTAAACAGCCTTATGCCTGTCTTTAGCGGTGCTATTTTAGTCGGTCTTTTCAGCCATGGCGAACGTACGGATACCTGGGCTCATATTTTTGGATTTATCAGCGGTCTTTTATCAGGAATTTTCTTCTTTCCTTTAGACCGGACATTTGATTTTAAATATAAAAATATTCTTTTTCTTGCACTGACGATTATCATTTTTTTGTCTGCCCTGATAGCCGGCCAGTTTTGACTTTAAAGAAAACGGATTTCCAATCTTTTTGATGGACATATCGGTATGTTTAATCATAACAGATTTCAAATCAGTGCCTGAATGATTTATGATAAGTTCAATCTGATTTTCCTTGAATGATATACTTTTAAAATAAAGTATTATTATGCTCTCCCCCATAGTATCAAGCCGTAGATAATGGTCAATACTACGGTATAAACCATGAGAACATAGAACCATTTCCCGCTAAACTTTGGTGTTCGAACAGGTGCCATGTTAAAGACAGCCATGCCTAAGAACAAACCATAGATAATGGCTGAAAAAACTGAGGGATTAAAAAAACCTTCAAACAGAAAAATAAAAGCCAAAATAATAACGTTGTTATCAAGAGCAAGCCCCATATATGTTGAATCATCGACAAGGCCGAAAACATTGAAATAGCTTAAGCGTATTGCACTGGTAGCAACAACCACAAAAGCGCCCGGCAGGAACCATGGACTAAAGTCGCCATAGCTTAAAAGAAAAACAGCCGGGCAGATCCCAAAGCTTACCATATCTATCAATGAATCCAGCTGCCCTCCTAAAGCTCTGTGGTCATCGGTTCTGCCTTTTATTTTGCGGGCAATGATCCCATCGCCCCAGTCAAATAACACAGCCCAGATCATCCCTATGATTGCTGCTGGAAAATTTTTTAAAACAGCAAAGTAGAATCCCAGGACAGCACATAAAAGTCCGGCAAGGGAGCATATATTTGGAAGATCCCTGGCAAAGGAAATCATTCCAATCTGATGTGATTGTTGATGTGAATTGTTCATAAAGATCTCTCTATCTATTTTTTAAACCCGAGGATAGATACCAGAGCATCCACCAGGTTGGAATTTTCTGTTTTCGTACGGGAGGCAATGCGAATATAGCGGTCAGCATCCGGCAGAGTTTTACCCTGACAGTGTTTTATGTACATATTATGTTCAATAAATAACTCCTTTGTTACTTCAGGCGCACTTGGACCTTCATCCGGCAGGCGATAAAAGATAAAATTGGCATCCGGTTTATAAATTGTACCCCCGAATAAAGTCTTCATATCATTATAAAGCTTGTCCCGATCTTCCTTAACCTGTTTGCAGCTTTTAATGAAATCTTCACTAAAATCGGGTAGAATCCTTAAGAATTCTTCAGCAAACCCATTAATGTTCCAGATATGGACTCCTTGACGGATCGCTTTTGCGAATTCTAAATTTGCAGTGAGAAGATATCCGATTCGAAGGCCACAGATGCCATAGGCCTTACTCATGCTCTTAAAAATTGTAATATTGGGATATTGGTCTATTATATTTTCCATGGTTGTCTGATTTTTATCCTGGACAAAATCCATAAAGGATTCATCAATAATCAGTTGACAGCTATGCTTGGCCAGTTTTTTAGCCAGGTGTATCAGATCGAACTTAGGGATAACCATTGAGGTCGGGTTATTTGGTGTTACCACAACGGCTATATCTGCTTTAGCTTTAATGGCCTGATCTGCAAATTTATCCACATCCAGATGAAATGATGGGAATTCAAGTGGAAATTCTATAGCCCGGCCCTTTGGTGCTGCGTTCACATATTCATTAAAAGACGGTACAGGAACTATAATCCTGCGGGCAATATGCCCTGAGACTATTTTGATGAGTTCGGCGGCACCGTTACCGACAACAATACGTTCGGGTGGTTGATTGATCAAGTTACCCACAAGATCGGCAAGGACATCCTGTGCAACAGGGTAGTTCAGGACAAGATCGTGAATTTGATTTTTAAAACAGGAAAAGACCTCTTCGGGAGGAAAATAAAGATTATACAGATATGCATGATCTATAAAATCATGGCGGTAGTATCCTCCATGCTGACCTGAAATAAATTCATATTTTTCTGCCTGGCTTTTGTAATCAGGATCTGCCATGAATACTCCCTTTCAAGACTTTTTTATGGACAGGCAGGCCTGCCTTTTCCAAACCGGGTGTATTGATATCATGATAAGGGAATGCTGCACGAAATTTTGAAGAAAACATTCTTTCAGCTGATGCAAGATCTTCTATGGTGTCAATTTCATACCATGGTTTACTGTCAAAAAAAACTGCTTGAAATGATAAGCACTTTTCAGCCACCATTCGGGCAAATACTGTTTCATAGTAATTATTTACCCTACCTGCTAAAATATATTGATTCAGTTTTTCGATCACCCCATACCACGAAGAAAGGGAAAGGCTGTATATATTAACCGTCTTATATCTTGTCCTGCTTGTATGGTTTACAGCATCACTATGGAATGCTTTAACTTTGTTGAATTGATTTATCGTGACTGTGGAACCGTTTAACCATGGCCGCATGCGTGCAACGGCAATCCTGTCAGGATAAAGCATGTCCTTTAACAAAGACGGATCAAAAACAAGGTCACTTTCAATCAGTAAAAAAGGTTCATTAATTATTTCACGGGCCATCCATAAGGAATATATGTTATTGGTAGTTTTATATAACGGACTGTAAACATACTCAATTGTAAGGTTGCCGGCTCGTTTTCCTAAAAATTCACGAATACGATTTTCCAAGTGGCCTGTGACTACAACCAGTCGTTCGAAACCATGTTGATTCAGGCTTGTGATCAATCGTTCTAATATGGAAATTTCATTGACCAATGTAAGACATTTAGGAGAGCTTTGTGTCAGGGGGAATAACCGGCTTCCTGTGCCGGCTGCGAGTAGAAGGGCTGTTGATATACGTTTTTTAGTATTAGATAAGGGGAGGGAGTGGGATAGTTTCATAAATTTCCTTTATTAAAATTTTAGTTTAACAACCAACAGATTATTATATGCTATTTCTAAAAAAAATGCAAGATTGCCCTTAGACCCAAATCCACCGCCTATTTTTTTATAAACCCCTCCAAAGTTAATTCGGGGAGTTTTTTTAAGAGCGATGGCTTATTTCAGTTCGATTTCCCATTTTTAGGGCTCAGTTCCTTGATATGACATAGAA
>JAKIUJ010000169.1 GCA_021647625.1 Desulfobacula sp.
CAGAAAAACAACTGCTTGATCATATCCGGTCCTATGACATGGATCTTCTGGTTCTAGCTGGATTTATGCGGGTGCTGACCCCTTATTTTATCGACAGGATTAATGGGGAATCCGGAAACCATAGAATAATGAATATCCATCCGGCACTTCTCCCCTCCTTTCCCGGAACAGACGGTTACGGGGATACCTTTCGCTATGGATGCAAGGTCGGCGGATGTACGGTTCATTTCATCGATTACGGCGAAGACACAGGCCCCATTATCGGTCAAAAAGCCTTTGATATAGCAGATGACGATACATTGGACGATATCAAGAAAAAAGGACTTGAGAAGGAATGGGAACTTTATCCCCAATGTATCCAGAAGTTTGCTGAGTCTATGTGAAGACAGGGATTTTCAGGCATGGTGAAAATCAGTGTGGCACAATGGCGGGATGACAAACAAGGGCCAATGCAGGTTGTCTCCGGGCCTGTTGGTAATAAAAAAGTTTATTTTGAATTCTGCTCAAAAAGGTAACCTGGATATTACAGCCTGGCTTGTGTGGTTTCTTGAATGTATGAATCGAGCGATTTTGAGTTTTAATTTATTGCTGGAAAAAATAATGGTTAAAGAAAGGTTTTGGAAGACCTTTGCCCGGACAAGGCTTAACGACAGGCAGGCAAAGGTGATCAATCGGCTGCTTGACGCAGGACCAAAAGGTTTTACAGGTGGGCTAAAGAATAAAAAATATATGGGGATGGCCCATACCAGTCGTGCGACTGCACAAAGAGAACTGGCCGATCTTGTGCAAAAAGGTATTCTTATCAAACTCCCCGGTGGCGGCAGAAGTTCAAGCTATGATCTTGATTGGCGAAAATGCAGTGAGTAGATTTTTTGCATTCGCTTTATATCTTTGTCAAACCGGCGGGTAAATGCCGGGATAGAAAAAAGACTTGAAAAGGAATGGGAACTTTATCCTCAATGCATCCGGAAAGTTGCTGAGCCTGAGTGTTTGAACGGCTCGAAGAGGAGCAACGCTCACAAACTCACCCATCTGCGGCGTTGCTGCTAAATCCTGAAATCCTCATGTACAGAAGTACACTCCGGTTTCAGGATTTCTTGCGCCTTGCATATGGGCAACTTTTCGCCCAAACACGATGTATCGGTTAGATGATAACTATAAAAAGAAATTTCTCCTGTAACGTGGCGCTTTAATTGTCTAATCTCGGATAAGGCCCCATTATTATAACTGTTTTTGGTGGTATTTTTTACGTTTTTGTCACACTTGTCATTGACAGAAATCATCTTCTCGTTTTACTAATGCCTATTTTGTTGCAGGTAAAATTCTTGTGCCACGACCTGCATGGAAAAATAGTATTTAAAATTAAGGATTTCTTTATGCAAAGTGAATCCATAACACACTACTGGGATTTTGATGGGAAATATTCAATTTTGGCTATTCAAAAGGGATTGCTATTCTTTGACCTTCTGCTTATCGCTGGAAATTTAAAATCCGCTATACGCAATGTGGAGGATATAGCAACAGTGTACCAAACAAACAGAATTATTAAGACTTAACAGGAGGGTCGTATACAGAATGTCTGTCGAAGAGAAAAATTGCAAATTTTATGCACATTCCAAAGAAAATGAGTCTTTTGATAAATGGCAGACAATCGAATCTCATTTAAACGGGGTTGCGAATTTGGCCGAGCAGTTTGGAAAACTCTTTTCGTCTGGTAAGGTTGCTAAAGTATCAGGCTGTTTCCATGACCTTGGTAAGTATTCTCAGGAATTTCAGCATAGAATTGTCCATCATTCAAAAAGGGTGGACCACTCAACAGCAGGTGCACAATTCGCATATGAAATGTATGGTGTACAGTTTGGAAAAATGATTAGCTATGTAATTGCTGGCCATCATGGAAAGGGTTTACCTAATGGTAATGAGAATAAAGTGTCTGATCTTAAAAATCGCTTACTGAAAGTAGTTTGCGAATATAGAAAAAATATTGATACTAAATGTGAACATCCCGAGATAACAAATAAAGATTTTCCTTTTGAAAATTTAGACGTCATAGATGGATTTGATTTGAGTTTTTTTATCCGGATGGTTTTTTCATGTCTTGTTGATGCGGATTTTTTAGATACTGAACGATTTATAAATATAGAAAAATCAGAAAATAGAAAAGGGTATTTATCCCTTAATAAATTAAAAGAAAAATTGGATTTTCATTTAAGAAAATTTACAGATAGGAAAAAGAACATTAATGTTATTCGCAACAGGATTTTACAAAACTGCTTGACCGCCGCAGATAATAGAAAGGGTTGTTTTTCTTTGACTGTTCCCACTGGAGGCGGTAAAACTTTTTCATCATTAGCCTTTGCATTGAAACATGCCATCAAAAACAATCAGAACCGTATAATTTATGTCATCCCGTATACAAGTATTATAGAGCAAAACGCAGAGGCGATACGTTCAATACTTGGTGATGACGCAGTGATTGAACATCACAGCAATATTGATCCTTCAAGGGAACATTATCGATCTAAATTAGCAACTGAAAATTGGGATGCACCTATTATTGTAACAACCAATGTTCAGTTTTTCGAATCTTTGTTTGCATGCAGAGGGTCCAGATGCAGAAAACTTCATAATATTACAAACAGTGTCGTTATTTTTGATGAAGCCCAGATGTTGCCTGTTGATCTTTTAAAACCTTGTTTAAGAACCTTGACTGCCCTTACTAAATGCTACAATACATCGATTGTACTGTGCACTGCAACGCAGCCATTTTTGGGGAAAAATAAACAATTGAAGGAAGGGTTAACCGATGTAAAAGAGATCATAACAGATCCACAACAACTGTATAATGATTTAAAGCGGGTAAAAGTTAATATTTTAAAGGAACGAATGACAACGGAGTCGCTGGCTGAAAAATTAAGAAAACATGAAAAAGTTTTGAGTATTGTCAGCACAAAAAAGTTGGCATTTGAACTTTTTAATAAAATTTCAGATCTGAGTAATGTATATCATCTCAGTTCATTAATGTGCCCCGCACACCGAAGTGAAATGATCAAAAAAATTAAATCTGATCTCAAAAATAAAGAAACATGCAGGGTTATCAGCACTCAGTTAATTGAAGCCGGAGTTGATATAGATTTTCCTGTTGTTTTCAGAGCTATTGCAGGTATTGATTCAATTGCTCAGGCAGCTGGAAGATGTAACAGAGAAGGAAAATTGAGCGCTGGAATTGTCAATGTCTTTTTCCCTGAGAAAGGAACTCCTCCTGGTTTTTTAAGAAAAGGGGCTGAAACGGCTGAAATTGTATTAGATCATCACATTGATGCTCTGTCGTTGGAATCAGTGGAAGAATATTTTAAGCGTCTCTATCAGGATTCTGATCTTGATAAATTTAAAATTATTCAAGAACTCAATAGCGGCACATCTGATTTGGACTTTTCTTTTAGAAAAATTGCTCAACGATTTCAAATGATACGAAATGATACAAAATCAATCATAATCCCCTGGGGAGAAGAGGGGGGGGGAAGGGTTGATGCATTGCGTTCTTGCTTTGTTGAAACAAAAGAAATTATCCGAAGCCTGCAAAGGTACACTGTTCAAATTCATCCCCAGATATTTGAAAGAATTAAAGAGAATTTTGAAATAATTAAAGATGAGTATTTGGTGCTTAATAATATGAATGTTTATAGCAAAGCAACAGGACTGATTTTAGAAACAGAAATCAATTATAGCATAGACGATTTGATAATTTGAAATGTCATTAAGGGAGGTGTTTGATGTCCTATGGGATAAGGATAAAAGCCTGGGGGGAACGAGCATGTTTTACCAGGCCTGAAATGAAAGTTGAACGGGTAAGTTACGATGTCCCAACACCTTCATCGGTCAGAGGGATTTTAGAGGCGATTTACTGGAAACCGTCTATCCGTTGGGTTGTCAGTAAGATTATTGTACAAAATCCGATCAGTTTTGAAAATATTAGACGCAATGAACTGAGCAATAAGCTGGGAAAAAACGATATTACAAAAGCTATGAGGGATGGAGAATCCAGAGTTGAAATATTCATTGACGAACTGGATAAGAAGGGAAAACTAAAAAATCGTCAGCAAAGAGCTTCAATGGTATTGAAAAACGTATCTTATATTTTTGAAGCATTTTTTGAAATGACTGGTGTTAAATCGGAAAAAAAGGACGACCAGAATCCTCAAAAACACCTTGAGATTTTTACCAGACGGGCACAAAAAGGTCAGTGTTTTCATCAGGCTTATTTTGGGTGTCGGGAATTTCCGGTTAATTTTGAATGGGTGGATAATGATGAAGCATCCACACAATTTCAAGGCGAAAGGGATTTGGGATGGATGCTATATGATATGGATTTTAAAAATAAAAAAGATCCAAAACCTCTTTTTTATCGCCCTAAAATGATTAATGGAATTATAGATGTGCCTCACTACAAATCAGGGGAGGTCATTGGATGATATTACAATCGCTATGTCAATATTATGACCGGTTAGAGCAGAATGTTGATGTTGATATTCCGGAAATTGGTTTTAGTCAGGAAAAAATTAGCTTTGTCATTGTTATAGATAAAAATGGTCTCATGGTGGGTGGTAAACCTCAGGATATTAGGGAAACCAATGAAAAAGGGAAACCGTTTCCACGGGCATTGTTTGTCCCAAAAATCAAGGGGAGAACAAGCGCTCCTGCCGCTTTTTTTCTTTGGGATAATGCAAAGTATGTTTTAGGTGCCTGCGTAAAAGCGAAAGAAGAAATGGCAAATGAAGATGATAAATTTAAAATTACACCTAATAGATTTTTGCTTTTTAAGGCAGAAATAAGAAAATATTTAGATAATGTTCAGGATATAGGGGCAACAGCTATTTTAAAATTTTTAGATAATTGGGCTCCTGAAAAAAGTTTAACTTTAGAAAACTGGGGAGAGATATGTAAGGCAAATTTTGTATTTAAACTTGATACAGATTTTTGTTTCCTTCATGAGAGAGAAGCAATTAAACAATTATGGGTCAAGTATGCAAAAAGGAAATTATCTGAAGGTGGTATTGGTTATTGTCTTATCAGCGGTGAAAAAGATTCCATTGCCCCAACTCATCCACAAATAAAAGGAATCCAAGGTGGGAAGTCTACTGGAGGAGCAATTATATCTTTCAATAAACCTTCCTTTCTTTCTTACAATAAAGAACAGAATTTAAATTCTCCTGTTTCGAAGATTAATGCCTTTAAATATACAACGGCATTAAGTCATTTATGTGGGTTCGGTAGTCGTCAGAAAATTCAGATTGGAGACGCCACAACGATTTTTTGGGCTGAAAAAGAAAATCAAATGGAGTCTATTTTTGGCAAGATCTTGTCCCAGAACAATGATGGCTTTGATAAGGATGTCAAATTGTTCCTTGAATCGCTTCAGGATGGGAAAAAATCAGTTTATATCAATGAAAAAACACAATTTTTCATCCTGGGTTTATCGCCTAATGCAGCAAGGATTTCAATTCGATTTTGGCATGTGAGCAATGTTGAAGATATTTCACAAAAACTGATGCTTCATTTTAGTGATTTGAGAATTGAAAAAAGGGAAAACGATCCTGAATATCCAAGTATATGGCATTTGCTTATTGAATTGGTGCCATCAAGAAAAGGAGAAAAAAGAAAAACCGATGCCATTCCACCCAATCTTGCCGGGCAAATGATAAGAGCTATTTTAAACGGCTCAAAGTACCCTGAATCATTCTATACAACTCTTTTATCCAGAATTAAAACGGACCATCAGATAAATTATATGAGAGCTGCAATTATAAAAGCTGTGTTAACAAGAAAATATAGATTTAAAAATATTAAAAAGGAGGTATCCGTGGCATTAGACAAGGAAAACACAAATGTGTCTTATCTTTTAGGCAGGCTTTTTTCAGTGTTGGAAAAAGCTCAACAGGATGCAATACCCGGTGCAAACACGACCATTAGGGATAGATATTATGGTTCGGCATCATCTACGCCAAAAGTAGTTTTTCCACAACTGATGAAACTTGCGAATCATCATATTTCCAAAGCAAAATATGGTTACGTTTCAGACAAGTGGATTGAGGAGATCGTGCAGGATATCGATGTATTCCCAGCTCATTTAAATCTTGAGGAGCAGGGAGAATTTGCCTTGGGTTACTATCATCAGAGAAATGAATTGTTTAAGAAAAAAGAAAAGAAAGGAGAAAAATAATGAGTGAAATTATCACAAAAAGGTATGAATTTGTTTATTTGTTTGATGTAGAGAATGGAAACCCTAATGGAGATCCTGATGCCGGGAATATGCCGAGAATTGATGCAGAGACATCTCATGGCATTGTAACCGATGTCTGTTTAAAAAGAAAAGTGAGAAACTGTGTTGATATCATCCAGGCAAATGAAAAAGGATATCAGATTTATGTAAGGGAAAAAGGGATTCTTACTAATGAACAAAAAAAATCTTATATTGCTTTAGAAGAAGAAGGCGTTAAAAAACCTTCTATTGAACAGGCTCGAGGTTGGATGTGTATGAATTTTTTTGATGTGAGAACCTTTGGTGCGGTTATGTCTCTCAAGGAATTTAACTGCGGTCAGGTAAGAGGCCCTGTTCAGTTTAATTTTGCCCGTAGTATTGACCCTGTAACCCCTGTTGAATTGAGTATAACCAGAATGGCGGTTGCCACTCAAAAAGAGGCAGATGCACAAAAGGGTGATAATAGAACCATTGGTAAAAAACATATAATTCATTATGGTCTGTACCGTTCGGAAGGGTATATTTCAGCGCATCTTGCAGAGCAAACTGGTTTTACAGAAAAAGATCTTGAATTATTATGGAATTCACTCATTAACATGTGGGACCATGATCATTCAGCAGCAAGAGGGAAAATGAATGCAAGAAAGCTCATCGTTTTTGAACACGAAAGCAAACTGGGCAATGCTCCGGCCCACAAATTATTTGATTTGGTGGATGTAAAACAAAAAGATCTGAACGGCTCACCGGCAAGAGCCTTTAGTGATTATGAAGTTGCCATTGATAAAGGGAATCTTCCTTCAGGAGTTAACCTTCTGGAAAAGCTTTAGATAAACTTTATATTTTGAAGATGGATATCTTCCATTGTCTGTCCCTCGGGCATATGCTCTTCTGTTAAGAGACGATTGTATTAATTCATATCAGGCAGGAGTGAATATAGTCTGAATTGAAATCAAGTCTTGTATTTTATGCATGCCATGTGGGATTGATAATAAAAATGCCTGACTGTTGGTATATAATTCAAAAAAAATAGGTCGAAAACAATGCTAAATTTTCTAACCGGTCTCGACAAGGACCTTCACAAAGCGCTGTTGATCCAGCTGCGTAATCTGTGGACACACACATCCACAGCCATTGAAGGCAATACCCTGACCCTTGGTGAAACAGCCTTTGTGCTGGAAGAGGGATTGACGATATCCGGGAAACCGTTAAAAGATCATGAAGAGGTGGTGGGGCATGCCAGGGCCATTGATTTGGTCTATGATTTAATACAAAAGGAAACGGTCTTTACGGAAAAAGAATTGTTCTCTCTTCACAAGGCTGTGCAGACTAAAGAAGTTATAGATGTTTATAAACCGATTGGCGGGTGGAAAAGGGAACCCAACTCTACTGTTGCTGTTGTTGATGAAAAGCAGGTGGTTTTTGAGTACGGCCCACCGGCCGATATTCCTTTACTGATGGGAAATTGGTTTGAGTTGTATCATGGGGTTGATCAGTCTTCAAAGCCCAACGATAGACAACAGGCATTGATGGCGTATGTGAAATTGCATATTTCCTTTGTTCGTATTCATCCTTTTTTTGATGGGAATGGGCGATTGGCAAGGCTGATTGCCAATATCCCGGTTCTTAAATCGGGATTGCCTCCTATCATTATTCCACGAAAGTTGCGTAAACAATATATTGATGCCTTATCTGCCTATCATTTTTTAGCGGGCCAGATAAAGGCGGGTGATGCATTGCTGCCTGATCCGGAAGCGTTACAGCCATTTATCACATTCTGTGAACAGGCCTGGAGAGAATCTCTTGATTTGGTGGAAGAAATCCAACAAAAACAGCGGACCAGGCAGCAATAATGGAAAACCGATCTGCAATGAATAAATATATCGAAAACGAATACATTTCATTGTCTGCCCTTCAGCACATGCTTTTTTGTAAAAGACAGTGCGCACTGATCCATGTTGAACAATTATGGGTTGAAAACAAGTTCACGGCAGAAGGTCGTATCATGCATGAAAGGGTAGACAGGGGTGACCAAATTGATAGGGGCCGTATGAAATTTGAATATGGTCTGCCGCTTAAATCAAGTATTCTTGGCATTACCGGAAAAGCAGATGTGGTTGAGTTTCATCAAGAAAAGGGTACGAAAAATCAATGGGGCCCCTTTCCTGTTGAATATAAAAGAGGAAAACCCAAGAAAAATTTTTCCGATAAGGTTCAGCTTTGTGCCCAGGGCTTATGCCTTGAAGAAATGCTTGGTACAAAGGTTGAAGCAGGGGCGCTTTTTTATGGAAAAACAAGACGCCGGCTGGATGTGAATTTTGATAGTTATCTGCGGGAACTCACAATGAAAACCGCAAAGGATGTTCATGATATGATTGAATTAGAGATGACACCAAAGCCTTGCTATGAAAAAAAATGTGATACCTGTTCTTTTTTACAATTGTGTCTGCCAAAGGCAGTTGGAAAACAAAGAAATGTATCTTCATGGATGAAAAGAATGATCAGGGAATAAAGGCTAATGAAAAAATACCTTAATACACTTTTTGTTACCACCCAGGGCGCATATCTGTCAAAAGAAGGTGAAACCATAGCGGTGAAGATTGAGCAGAAAATACGGCTTCGGGTTCCCATTCACACCGTCGCAGGGATTGTTTGTTTTGGCGCTGTAAGCTGTAGTCCCTATTTGATGGGGTTTTGTTCCGAGAATGATGTTTCAATTAGTTTTTTAACGAAATACGGGCGCTTTCTTGCCATGGTGAAAGGTCCTGTTTCGGGTAATGTTTTATTGAGAAGAAAGCAGTTTCGCATGGCGGATAGTCAAGAGATATCCGCTCAAGTGGCCGGGTATATTCTTACAGGTAAACTTGCCAATTGTCGTACGGTTCTTGAACGGTCCCTGAGAGACCATAAAGATAAAATGAATCAAGAGGCGGTTAAAAAAGTTGCAGACAGACTTTTGAGCTATATTCAAAAAGAGTTAATAAAGGATGATCTGGATCGGCTTA
>JAKIUJ010000170.1 GCA_021647625.1 Desulfobacula sp.
TTATTTCCCCGGCAGTGGGCGGGGCTATGTGGGTCGCTACAGCCGGCCTGATCTGATATTGTTCAAAAAAAGTAAATGAAGAACTTGATGATAGTAAAATCCCCCTGATGGGTGTGATCGGTGCATTTATCTTTTCCGCTCAAATGATAAATTTTACCATACCGGCCACAGGTTCCAGCGGTCATCTTGGTGGAGGAATGATTTTAGCAATCCTGCTAGGACCCTATGCTGCTTTTCTGACAATGGCTTCGGTTTTGACGGTCCAGGCACTTTTTTTTGCAGACGGAGGGCTGTTGGCACTGGGATGCAATATTTTTAATCTTGGATTCTTTCCCTGTTTTGTTGCCTATCCGTTTATTTATAAAAAAATTACCGGGGACAAGCCCTCTCAAAAACTGATACTCACGGGTGCAACCATTGCTGCGGTTGCAGGATTGCAGATGGGAGCTTTTTCTGTGGTTCTTGAGACCTTATTCTCAGGTATATCAGAGCTTCCATTCACAACATTTGTCTTGCTGGTACAACCTATTCATCTTGCCATCGGTATTGTTGAGGGATTGGTTACATCTGCCGTGGTGATTTTTGTATGGAAAAGCCGACCTGAAATTTTACAGTCATCAATACAATCGCAAGTTAATAAAGGATATTCCATCAAAAAGGTTTTGATAGGTTTTGTTGCTGCCACCCTGATTACCGGTTGTGCTCTGAGTTGGTTTGCCTCTGCCCATCCTGACGGATTGGAGTGGGCCATGTTTAAAACATCCGGAGTCGAAGAACTGGAGAGTCCCGAAAAAGGTCTTTATTCATCTTTGGCAATGATTCAGGAAAAAACCGCATTTTTACCGGATTATGGATTTAAATCAGGCAAAACAGACCACTTGGAAGAAACAACACAGGCCTGGCCGGCTGTTGATTCAGGAAGATCCATGTCTGGTCTTGTGGGCGGTGTTTTGACCCTTTGTCTGGCAGTTTTTATCGGTTTTGTTATTAAACGCAGGAAGGTAGCTAAAGCATAACTATAAATGTATTAGGGAAAAATAACATGGGCAGGGCAATGTTCTTGCCCATGTTATAATTAATATGGCAAATCTTGAAAATAAACTGTTTGATATAGGCTATATGGACACATTGTCGTCCGGTACCACAAGGCTGCATCAACTTGATCCGCGGGCAAAGCTTATTACTACGCTGATATTTGTCAGCATGGTGGTTTCATTGGGAAAGTATGAGATTTCCATGATGATTCCATTTGTCATATATCCCATGGCCATGATCCTTTCAGGTGAACTGCCGTTTAACTATTTGTTAAAAAAGATGGTATTGGTGGCACCTTTTGCAATATTAATCGGTATTTTTAATCCCTTCATGGATAGAGAGATTCTTGTACAGATCGGGTCTTTAGGTATTTCAGGCGGATGGATCTCTTTTTTTTCCATCATGATGCGGTTTGGGTTAACAGTAAGCGCAGCCTTGATACTGATTTCTCTGACAGGGTTCAATGCCGTATGCATGGCACTTGAAAAACTGGGTGTTCCCAAGCCATTTGTGATTCAGCTTCTGTTTTTGTATCGATACCTTTTTGTATTGATTGATGAGGCATCACGGATGGTCCGGGCCAGATCGCTGCGGTCGTTTGATTCAGGCAGAATGCATTTTAAAATTTTTGTGTCCTTAATCGGGCAATTGCTGTTACGAACATTGGATCGTGCCCAGCGTATCCACCTGGCCATGTGCTGCCGTGGATTTGACGGGCATATCCGTATCAACCGGCCTGTGAAGTTCGGGTTTAACGAGATACGGTTTGTGCTTACCTGGTCACTGCTGTTTGTTTGTTTTCGATCTTATAATATACCTTTGAAAATTGGTGAATTGATTGCGGAGTATTTCTGATGAGCCACCATATTGTACAAGCTGATGACCTTCACTACACTTATCCTGATGGAACTGTCGGGATAGACAGTATCTCTTTTCGGATTACACATGGAGAGTCAGTGGCACTGGTAGGGGCAAATGGTGCCGGGAAATCCACTTTGCTGCTTCATTTAAACGGGTGTTTGATTTCTTCCAAAGGAGATATCCGCATTGGAGACTATCCTTTAAACAAAAGAAACATAAAAGCCGTCAGGCGATCTGTGGGTATGGTATTCCAGAACCCAGACGACCAGTTATTTATGCCAACCGTTTATGATGATGTCGCTTTTGGCCCGATAAACCTTGGAATGCATGAATATAAAGTAAAAAAAAGAGTTCTCCATGCTCTTGAGACCGTAGGAGCGGAACACCTTATAAATCGTCCCCCATATAAATTATCCGGTGGTGAAAAGCGTGCTGTTGCCATTGCAACCGTGCTTGCCGTCTCACCCGATGTTCTGGTAATGGATGAGCCGACTTCCAATCTGGACCCAATGTCGCGGAAACGTCTCATCAATCTTTTAAAAACATTTGAGCATACCAAAATTATTGCCACCCATGATCTTGATATGGCTTTGGATTTGTGCGAGCGAACCATTGTCCTGCATAAAGGAAAAATTACGGCTGACGGCCCGACAATAGATCTTTTTAATGATGCAAGTCTTCTTGCCCGCAGTGGTCTTGAAAAACCATTAGGGATGCAGGGTTGCCCTGTATGCAATAGATAACCGGAAAATAAGTCTTTTGTTCCAATAAAAATGGATTATGCAGTTTGTCTTGTGGATCACAAAATATATATTAAATCTCATCAATGATGAGGTTCTAAATTAATGATGATACAGAATACAGCTTCGTAAAACGTGCTGTCAAAATTATGCGGAGTTTGAAGGGCAAAATTCCTTTGAAAATAACAGATATCCCGTATATCATAGAAAAACATCATGAAATCTCCTCGAATACTATAAAACGGGAATCCATTGGTTCTTTATCGAACTGTTCTGCGTGCCATACGACTGCTCAAGATGGAATTTATGAAGATGATAATGTGGTAATCCCTGAATAAAACTATCGGGCGAGTTCTTTCAGTATTTTCCAATTCCCTTTTTCAAATTTGAAAACAAGGGTTTTATTCGTAACATTTTTGAATTGGTTGTTTTTGTAATGTTGAATAAAACTTACATGAATTTGTTTGTTTATTTGTTTTATTTTTAAACCTTTCCGGGTGACTTTAATGTATTTGTATTTATTATTGAGCCTTTTTTTATAGGAGATCCATTGATTTAGGTTTTGGCCTTTTTGTGATTTAAAATCCTTTGAATAAAAGGCTGAGTAGCTAATTATATCTTTTTTTGACCATGCCATCAGCCATGAATCGACTATGGGCTCAATCTCTTGCTTTGAAATGCTCTGATCTTGAAGACTCCTTCCGGCAAGGAGAATGGGATGCTGATTTTTCACTTTGTCATTTTTACTTGGTATTTGTTGATATTCTTCTGCAGTGATTCGCCACTCATTTTTATATGGTTCAAGAAAAAATTTCAAAGATCCGACAAGCTTCTTTTTCTTATAGGAGACCAAATATTGATCAAAAAGAACGGTCACTTTTTTTTGCATTGAGACGGCTAAAATGTTCCTTCTTTCAACATCAACAGGGGTATTGTCATTAAATTTTGACCTTAATTTAATCCAGGGTCTCCACCAGGCCATATCCGGAAGATAATCAGGATGATACATGGATAAATAATCGTGGTACGGCCCGGACAAAAGACTTCTCTTTCTATTTTGCAGTGCTTTGTCCAAAAAGGTCTGCCAGGGTGAATTCTTGGCGATGATGATACTGCCCAAAGACCCTACTATGATAACAGGTGTTCGATTGAAACGGATATATGATTTTAGTAAATTAATATTTTGATTGTCCATGGCAACGCATCCATTGGTTTGATACGGTTGAAGTATTTTATCAGTACCATGAAGCCAGATGGCTGAACCATTTCGGCTGTTTTTTCTATCAAGGGCGTTGGGGTAGTCTAAAGGAAATGCTCTGGTGCCATAAATTCTGGACAGATCCTTATCAAGGAATTCGCCGGTTATAAAGTAGACACCGGATGGGGTCTTGGCATCACCTTCTATTTTTTTATTGCCTTTTATTTTGCCTGTGGAACACGGAAATTGCAGAATGGTCTTGAGATATCCATCATTCGCAGAGTACACGGTTAATTGTTGACTGAATTTTTGGACGACAATGATATTAAATGCCTCTTTCTTATCATAAATCTGTATGTCCACAGGATTATCCGGTAGGTTCGCATGAACCATCAATGGCAGCATTGCAGTCAGCAAAAAAACAAATAAAGATATACCTATTGCCGTTCTAATATTGAGTAGGAGTTTAGGTGATGTTTTTCTCATCTGTATATTTCCTGATTTTGCGACTTGATCCCCATAATACTTAAATACCAACCCCATTAACACTCCTTTCGGAAGGACAAACCAATTTTTTGTGGAAGAAAAGTAAATACCAGGAGAGAAAAGGCCATAATAACAAAGGAGAAGTCACGAAAAAAAGTTACCATGTTCATTGACCCGTTTCCTCCTGAAGTCGAAAAGCAGCCGCAATCAATATTAAGGCCGCGCAACAAAGCAGAAATAATTGCCCCGATAAAAACCATAAATAAAGCATTAGTCAACAGTACAGTTCCGGGCACCCAAAGTTGAAAGATTAAAAACATACCAACTATCAACTCCAGCCAGGGCAATATAATGGCAATTATATTGATCATTTTTCCTGGCAATAACTGGTAAGTATAAATAATTTTACCAAAAGCTTCCGGATTAACGATTTTATCTATACTGGCATAAATTAAAACAGCCCCAAGAATGATCCGGCATAGATGATATATCATTTTGATAACGGGTAATGATGTCTTTGGATTCTGCTTAACAATTTTCATGCAATAGCTTTTCCTTATTAATCATTTAAACGGTGAAGATAATGTTGTCTCAACGGGCAGGTTGGCTTTTTGCCATTCGGTCCAACCATTTACAAGAATTCTGACGTTGATAAATCCCATGTCAGATAAAAATAACGCCAGCTCGTGGCTTAAATTACAAGCCCGGCCATCGCAATAGGTTATGATTAAGGTTTCAGGAGAAATATTTCCAGCTCGCTCAAAAAAATAATTATCAATATCCTGGAAAGGAATATTTGTTGCCTCCTTGATGTGCCCCATGTCAAAAGATTCCTTATCCCTTGCATCAAAAAAGAGGGCGGTCTTTTCTTCAAAATGATGTCTGGCCTCATCTAATGTGATGGTGATATCTTTTCCGGTTTTATCTAAAAGCTGGTTTTGATTGGACCAGTCGTCGACAAGCGCTATTGGTTTATTCCGAATATAGTTAAACCCGATACCGATTGCTGCAGCAAATATAATGATCATAACTAATTGCCATAATGCTTTAATCAGTTGTGCTTTTATTGGAGGTTTATTCAGTTTTTGCAGCATCTTTATTCTCTTTTTTTTTAATCCCCAAAATTTTATCAATTAAATCAAGGATGTTTCCTCCGTTGTAAGCACTTAACAAAAAGGGATAATCATTGTCCGATGAAATGGCCGGATATTTATCATCTTTTTTTTCAAAAATCACAAGTTCATTTGTCCCTTTAAATGTGATTTTACTGATCACTTGCTTATTCCGAAATGTATCTTTTTGTTCAATTTTTGTGTATTGATCACATTCAAGGTTTTTGAGTGTATTGATTAAATCCTCCATGGCCGTGGTATCTGCGACCTGGTCATTTTTAAATTTCCAGGTTTTCTTTTTTTCTTTTGATACGCTGATGGCCTTGTTCTCTTTGTTTTCCTCCTTGTTCAGAGCCGGTTCAAGCTCTTGTTCGAATGTCCTTGTGATATCATTTTTTGAAACAAGTATTGTTTTAATCTTTTCCGGATTCAACGATAGAACGGACTTGTCCCTTAGTTGAGTAATTGTTTTATCAAAATAAGATTTGAAATCGCCTTTTGCCTGGTAAACCTTATCGTCTTGTTCTAAAGTGACAAAGGTATGATTGTAGGTTGAGGCAGTTTTGCCCACATTAACTTTTCTGAGAAGTTGATCTGCTTTTTTGGCCTGAACGCTGATTTTATTGATAGTATCCAGTTCATATCTTGCCAAATCTTTTTTCTCAGAAACAAGAGCGGTTAATTCAATTTTTTTTATAACCTCAAGCATATTATCAATTTTACTTTGATTCGCAGGATACTCTTTATCCGTGAGTACCCATACCTCACCCTTTTTTTTTATAGCTATGGTTTGATTGTTTTTTGATAAGATAATATCTGTAATTTCAGATGTCTTCACCTCATCAAGTTCAGGAAGAGTATAGTTGGTCTTATCCTTGTTCATGGTAGCCAGATAAAGAGAAAGAGCAGCAATGACAACTGCAAGTATTATATTTTCTTTTTTCATATCCTTTTTAATCCTTATTTATATGAAACTGACTCCAAGATATTGTAATCATGGAAGTTTCATTTTTTGTTATGGCCAGGAACAAACATCATGCTCCGGCCATGCCGGTTATTTAGTGTTTGAACGAAAACTCACCCATCGGCAGTGCCCATCTGCTTCGTTGCTGCAAAATCCTGAAATCCTCATGTACTATAATACACTCCGGTTTCAGAATTCCTTGCGCCTTGCATATGGGCAACTTTTCGCCCAAACACGGAGTTTTCGGTCAGGCATTATTTAGATTTTAAATCTTTCAGCTATTTTTTTCTTACGTCTGTTTCTTTTAACAAATACGCCAAATCCGAATAAAACAACGATAACAGGAAGCGCAACAATGTTGGATGTCTTGATGATCCCTTTCACAAAGGGTGTTGTGACGGCTATTGGGTTTAAAGTTTGTTGTTTGCTCCTCATTTGAGCAATTTTATCTTCACCGTTTAAATGATCAATGACATTTAAAATAAAAGTAGCATTTGTGGAACGGCCCTGTGGATCAAGCATATTGTCCTGAAGCATCTGAGAACTGGCCATAATAAATATTTTTGCCGGTTTTGAGATTTCTATAAACTTATTTTCAGCCACTATGCCGTTAGGCAGACCGGAACCAATTTTTTCTTTTTGATCACTGGCTTTGTTATCATCTGAATTTTCTTTTTCACTCTCTTTTTTGATCACTTTTTTTTCAGGAATATCTTTGCCTTTAAAGTAGCTTGTGAAATTACCTTCAAGAATATAAGCAAGATCGTAGGATGACAGCTCTTCATCAGATGCAGGAGGGGAGATGAGCATTGGATTCAAATTGATCATACCTTCCATGAGCCAGGATTCATCTGATGATGAAAATAATCTCGTGGCCTTTATATTATTTTTTTCTATGGTGTCTTTTTCAAGCTCAAGGGGTGATATCTGCATTGTCACAAGCCCCTTGATATTATCCATAAATTCAGGCTCGGTATTAATAGTCTTTTCCATGATCATGGGCGCAAAATAAATAGTTTGCTCTCCACCGCCCTGATTGCCGGGTATTGGATGTTTATAGCTTTGCTTATCCAGCACATAGGCTTTTTTAATATTAACGCCATAATGGGTTAATAATTTTTCAAGTCCGGTATTAATAGGTGTATTCCGTGGTCCACCGGAACCGCCTTGCCGGGGTTTAATTTCATTAAACGAATCCGAAATAAATGCGATATTGGTCCCTTTCATCAAGGCCTGGTCAATCTGGAACAATTCATAATCAGAGAAAGGCTCCGTTGGCCTGGCAATGATCAGACAGTTCAATCCGTCGGGTATGGGATTGTCTTTTAAATTAATATTTTGTATCGAATATCTTGACGATAAAAGACTGTTGAATGCCTGCATGCCTCCGCCCGGTCTTCCCTGCATCATAGCAAGTCGGTCAGGCGTTAGTTTGTGAGTGCCGTGATCAGCCAGAAAACCAATATCTTTGTTAATTCCGATCATTTTCTCCAGAATATCGGTGAGTTGTTCTTCTAAATTTGAAGGGTCAGCCATCTGGTAAGTTGTTCCGATAATAGGAATTTCAACTGCACTGATTAGGGGTATCGTGGTTGTGCTGCCTTTATATTCCATGACAAGTCCTGCTGCTCCGCTACCTGATGCAAGTTGTTTTTCAGGAATTGCCGGCCAGGATAAAGCCATGAGGTTATATTTTTTTACTATTTGATCAAGTTTAGCTTTTTGGGAAATATCGATCTGCTTAAAATCGATAATACCAAGACTTTTATTGTTGAGTCTTTCAATGGTGTCCGACACCCTGCCACCAAGTTTTGGCAGCTGTTCAAGGCCGATTAAAGGAGCAATATCATTAAGGGATGACGACAGATACATTTTAATTTTTACCTTATCGCTTAGCCTTAAATAAGTACTGACCTTATTATTTAATTTTTGAATGGAAGTTGTCAGTTGGTATTCAAGGCCATTGGTAGAGGTGATGGCTGGGATTTTCTCAATTAGGTCACCATGGATTAACACAAGCCCCATGTACGCATTCTTGAATTTGATCTCATCATTTTCAACAATTCGGATTTGAACAGGCTGTATACCATAGCTTTTTGCCATTTCTCGATTATCGTCGGTTGTTTGGGTTAGACCACCATCCTCCGGGCTTAAATTGTAAAACCTGTAGTTGAAATATTTACCGCCCTTTGATGAGTATTCTTCAAGAAGATCACGAAGGTATCTTTCAGTATTATTATGGGGTGTCGGCAGATCTTTTGAAAAAAAGACTTTTATACTTAAAGGTTCTGAAAGTGTGGCCACAACATCTTCGCTAGCCGATGATAAAGAATAAATTTTGCTCTTCGTTAGATCTACTCGAAAAAACAATGTTATTCCGACAAAGTTTATAAGTACAATAACAGCAATATATAAAATAAATTTAAAATAGTTTTGTTTTTTTGAAAAATTACCCATTGTTTCTCCTTAGTTCTTTTCATGCATCACAAGATAGGTTGAAAAAATGAAAATGAAGATCACGCTGAAAAAATAAAGAATGTCCCTTGAATCAATAATTCCTTTGGAAATATTCATAAAGTGTGAATTAGCTCCAATATACTCGATTATTGTTACGATTTTTGCGGGCATGAAAAATAACATTCTATCCATAATGGTCAGTGTGAAGCAACAGGCACAACCAATAATGAATGCAATAATCTGGTTTCGTGTCAGGGAAGATGCAAAAAGCCCCATGGCACAATAAGCACCGGCAAGAAAGACGGCACCCAGATATCCCCCAATAACCGGACCTGGATCTACCTCACCGATAAAAGAGATAAATATCGGGTAGAAAAGCGTTGGAATCAGCATTGCAGCCGAAAAAA
>JAKIUJ010000171.1 GCA_021647625.1 Desulfobacula sp.
GAATAATTGGTAAAAATTTATCGTCGGAATACTCTTGACGAAGAAATAAATCAATCACTACCAAATTGGAAAATTTCTTGTTTAGTTTTACAAAAACGCCATAATTTTCCCTTGATTTAATATCAGAATAATTATATTCTAAAAAAAGAGAGGTTTTGGGCCAGAACCTATAGAAGGCGGATACACCGAATGAATTGTCATTTCGGTCCCTGTAGGCGACATCGGTGTCATCATATCCAAGGTTATAGTTGGAATAAGTAAATTGAAATTTGTATTTCCCTGAAGGGGAATCATATGCGGTGATAAAATCGAACAGATTGTCTTGATAGTGGTAAAGCGTGTCAAACACTCCATTGCCGGCAATTTCTTCTTTATCATTAAATAAATCGATAAAGTCAAAGGAAAGTCCCGAGTTTAAGTTGTACTGGTATAGCGCTTCTGCACGCTGGTTGGTATGGTTCTTTTTTGAGTTGTTTGAATATAAAACAAATTCGGGTGAATACAGAAAATAAGACTGATATCTCCGTGTGGCTTCGGGTTTAACACGGCTTAGCTGCAATCCGCCGGGTGATGTTGTTGTGGTGTCTATATTCAGCAGTTTGGCCCGGTTGGCCGGAAATGCCAGCCAGATTCCGGGTGCAATGTTTGTGGTGAACTCTTCTTTTGGGTCGGTGTTTGTTGCAAAAAAGTTGTCGGTATAGATTTCTTCAATCATGACAAAGGGATGAAAACGGCCTCCTTTTTTTCCAAAAATGTCTGCTGTGACTCCATCTTCAGAAGCAGGTGTCCCTTTAGACTGACCACCTGGTATGGCAGCAGATTCAACTTTAGATTGGCCTACTGGTGGTGCCTGTGTTGCAAAAGAAAACTGAGAAAAAATAAAAATGGAAAAAATGATGATTGTCAGTCCAGTGAAATGCCTAAAATCTTTCATTTGCTACCCCATGATCTATAGTCAATTACTATTCAAGTTTATCTAAAATGTAACCCATTAAAAAGAATATGCTTTTATCGAAATAGAAAATTGATTCAACTTAGTATTTGCAAGGCTCGGATGTCAACAAAAAAAAGCCCTGTAATCAGTGTTACAGGGCTTTTTTAGACTATTTTTTTATCAAAGGCCTGAGATTTATTTTTAGGCCTCTGGTTCGGTGATTTCTTCAGGTGGTGTTTCCGCACCTCCACCGGATGTGAACACCGAAATAGGATTAGGCGGTACAGGCGGTTTGATCGGTGGCGGTGGCAGGGTGGGTTGAGTGTATCCTAAGCCAACATCATTAAGGCACTGGGCCTGGGCAATTTCATCCCTTGGAAAGACCGGTTTTCCCAGGGGTGTCACAGTGTCTTTGGCGGCTTTGGCAACAAGCTGTTTATTAATACCGCTTTCTGTGGCGCACATGCATAATTGGTTTAAATTAACCTCGGCCCCCTGGCTGAAGATATTACTGATCACATCATATGCCTGGTACTGAAGGTTAACGGCTATTTTCATGGCCTCACAGGGAGGTGCTTTTTGCTCCATGGCTTTTTTAACAGCTTTTTCAAGAACAGAACTCTCTGCACCCTGGTAGCCTAACCCACCACTTTTATTCATGCTTTTTGCCTTGCCTTTCTGGAGGGCCTGGACAAAATCTTTTTCCCATTGGTTTTCTTTCTTTTGTTCAGCAAAACCGATGGTTGTCAAAAACGACAGGCTGATTGCGATGCAGAAGGTTTTCATTGTTCTGTTCATTTCATATCTCCTATAAGACTTTATTTTGGCTTTTTAAATAGTTTGAACGAAAACTCACCCGTCGGCAGCGCCCATCTGCTTGGTTGCTGCAAAATCCTGCCAAATTATACGAGTGGTCTCATCTAATATTTAAGTACACGCAGGTTTCAGGATTTCTTGCGCCTTGCATATGGGCAACTTGTCGCCCAAACACGGAGTTTTCGGTCAGGCACTTAATGCATTTAAAGGTAGTTGCAGCAAGTTTTATGCCAACCTTGAAAGCTCTTTCTGTGTTGGAAAATTAAATTATTAAATAGTGATTTTGGGTAAAAAATGAAATAATTTATAACCTTTTTTACCCATTTTGTATATTTTTTATCCTTTTTAATCCGTTGCAGTCTGGTGTTCTATTTTTTCCAACAGGGAAAGAATGGCCGTGGGATTTTCATTTTTATTGTTTCCGTAAGAATTAAACGCAATGCCTGTCTGGTATTGGTAGCTTTGCTCCGGGTTTTTTGAAATCCAGCGAACGCTGGCCAAAAGCTCGATATTTTCTTCAACCCCTGGGATATCTATTTTAACAAGTAGTGCGGAACCTGCCTTGAGGCGTTCGTTGCACAAAAATTTTGCTCCCCCGCGGCTGAAATCTAAAACCGGATAATAGGTGTCTGAGTATTCGTGTTTTAAAAAAAGACGGGGTTTGTTTTTATAATAAATCGTTGTTCCCGGGATAGTGAACCTGTCGCACGTCCTCTTTTTCACTGCTATGCCTCCAGTAAATATTGTTTTTTCAAGTAGAAGATTGAGTGCTAAACCCGAATATTTCATGACAAATATTCTGACAAAATAATTATTTCAATGTAGTAATAAATTACCAGCTTCATTTCAATAAAAAATTATAATCAATCTCTTTTAGGACAAAAAAGGCTATGTATTGTGACAAAAATTGTCTGGTTGTCCCTGTTTGTGCTTAAATATAACTATTTGCCTGGGCCTGATAAAGACTTGCATAGGTTCCATCTTTTTTTATCAGTTCTTTATGGTTGCCCTGTTCAATTATCCGGCCGTTTTCCAACACAAGGATCTTATCAGCCATTTTAACAGTCGAATATCTGTGGCTGATAATAAGGGCGGCCTTATTGTTGATCAGTTGTTTGAGTTTGTTGAAAATGGCCGTTTCAGCCCTTGGATCCAGTGCGCTTGATGGTTCATCCAATATAACAATGTCTGAGTCCCTGAAAAATGCACGGGAAATGGCCAGCATCTGCCACTGGCCGATGCTGAGTTCTTCTCCACTCTTAAACCATCTGCCAAGGGTGGTGTTGTATTGGTCAGGAAAAGATTCAATTTTTTTGCCAATATCGGTTTTTTTAGCTGCGGATTTGATTTTTTCTAAATTATCTTTCTCTGTGACATTGCCAAGAAAGATGTTTTCATTAGCTGAAAGTTGATACCGGATATGATCCTGGAAAACAACACTGATTTTTTTTCTAAAAGCATCAGGATTAAATTCTTTAATATTTTGATCATCTAAAAAAATAGTGCCGCTTTTGGGGTCATATAGCCGGGCAAGTAATTTTACAATGGTTGATTTACCCGAACCATTTTCTCCGACAAGGGCAACTATTTCTCCAGGCTTTATGGAAAAATTTACACAATTTATAACCTTTTTTACCTGATTTTGGTAGGAAAATATCACATTTTCAAATCTAATACCTTTTTGGATATTTAAAGGAACGGTTCGTGGATTTTTGGGTGCCGCAATGGTGGGTTCAAGTTTAAGAAATTCATATAAATGAGATAAAAATAAATTGTCCTCATACATCTGAGCACAGCTTTCCAAAAGGGTTTTCAAAAAACCGAGTCCTTTTTGAAAGGCTTGAAAATACATCACCATATCCCCAAGTGTAATGGTACCCTGGGCAGTCCGCAAACCAATATAGGCAAAAGAACCGAACACGGCGACTATGGCACTTGACTGGGCAATAAAGTCTCCAAATGCCCTTGTTTTTTCAAACCATAGTTTTTCTGTTTTTAAAAGAGTGCGCAACACTTTAAATTGATCGATAAAGTGTTGCCCAAGATTGAAAAGTCTAAATTCTTTGGCATGGGTATCGCCTGTCAGCATGTAGTGAAAATAGTGGGAACGACGCTCATCTTCTGTCCTTTTTTCCTGCCAGGAATAGATTTTTTCAGAATAGTTGAGCCGCAATAAAACCCCGGGTAATGTGGCTATAATCATTATGACCGGCAGTATTGGATTGAACCGGATCAATAGCCAGGCAACAGCGATAAAAGAGGCACCGCTCTGGCAGGCACTAAAAAGACCGGATACGATGCTTGTCGGCCGATACGGTCCTTCTCTCTGGGCTCGGAACAAGGTGTCTCGATATTTGGGTGATTCATAAAAAGCAAGGTCTGCCCGGCTTGATTTTTCATGCAGGATCGAGAACATATGATCCGAAACAGTCAAAGACTGTGCTTTCTTTAAATAGTCGGATAAAAAATTAAAAAAAGCCGTTAAAAGTCCAACACCACAGGCCATGCCAATGTAGGTGAGTGGTGTGAAAAACCGGGGGTCCCATATTCCGATATCGGAAGTAAACTCAAGCGAGGTAACAGAATCTATAATCAGTTTTAAAAGATATAAAGAAGCCAGCGGAAGGGTGCCCAAAATAATGACAACAAGGCCGGAGAGTACTGAATATAAAGGAGATGCCTCCCAAACAAATTTGATTGCCCGATCAATTCGTATGGCATTTTTAAGCTTGGTATGTAAGGGGTTTGCAGACATTGAAAAGGATTATACATCAATCCCAAAAAAAAGACAGAGAGTTAAAACAACTCTCTGTCCCGTAGTGTTTAAAATTGTAATCTATGATTAGCTTTTTCTTCTGCCTACAGCACCGATGCCTAAGAGGCCAAGTCCGAAAAGCAGCATTGTTGCGGGTTCTGGTACGACCTGGACTATAATATTTTGAATATCCACAACTTGCTGAGTGTCTGGGTTGACGATATAAAGATCTGCTATCATAAACCCTTTATTTTGAATATCACTGAGATTATAAGTAGATAAAGAACTTATATAAGTAGCATAATAAGAATCTACACCAGCGGAAGTAGTAGTTGTGTCATAATTAAAAAGATCTGAATACAGTGTTTCCCATATAGCTAATTGCAATGCTACAGCCTCATCTTTTTCATCAATTGACTGAGACCATTTGTCCAAAAGCCAGGCAGTTTGATTTTCATTTCCGTTTAAATCAAGAAGACGATATTCATATGTGTATCCCTTGAAAATAGGGGTTTCAATGTCCACACAATAACCAAAGGTATTGATAATATCCGGGATAGCCGTAAGTTGAAATTCACCAAGGTCCGCTGAATAAGTTGTTGTATTATAAGTATAACTGATATTGTCACTATTATCATTTAAAGTGGTTCCAAATAAAGATTCATATGTGATCGTGTCTGCCTGAGCAGAACTATAAACAAATACAAACATTAAAAAAAGAGATGCTGCTAATATGATATGTTTTTTACATTTCATTTTAAGTTCTCCGGGTTAGTTGTTTTTAGCTTATAACTTTGGTTTAAGGCTATTCATGAAGATGGCACATCGCTTCCATTATCCGGGCCAGTCCCGAAAGGACCTCCAGATTGTGTGACCAGTACCGATTCTTTTGTTTCAATAGTTGAGAGCACAGTCAAAGTCGGTTGTTCCCATTTTTTTGGTTTTGTTTTATTGCTTTTTTTCATTTATTCACCTTGTTAAAATTTAATAATAAAATTCATTATTTATGTATTTCTGAAAGTTTATAAAGCAATATGCATGCCATGTCCAAGGATATTGTATTATCTTTATAAATTATAAAACCAATCACTCTGACATCATTTGATTTATCTTATAACAAACATCACCGGAAAGATCAAATTTCAGCCTGTATGATTTTATGTCTTTTACCAACTCTTCAATAATCAGAAACATTTTATTCCAATCTTCAGAATCTAAAAACGATTTCACCAGGGCCTGGATAATATTCTGGGTGATGGTGTTTTTGTTTTGAATTGAGATAAATTCATTTTTGAGTGCCTGTTCTAAAAAAAAGATCGCTTTTAAAGGAACACGGAGATTTGAGACATCAGGAACGCTGCCGTGACACCAGTGCCCGGAAAGCCGGTAGACCCCATCTGTTTTTATGATAAACATTCTATCATCACAAAGAATCTTGTGCCCTCTTTGTTTTAGCATTTGTGATAAGGTGCTTTTTCCTGCACCGGATTGCCCGACAAGGAGTATGCCTTGCCCGTTGATATCAAATCCATTGGAATGAATGATCAATCCCTTTCTATCACAAAGCAATTTTGAGAATAGAATCTGGTCTGAATTAAGGAACGTCAATGCTGGTGATAGATAATTTTTATATCTGTCTTTATCAAAATCAACAGTGTAAATATCAACCTGGGTATGATCCAGGCTGAAAATTGCAATGGCCCTGTGATCAGGATCAAGAGGTAAAAATGGTTTGTACTTATAAATCCACCTGTCTTTGGTTTTATATATCCGCCACTGACCATCATTAAATCTTTCAAAACGTTTTAGATCCTTCGGCAACTTTGGCAAATGAAAATGATGGTTGATTTTTACATTATCATTTCCTGGTTTGTCAGTTTTAAAGATGTTAAATTTTGGATGAAAAGTATTTTTTGAGATTGGAAAATCAGAGGTGACTTCAATCGTAATACCCGCAACTTGATAGAATTGAATATGTTTTTTCATACGATACCCTGTGTGGGGGGGGTGTGGTTAGTTTTTTAACACCAGTTTTTTTTCGACTAATTTTTCGACTAATTTTTCAACATCTTTTTTTACCGCATCCTCCGGGGCTTTGTATTCTTCTGCCAATTGATTAATAATGTCTTTTAAAGAATATTTCCCGTCTAATTTTTCCCACACAACTTTTCCAGTTGGATTGAGCGTAAAAATGGAACTGTCAACATCACTGATGCCGTCATTCATAGTAACAATCACTAACTCATCTTCAATAGTTTTGGTAATAACACTGTCTACAATTTTATAAATGGAGGAAAGATTTATATTCGTCATGATCTGTTTCCTATAATACCAAAAGTAGTTGGTCAAAAATTTTGTTTGAACAATTCGAGCAGTTTAAGTGCTGTATCGACAGGCTGTTACAAAACTCTAATTTTCCAGATTTCGGAGTTGGGAAAATAAATTTAATCCTCGGAATACTGCATGTATACCCGTGATCAAATTTATTTTCCGCCTTGAACTATGAACAATTTGCATTCTGTAACAGCCTGTCGAGTTTGAGCTTCATTCACCTGCACTTCAGTTTTATAGCAACAAAGTTTAATGAATTGCAAGATATGTCTTTGGCGGGTCTGGGTAAACGCATGTAGACTCGGCATGATTTATAATTCTTTGTTTTACAGGTGCTTATGCAAAATGATAATTCCATTTGCGTTTACCTTCAAACCGTAACTTCCTGAAATCATTAATATGGAAAAGTTACATGCGTTAGCCCTGTTTGGCGGGCAGGTGTTATTTTTGGTAAAATTTGTTCAAAATTCGACAGAAAATAGTAGTTATATTGTAGCGACTTAATATAGCAATATTGTTTTTTTGTTTGTTTGCAACTTGGAAAAAATGTCGAACAATTGTTCGGATAACAGGAGATTTTTTTTGGGAACAGGTGGTATTATTTGCATAACCAAGGATGTTTTTTTTCTCAACCCACCCATCGTAATGGAAAACATTATCTCCTTTTAATAGAAATTTATCGTTTGTTTTGTTGACAATTCGATGAATAATCAGAGTACCATTTTCCGGGCAAATAAAGGCAACTATATCTCCAAGTGCAGCTTCTCGTTGTGAAGCCGGTTGAATAATAATGGTATCACCATCACAGATAAACGGTGACATACTCATCCCACGAGCAATAAATTTAAATGGCAGTCCTTTTTTGCATGCTTTTTTTAGTAAATCAGCCATATCCCTGCTGGATAATAAAAGTGTATCAGATTCAATTTTCAAGAGCGATTTTTTCTCATATGGGTTTAATAATGGAAATTAAAATATCCAGCACTGGCCAATTGCCCCAGAAAAAGTCCACAGACCCCACCAGCCAGATCAATAAAAAAATCAGTAAATAAAGGGGATCGGCCATCAATGAAAAACTGTGCAAGCTCAGTTCCTGCTGCCAGCAGTACAATATTAAATGCAACACCAAGTATAGGATCTTTTCCCATTAATAAAAAAAGCAAGCCGCCAAACAAGGTAAAAAAAACAAAGTGCCCAAGCTTTGCCGGATCAATCGAAAACCCAAGTTGAACCCCATTGCTTGTCTTTTGGATTTGGTTTGTGACTTCTTGGGAGATCTGATTTCGAACCTTTTGCGGCATGGTAGTACCACTGATAATAACGATAAAAGAAACCATCAATAAAATTTTAAATATCAGCAAATTTGTGCCATTGCCAAAACAGGAACCCAAAAGAACCACAGCAAAAAGTCCCCAGGAAAAAAGGATAATTCGTTGAACCCAGGTATAAGCAAGGGTCTGTTGTACCGGGTAAAGCTGTAAATTTTTAAGTCGGAATGATCCAGTGCACCGGCTCAACTGAGCCGTCACCCGAATGTGTTTGGTATCTTCTTCAACGTTAAAGATCTTGTTGTAACCTTTCCAGTCCTGTGTTCCCACAAAGGATCCCACAGCATGAAAATAATCCCACCTGTCTTTTAAACCATCATTTTGAACCAGCAACAGCCTTGCCCGGTTCCACGGCTTTTCACCAGAAATAACATCAGTATATTTCATATCCGCAGACAGCATTAAAATATTACCCGGCAACAACAGCGGTTTGAAATCAATAATATCCTGCCGGATTTGAACACTGTTACCACTATTTTTTGAGGAAAGAAAAAGCTCATTATTTGATATTTTTGTATCTTTGGAAACTGAAGATTTCCAATCAGATGTCAGCATTTGCGGACCATTTTTTTCATATCGTTCAACAAAGGTGTGACAAATGAGTGTTGCAAGAGCCAATAAAAAAAATAAAATTGTTTTTGTCATTTGTATTTTATGAGGGTGTTTAGTACTGGAAAATTAGCATAAAATCAACTATTTTCAACCCATGATTTTTCTGTTCAACCCATAATTCCTTTATTTTTCTTTTCCAAAACAGTCAATAAATTACCGGTAAAAATATTTTGAGTTTTTTTAATAAAAAGCTGACGTCCTCTGATTTTATCTGCTATACAATTATTTATGGGACCTCTTAAATATATGGCTTTTACCGGAGATGCTCCGAGACCTTTGCACGAATAGTTTGATTTTCCCACCTGACTGCTCGCCAGTGCCTCTGTTTTGTAAAAAAATAAAGTATTTTTTTAATGAAAAATAACATATCTTATTGATTTTATTTAAGATTTTTG
>JAKIUJ010000172.1 GCA_021647625.1 Desulfobacula sp.
GCTTGTCCATTTTGTTTATGATTCTGAAAACAATTTTTTCTCCGTGAACCGTAACATAGGTGGAAACCCTTAAGTCAACCTTATATTCGCCAAACTGGAAATCGATCCGGCCTCCCTGGTGCCGGCGTTTCTCTGCAATATCAAGTTCAGTAAGGATCTTAATTCTGCTTGCGATCAAGGGCATCATGTCTTTTGAATAGTCTTTAATATGGTGAAGAATGCCGTCAATCCGAAAGCGAACCCGGAAGCGATCATGCATGGGCTCAATGTGAATATCGCTTGCCTTTGCCCGAATGGCATTGATGATGATTGTGTTGACAATGCCGACAATGGACTCGTCATCCATGGTCAACGGTTTTTTATCCTTGTTCTGGTCACGAACCATTTTCTGGATGGCAAAATCAATGGAATCTTTCTTGGCAATGGCAATATCAATTTCCCGTTTGAAAATACCTTTGGCCGATTTGATGGTGGGTTTGTGCAGTGGATCAGAAAAGGCAATGAGGATACGACCATCCTGTTCTCTTATGGGAATGAACTTGTTCTGCATGAACAATTTGTAAGGCACTTGTTTAAAAAGCGTTTGATCCAGTTCAAGAAATTCCGGTTCCAGATAGGGGAATCCCATTTGAAGAGATAGCATTTCAATCAGACTTTTTTCGTCAATGATACGTTTTTCGATTAATATATCACCGATCTTTCTTTTGCTTTTTTCTTCATACTGGATACGCAATACATCATCCAGTTCTTTACGCGAAATATGACCCAGTTCCACCAATAATGTGCCGACCTTGAGATTGTCGCGATTAGCTTTGATCGCCAGTGTTATTTTTTCATCGTTGACATATTCAAGCTCTTTTAAGACTTCGAGCAGTGGTTTAGGAGGGCTCAGTTTGTTCCGTATTCGTTTAGCATAGTTTAGATTTTCTTTGGTTACATGGTTTTCCTTTAGAAGGTAAAAAATGATTTTTCCAAGTTTTTCTTTTTGTACGCTTGCATTCTCTATAGTATCAGCTGTCATATATTGTCCCAACCACAGGTTTTTAGATATCCGTAAATAGCTATCTAAATGAGTCTTTATACGTTGGGTCAATTTGGTGTGTCAAGCGTACTGTCTGCCAAATTGCAAATAATTTTTTTTTATTGGCAGGCAGCAGGCGTTTTAATAAGAATCCACCCATACATCATGAACATCTTCAACTGTATCTTTAATCAGCATAAAGGCGTTCAAAAGACGGGTATACATCATGGACATGCCTACCTGATCTGCAAACAGCATCAATGTTTCAAGATCGAAAACAGATATGTCCCAGGTTTGATGATTGTAAAGGCGAATCGCACCAATCACTTTTGCTGAGAAAACCACAGGAAGCGAAATGATTGATTGAATGCCTTCTTTCTGGGCATCTTCAGGGTATTGTAAGAGATCGGTATTGGCTGTGTCCTCAATAACCACCGGTTTTTTATTGTAAATGGCGGTGATGCTTTTTTGAGATGAAATTGCGCCTTTACTCAGATAGTTATCACTTAAACCAAAGGTGGTTAAAACCTCCAGTTCTTTATTTTCAGGATTTGACACAAACAGTGTGCATCCCTTAATATCAAGTACTCCGGTCAGGAGTTGGACCAGGCTGTGGCCCATGTCTTCTACATCCGAAGAGGGTTGCATGGCATTTTTAATCACTTTAAATATTTCGATATCGATTTTATTTTCAATGCTCATATATATTCTCCTTGATTGTTTTTTAATTTTAAAAGCCAGATAAATTTAAGTTAAAAATTCAACGAGTTGATTCAGGTAATAATCGTTATATTGACATTTTTAAGCGATGTCACAACTTTGGTGGACACACTGGCCTTGAAAAAACCGGTTATCATCCCGGACCGGGTCAGCACAATTGTCCGGTATCCTTGGTCTCTTGCTAAAATAATGATTTCTTTGGCAAGATCACGTTTTTTAGGTAAATATAAACAATTCACCTGGTTGTTATGAAATCCGCCATCCAGCAGGCGCTGTTTGACTTCTATTATCTTGCTTTCCTGCTCTACTACCTGCCGGCGAAGATAATGCAGGTTGCTTGACATTTTTTCCATCACACTGTTTCTGCTTAAAATCATCTCGGGAACGGGTGTGTATGTGTGAAAAACGGTCACTTGCGAATTTTCGTGCGTCACATAGGTTTGAATAATAAAATTGAGCGCTTTGTTATCCATATCAGTGAAATTATATGGAAATAAGATTTTGTTTTTATCCATATTGCTCTCCTTTTTTGCAGGTTATTAAAAAAATGCAGATTCTTTTAACAAAACAAAAAATGAAGGTGAAAAAGCAAACAAACGATGCTGCAGCGGACTTTTAAAAATAAGAAGAAATAAAGAAGCCGAATTTGAGATTTCAAAATAGTAACTATGTTTAAATTAAATCATAATCGAGTATTCTGTCAAGAAAATTAACATGACGTCTTTTTGTATATTACTTGACAATATAACCTTGCTCTTCTAAAATTTAAACAATCATCTGACCACTATTCCTAAGTGAACACTCCTATTTGGTTTTACGACTTGCCGGAAAATCGCAATACTTTGCTGACTCTATTTTTATCATACTCATGTTTTTTAGCTTATAATTATTTTATTCACGTTATTAAAAACGGGAAATAGTTAATGAACAATAAAAATCGTCAGGATTCAAATGGCAATAACCCCGATCATATAGACCGGGATTGCAATGGTTGTCTTTTATTGATTGAAAAAATAATGACCGCATTTAATTCGCCCATGGAAATCCAGGTGCTTTTAAAAACCGTTACGGACGATATCTGCACTGGTATGTCAGTTAAAGCCGGCCAGTTTATAATTTTTAACAGCCCGGTCATGCGATTTGAAAATATTGCGGCATCCGGATTGAGCGAGCAATTTCTTGAAAACTTCCAACCCGTAGCCGATGATCGGCTTTTAAGCATTCTCAATACCTCAGACATCAAGGCAGAACAGATAACCAAAAAGGTCAGCTATGGCAGTAAAGCTGACTATGATAGAGAGGGAATCAAAACCCTGGTCACAATTGCACTTCGCCGTGGCACGCAGTTGGTAGGGTTACTCAACCTTTATAATGATAAGGAATGGGTTCTGAATCCGTGTGAAATAACAACGCTTAAAGCCATCGCCCAATTTTCTACCAATGTGATTATCACCTGGGTGTTTAATACAACTCTAAAAGAAGTGACCCGAACCGTTCATTCTTCTCTGGATTTTGAAGAGGTGCTGGATTCAATTGTTAGAGTTGTAGCAGAAAAACTTCGCGTTAAAGGCTGCACCATAAGGCTTTTGGATCAAAACCAGAATACATTCCATCTCAAAGCGGCATATGGGTTAAGTGATGATTATCTGAATAAAGGACCTGTTCTGGCCCAAAGGAGTATCTCCCAGGTATTGGAAGGCAAGTGTGTTGCCATTTTTGACGTCACAAATGATGATCGCCTGCAGTACCCACAAGCTGCGGTAACCGAAGGAATAGGGTCCATCTTAAGTATTCCTTTGATAATTTATAAAAATATTATCGGGGATTTAAGGGTGTATACCCATAAATCTTACACATTTTCCGACAACGAAATGAATTTGATGATGGCGGTGGGAGAACAGTGTGCCCTGGCGATCAGGGATGCAAAAATGTATACCGGAATAAAGAAAAAGTACGATGACCTGATGTCTGATTTTCATCAATGGTTTGATATTGATGAGTGAAATATAATCGAAAGGGGCTTAGCTATGCTGTTTAACTATGCATTGGTGATGGCGTTTATTTTTTTGGGCTGCCTGTTTATATTTGCCTGTCTCACTGTGGGAAGGTTTGTCAGACCAAGTGTGAAACATCCGGAAAAGACGACGATTTATGAATGCGGTGAAAGACCCATCGGCGAAGCCTGGTTTAATTTTAATCCCCGATTTTATATCCTGGCCTTAATCTTTATTGTGTTTGATGTGGAGATCTCCATCACCATCCCGGTGGTTGTCGTTTTAAAGCAATGGATCAGTCAGGGCCGGGGAGGTATTGCTGTTGTTGAAATTCTTTTTTTTCTTTTTTTTATCGCGCTGGCACTTGCTTATGTCTGGAAAAATAATGACATTCACTGGCAAAAACATCTGGATCATTCTTCCCCCTTAAAGGAAGATGAAAGGAAATATTATCATTACTGATAACAATTGTTTTGTATCCACCATGGATGATGTCATAAACTGGATGAGAAAATCATCCATCTGGTATCTCTTGTTCGGCACCGCTTGCTGTGCGATTGAATTGATGCAGACAGGCGGTCCCAGAACGGATATAGATCGAATCGGTTCTGTATTTCGTTCCACACCCAGGCAGGCAGATCTTATGATTGTCGCAGGAACCGTTACCTATAAAATGGCGGAAAGAATCGTGCTTTTATATCATCAAATGGCAGAACCCAAATATGTTTTGTCCATGGGAAGCTGCGCCAATTGTGGCGGATTGTTCCAAAATAGTTATTCGGTGCTCAAGGGCGTGGATAAAGTTATTCCTGTGGATGTATATGTTCCAGGGTGCCCGCCGAGGCCAGAAGCTCTTATGGAAGGGATTTTAAAAATTCAAAAAATAATGATGAAAGAAAAATTTCTTAAAAATCATGGAGAAAGAAAAAATGATATCAAAAGTTTATACTATTCTGGTTGATCGCTTTGGTGAGGATGCCCTGCTGTATTTTGACGACACCTTAAATCCTTACATTCAGGTTAATCCGGAGCAGATACAGATGCTCTGCATTTTTATGCGGTATAATCCAGCACTGAAATTTTCTTTTTTCTTTTCTCTTTGTGGGGTTGATTATCCTGAAAAAAACCAGATCACAATGGTCTACCATTTGTTTTCAATGAAACAAAAAAAAATGTGTGTACTAAAAACTTCTGTAAGCCGGAAGAATCCTGAACTTGAATCCATTGAAAGTGTCTGGAAAGCTGCCGGCTGGTTTGAACGTGAACTTTATGATCTTTTAGGGGTTAATTTTACCAATCATTCAAATATGAAACGGTTATTGTTGCCCGATGACTGGGTCGGTCATCCGTTAAGAAAGGATTATGAAGAACCATCATTTTATCACGACATGGAGACATCAAGAAATAGAATATCATAAAATTTATAACAAAGATGACAAAGGAAACGGTTGGCAATGCCGGAATCTGAACTGAAATATCTGAAACCGCAGGCCTTGGCCTTTAAAGAGGAGATGATCCTCAATATGGGCCCCCAGCATCCGTCCACCCATGGGGTTTTGAATTTTCTTGTTGTCACCGATGGTGAAGTCATTCATCAGGCCCTGCCAAATGTGGGCTATCTTCACCGGGGAATTGAAAAACTGGCGGAACAGACATCGTATACCGGCTTTATTCCGTTTACCGATCGTATTGATTATCTTGCAGCCATGTTTGCCAACCATGTCTATGTGCTGGCCGTGGAAAGTCTGGCTGAGATAGAGGTTCCTGAACGGGCACAATTTTTAAGGGTCATCGCATGCGAACTCAATCGGATTGCAAGCCATCTTATTTCCACAGGGGCCCTGGCTCTGGATATTGGTGCTTCTACCCCTTTTGTTCACTGGATTCGAGAAAGAGAATGCATCAACGACATCATGGAGGCCATCTGCGGTGCACGGCTTACCTACAGTTATATGCGTGTCGGGGGGGTATCCCGGGACATCAGCCAGAAAATTGTTGATGATATTTATAAATTTCTGGATCATTTTGAACCCATTATCGATGAATACAATCGCTTGATTTCCTTTAATGAGATCTTTGTCAGGAGGCTGGCTGATGTGGCAATCATAAGTCCGGTGGATGCTGTTAATTTCGGACTGGTGGGTCCGAATTTGAGAGGCTCCGGTATCACAATGGATATCAGAAAGATAATTCCCTATTCGGTCTATGATCAATTTGATTTTGATATCCCCATTGGAAAGGGATTTAAAGGGAGCCTTGGTGACTGCTATGATAGATATTTTGTCCGAATCCTTGAAATAAAGGAGTCATGCAGCATTCTTCGACAGGCACTTTCGCAAATACCAAAGGGTGATATCAAAGCCAAAGTAAAACGAAAATTAAAAATCAAGGAAAACGAATGTTATGCCTGTGTGGAAAGCGCCAGGGGCGAGATGGGGATGTATCTTGTGTCTGACGGATCAGACAGGCCCTACAGGCTCAAAATAAAGACAGGATCATTTACGGCTATGTCCATTGTGGAAAAGGTCAGTCAGGGATTGATGGTGGCGGATCTTATTGCTCTTATCGGCAGTTTGGATGTGGTTGCCCCGGAAATAGACAGATGAATTGACAGGTATAAGAATTGAGTTGAATTAACTTTGTAAAAAAAGGGTTGGCAATGAAAGAGAATGCTAATTTGCTGTTTGTCTTTCTTTTCAAAACACCCATAGAAGGGTCTGGTTATTCTCTTGCCTGGTATATTCTTTTTGTTTTTATAATCGCCGGTGCCCTGCTTTTTTTCGCAGCCAATTTTGCCGGTATCACAAGTTTTATCGAACGGCGGATTGCGGCCAGGATTCAGACCCGGGTGGGTCCCAATGTTGTCGGCCCCCAAGGCATTCTTCAATGGGTGGCCGATGGTATCAAGCTGCTTTTAAAAGAAGACCTTATTCCGGACAGGGCAGATCAATTCTTATTTAGAGTGGCTCCGTATTTTGTTTTTTCAGGACTTTTTGCAGCCTTTGTGGCTTTGCCGTTTGGTTACGGTATTGTGGCTGCGGATTTGAATGTCGGCGTTTACTATATTTTTGCCATCACCTCTCTTGTGGTGGTGGGTATTATTATGGGGGGGTGGTCTTCAAATTCCAAATGGGCACTGTTCGGCGCATTGCGGTCTGCTGCCCAGATTATTTCCTATGAAATCCCCACAGCCTTGTCATTGATTCCTGTGATCATGCTGACCGGTTCTCTTTCCACCCAGGATATTATCAAAGCCCAGGGAGGGCTGCCCTGGGATTGGTTCGTATTTCACAGTCCCTTTACTTTTGTCTGCTTTGTTGTATTTTTCATATCTGCTTTAGCTGAAGGCAATCGGATTCCCTTTGACCTTCCCGAAGCGGAAAGCGAGTTGGTATCAGGCTACAATACTGAATATTCAGGGTTCAGGTTTCTGGTCTTTCCCATGGCTGAATGGGCCAATCTCTGGGTGATCGCGGCCATGGTCTCCTTGACCTATCTGGGCGGATGGCAGGTCCCGTTTGTCTCAATTGAAACGCTGTCCGGCAGTCTGGTCCTTATTTTTTTAAGTGTTGCTGTATTTGTGATCAAAACATCCATTGTGGTCTTTATTGTCATGCAGCTTCGATGGACCCTTCCCCGGGTCAGGGTGGATCAGATGACGCAGCTTTGCTGGACCTATCTTGTTCCATTTTGTCTTGTGGCCATTGTCGGAACAATGATCTGGATGCTCATATTCCCCTGGGAAACCCGTGTCGCCCTTTTGTTACGACTTATGATGTTCGGCATTGGTTTTGCGTTTTGTTTTTTTTATGTTCGAAGGATTCGGTTTAACTATTTCAATGATAAAACAGCATATGAAAATTTGAAGAAAAAATCCCCATGGTATCCCATCTGGAGGCTGCCATGACCCCATATTTTAATGCTGTCGCCACTACGCTTTACTCCATTTTTGAGGGCATGGCAGTCACCACAAGCTACCTGTTCAGGCGGCCTTCTACCATCCAATATCCCAATAAACTTGAAAAGCCGTTGGAGGAGCAGCTTTCTGACCGATACCGGGGGATTCTCCAGGTGGATACAAGTGTTTGTATCGGGTGCCGAATCTGTGAAAAAACATGTCCCATTGACTGCATCGCCATCAATCTTGAAAAAAATAAAGAGACAAAGGAGAGATTCCTCACCCGATTTGATATTGATATATCCAAATGCATGTTCTGTGGCCTTTGCTCGGAAAATTGCAGTACCTGTGCCATTTATCATACAAAGTTTTTTAACGGCGCGACACAAAATGTTGACGAACTGGTGGTTCGTTTTGTCGACAGCCCCATTGTTTTATATAAACATAGAAAAGACAGCGATCCGAAGACAAGGGAGAAAGACCTCTCCGGCGTCATTGTAAAGCAGAAAATGGTAAAACAAAGAATGAAAAAACAGAAAACAGCAAAACAGGAAATGCCGGTTAATAAAATATCAAAACATAAAATAAAGGAAGAAATTTTATGAATACGGTCATCTATACGATGTCGTTTTATATTCTGGCCTTAATGGTCGTGGGGTCTGCGGCCTATGTCGCGATATCAAAGAATATTGTCCGGTGCGCCTTTGCGCTGGTGTATACTTTTATTGGTGTTGCAGGGCTCTTTGTTCTTTTGTCGGCAGACTTTATTGCCGCCACCCAGGTGTTGGTCTATGTGGGCGGAACCCTGGTGTTGATTCTGTTTGCTGTTATGTTGTCTTCAAGGATATCCGAGGTCAAGATTTCAAACCGCTCTGTCGGGTTTATACCCGGGCTTATTGTTACCGGCTGTTTTGCCGCCATCCTGATCTATATCGCAGTATTCGGCCAGTGGCCAGTCAAAGCTGTTATTCGATTTTCCCCTACCACTGCTGATATAGGAAATGCTCTGTTAGGCAGATGGCTGCTTGCTTTTGAAGTGATCTCTATTTTGATCCTTGCAGGACTCATGGGGGCAGTGGTGGTTGCAAGGATCAAAGTTGACCCGAAAGGAGATTCTAAATGATACCCCAAATAGCACCGGGCCTTGTTCATTTTCTCATTGTGGGTGCCTTATTGTTTGCATGTGGCATTCTTTGCGTGATCACCAGGAGAAATGCTGTGGGAGTACTTTTAGGGGTGGAGCTGATCTTGAATTCAGCCAATATAAATTTTGTCGCCTTTGCCCATTTCTCAAACAACACCTTTCAAGGTGGGATTGACGGTCATGTATTTGCCCTTTTTTGCATTGTGCTGGCCGCCCTTGAGTGCGCCGTTGCCCTGGCCATTGTGATGGCCATTTACCGAAATTTTAATAAAACAATAGATATGGAAGAGTTAACCACCCTAAGAGAATAAGATAATGGACAATGAATTTTATTACAACTCACTTTATCTTATATTCATACCCCTTATGCCTTTATTGGGGGCCAT
>JAKIUJ010000173.1 GCA_021647625.1 Desulfobacula sp.
CGGAATGATCCGGGCACAGGTATCATCAGACATGCGGATGCGGGGTATGACACGGCCATCGATGTGGCCAACGCCAAAGGGGTCAAACTGCCCATGATCAACATGTATCAGTCATAACAAAAACTGCTGCAGACACCCCTTGAACAGGCTCGGGCTATGTACCCAACGAGCAACGCAGAAGACGGCGAAAAAAGCAATAATTATGGGTAGGTTATTTAATGTACATTCCTAAGACCACGACCCTTGTGGAAAGCATCATCACACATGGCAATACCAATTGTATCACCGATGCGGGCGTTGCAGCAGAGCTGATCAACACAGCGGTTCGGGGTGCTTATAATGCCTGCATTAACCTTTTGGATATTAAAAATAAAGCGGTTGCAACCGACCTGAAGGCCAAAACATCTAAGATTCTGGAAAACATCCGGCAAAGATGCGATGCCATCAGGCAAATACTTGCAATTGCAATTAAGATGGAGTCTTAAGAGATATGGAACCTGTGCCCCAAACAATTGATACACTTTTGATCAATTGCCGCCTGGCCCCCATGGCGGATAACAAGCTTTGCCCGATTGAAAATGCTGCTGTTGCCATTTCAAATGGTAAAGTCGCATGGGCTGGCCAAACGCAAAATCTTTCAGATAATGCCGCCCAAATTTTAAAACAAGATCCAAAACAAACAATTGATTGTCAAAATGGCTGGGTGTTACCGGGCTTTGTAGACTGCCACACGCATCTTGTTTGGGCCGGATCAAGATCCAATGAATTTGAAATGCGGTTGAACGGGGTCACCTATGAAGAGATTTCAAAACAGGGGGGTGGGATTTTTTCAACGGTAAAAGCCACCCGAAAGGCAACACGAAAAGAACTTTTTGAATCTGCATCAAAACGAATCAAAAGCCTTTTAAACACAGGTGTAACCACCTTTGAAATAAAATCAGGATATGGACTGGATCTTGATACTGAATTAAAAATGCTTGAGGTTATCGATCAATTGAATACGGCTTTTCCGATCCATATTGAAGCCACATTTTTAGGGGCCCATACCCTGCCCCCTGAATTTAAAAACAATTTGGACGGATATATCGATCTTATTACGAAAACCATGTTGCCTGAAGTTAAAAACCAGAGTATTGCCACAGCGGTGGATGCCTTTTGCGAACGGATCGCTTTCTCCCGTGATCAGACACAAAAGGTGTTTGAAACCGCAAAGGATCTGGGATTCAATATTAAACTTCATGCTGAACAACTTTCAGATTCAGATGGTGCAGCCCTTGCCGCTCAAATGAGAGCACTTTCCTGTGATCATTTAGAGTATCTTTCTCGATACGGTGCCCAGCAAATGGCAAAACACAACACCGTGGCAGTACTTTTGCCCGGTGCTTTTTATTTTTTAAAAGAGAGTAAAAAACCACCTGTGCAAACTCTGCGGGACCTTAACATCCCCATAGCTGTTTCAACAGACCTGAACCCGGGATCAAGCCCTATCCACTCCATGCCATTAATTTTAAACATGGCATGTATGCTTTTTAATCTAACCTGTGAAGAAGCACTTTTGGGCGCCACCATAAACGGTGCAAAAGCCCTTGGCCTTGATAAACAAAAAGGAAGCATCGAAACAGGCAAGGATGCCGACCTTGTTGTCTGGGATATTGACCTGCCTGCCGACCTTTGCTATCTTTCCGGACTGTCTCCTGTGGATCTATTGATGGTTGGCGGAAAAATCACATTAAATCATTTAAACTGTCACCAATAGCACAGTAATCGACATTTCAAAGGAGAAGTACAATGCCGGGCCTTTTAACCTTTCTCAATCTTATAATTTTAACTTCAACCTCGATATTTTTTATAATTTTAGGCACCTCATCTTTTAGAGAAAAAGAGTTCAGAGCAGTCTGGATATCTTTTGGCTCATTATCAGGAAATGCCATTGTCTGGACTATTTTTATCCTTGCTCCTGCTTCTTTTGAGACAATAAACATTCTTGTTATTCTGACCCTTGGTCTTTTCGGTGTTATGTCCCTGTCCCGTTTTTTCCCTGACAAGTCTTTTGAACGAAATGTATCGAACATTGAGCAATATGATGAACGCGACAACATGTTTGCAAGAAACAATATCCAGCATCACCCGGAGTTGATGGAAACTTATTATGAAATGCGTCCTGAAAAAAAATCCATAGACAAACAAATCCATTCAAAACCTGAATTTGGAGAAAAAGAACAGCTTTTTCATGATTCATACACCGCGCCCTGCTTTGAAGCCGCCTTTGAATATTTGGAACGATCTATTCCCTTGTCCAATGGCGATGTGGCAAAAAAAGTCAAAACCATCCATCCAAAAAAATTCTGCCGGACAATCATTGAATTCGCCAAATTTAATGGGGCCTGTGATGTCTCTTTTATTAAACTTAAATCCCATCACTATTACAGCCATAAAGGCCGCCACGCGCATCACTGGGGGGACAAGATTGAACAAACCGATAAAACCGCCATTGTTATCGTGGTTCCCATGCGTGTTAACATGATTAAAAAAGGCCCCACAAGCAGTGTGCTCCAGGAATCCGCCCAAAAATATGTAGAAGCCGCAAAAATATCCAATATTCTGGCCAATTATATCCGTCTATTCGGATATCCCGCAAGAGCGCATAATGATGGCAATTATGACACCCTGTGTGTGCCGGCGGCTGTTGAATCCGGTTTAGGAGAACTTGGCCGTATGGGTATTCTCATGCATCGGGTTCATGGCCCCTGTGTCCGGCTTGCCCTTGTTACAACCCCGCTTGAACTGCCCGATTCTCCATTGCCGCCACCCCGCTATATGGGTGAGTTCTGCAAAATATGCAAAAAATGCGCAGACAATTGTCCTTCAGGGTCCATCTGCCAGGATGATGAGCCTACAAGCCGCAATGTCCGGCATTGGTCCATTCTGCAGGAACAATGTTTTTCCTATTGGAAAACCATCGGCTCAGACTGTGGCCTGTGCATATCCGTATGCCCATACACCAAGCCGAATACACTGATTCACAAATTTGTCCGGTTTTATATCTCAAGAAATGCAATAAATCAAAAAATTGCTCTTTTTATGGACGATTTTCTTTATGGCAGAGAAAAAGAAATCCCCAAAACAAACCCGGACAATATTTTTCAATAGCTGCCTTGGCCTTTCCAGGGAACTGCGCAAAAACCATAGATTTTGACTAAGGGCTTGTAACGTTATTAACGAACAAGCTCTAAAGGCTCACTCAAAAATCAATATTCAGCTATTCCCACCCATTTCTCAAGTATTGACTGAAGTTGTCCGGAAGCTTTCAGGTAATCATACGCCATTTGGAGATCCCTGAGTTTTTTAGGATCCGCATTTTTGCTGAGGCCAAAGTATACAGGAATCGGTTTAAAAAATGGAAGGACGACAATGGAAAAATCGGAATATTCCGGATTGTTTAAAAGGTTGTAAGAAAGTGATATTTTGTCGCCAAAGGCGCCTGTAATTCTGTTGGCAGATATCATTCTCGGGGTAAGTTGGGATGTTGCAAGACTGATAAATCGGGAAGCGAAATTATCATCATTTTTCAGTTTTTCATTAAACTCTTTTGAATAAAAAAAGTTCTGCCGAATTCCGAACACACTCCCTTTTTTTACAAAATCATCCATGGTGGTCATGGGAATATTTTTGTTTTCTTTTTTTACGACCAACACCGTTTGCTCATGGGTTGAAATCCCAAGGAAATAAACGAATTTGTGTCTTTCAGGTGTCATTGCCATGCAGAGCATGATATCCAACTTCCCAGCCTCAAGACTGGCGAGACCCCGGGACCAGTTATAAAATACAGGTTTCATTTGATAACCGGCTGTCTCAATAATCTTTTTTACCATATCATATTCAATACCGGCCCATTCACCGTTCTCATTTTGAAAATAATGGGGTTTGTAATCACTTAATCGAACAGTTACAATCTTCTGATCGTTGGCGCTTGCAATGGACTGTAAAAATAAAAAAATAATGACAATAAAGATTATTTTTAACTTCACACCACTCTCCTTTTAAAAATAAATAAAAAAACTGTGCCACAGCGTTAGTATGCTGAATTAATTGTAGATATACAGAATATCACGATCAAGTCAACACAAAAAAGGCACTATTTATCCGAAGATGAAGGCTGAATATGCACATCCCTTTGCGGGAAAGGAATTTCAATACCCTCTTTTAAAAATCTTTTGTAAACAGCGGTATTGAGCATATGCAGAACCCTGCCGCGAAATACAGGCTTTGAAACCCAGCAGAGCAACTCATGATCAAGACTTGAATCCCCAAAGGTTCTGAACCGCACTCTAGGTTCAGGGGTTTTACAAACATCCGGATTCTTTTTGGCTTCATCCACCAGCACCTCATGGACCTTATCGATATCCGATCCATAGGCCACCCCTACCTTGATACGTATTCGATATTTTTCATGCCTGCCACCGGCCTCGTTAGTCACCCTGGTATTGCCCATAATTGAATTGGGTATCGTGATCTCAACATCATCCCTGGTTAAAATCCGTGTACTGCGGATACCGATATTGGTCACATCACCGCGCTCACCCGACTCAAGCACGATAAAATCGCCCAGTTTGTACGGGGCATCTGCCATGATAAATACGCCTGAAAACAAATTTGCCAGGGTATCCTTGGCTGCAAAGGATATGGCCAGACCCAATATCCCAGCCGATGCCACCCATGCCGTTAAATCGATATTCCAAACCAGAAAAAGCAGATAAAATGTTACGCCGGTGATAAGGAGAATTAAAAGATTGTTAAAAAGCGGCAGGGTTCGATCCTGGATCAATTTAAAACGGCTTTGGTCATGGCTGACAAGACCCAGCAGCAGCTTTGCAAGCTTAGCCGATGCAAAGGCCCAGATAAGGATACCAATTGTTTTAAGACCACCCAGGGTCATAAAGCCGATGGCCTCTTTAAATTCCAATCGCTCAGTGGCAAGCCCCAGACCAAAAATGATAATACTTATAAAAACAGGTTTGTGAACAATATCGAGTATATGATCATCCAATTCAAAGGTGGTCTTTTCAATCCATTTTTTGATAACCTTAAGGACAACCACATCCAGAATTTTTGCCAGACCGACAAATAAAAAAACAATTACAATGGCCTGTAGATAGCGATTCGGTGCAATCTGTGCCAGTGTTTCCAGCAGTTGTTCTTTATTTATATACATTAGTTTTCCTGATTTTCAAATTATTTGCCAAGGGATTTAGACATGGAGCTTGGGAGCGCAAAGATCAGACTTACAACCTCTAAAATCAGAACAAGAGAGAATGCAAGATTGATGGCCATATAATGACTCAACGAAATTTTACTACTCAAAGATGCCGGTAACCATCCCTGCCGATTGATTTCTATTACAAAAAGCGCAAAAAGAAAGGTTATCACCAGCAAAACCGACACAGTTTTGTGGGTGGATTCCCTTTCCCATATCTCATGGATTAATTCAAATATGCTTGAAAACCAATTTAATATCTTGTCCATTTTGTTCCTTACCAGGAATATGACTTTTATGTCAACCTGCATCCAAAATCCGCTTGATTGACAATCCAGGCTATTGATACTAAATCATGAAACAACAATGAATATCAGGAGGCAACTATCGTGAATATGATTCAACACCCGGATGTAGTTACAATTGGCGGCCGATTTGGCTGGGCAATAAATAAGGCCCTTGTGAATCGGCACCCAAACTGGCAATTCCTATTCATCATGCGGGATCAAAAAAAAATTAAAGAAGCCTCAAACACAGGACAGGTTGAATCCTTTTTCAGTGACAAGATCATACAGAATCCAAGGCCCGGACTTGGAAAAAAAATTCTGCTGACAAAGAATGTATCATTTTGCTCCCTGGACGAATTTAATACCGGTTTCCGGGGCACCATAAAAAAGCTTTTTATACCTGCGCTTCCATCCAGCCGAATGCGCAGCGTTTTAGACCAGATGCTTGAAAAAGGTATTCCCAAAGCCTGCTTTAGTCATTGCCAAGTTCTTTCAGTATCCAAGGGGATGGAACCAAAGACTCTGTTGTTTCCCCATGAAATCATCGATGACATCCTTGGGGTAAACGCTGTGGTTGCCCTGGGCGGCAACCTTGCTTTTGAGTTTGCAGTGGGCGATCCCATGCTCATGGAACTTGCCGGATATAAATCCAATACCCATAGGACGGCTGACTTCTTTCTCAATACCAATCTGATCATCTGCGAAACCCTGAACCGAAGGAAATTGAGCCTGGCAGGACCTATGAAAAATATCCATTCCCTGGCCACGGGCATGACCAGTGAAATTTTTGGCAGTTCAAGCGTCTCCACCGTAGCTACGATGGGTCTTTCAGAATACGAGCGAGCAGCCTTTATTATCCAATTCAAAGAAAAGTTGCAGCCCCTTGCCAGAATCATCCAGAAAATCCCTTTCAATTTTCGTTCTGTTCCCATTGCAGGGGGTGCCATGAGCGATTATCACCTTTTTAGGTTTACCCGGAACTTTAATGCGGGCCAGGCATTAATAAAAGAAATAAGAACGGGAAAAAATACAAAACAGGCCATGGAAATCATATCCAAGGGCACGACCATCGAGAGTTTTGCATCTGCTGTCCCTGTCCGTGATTATCTGCGGCAATCAGGCTGTTCCTCACCGGTTATTGAGATAACAGTCGATATTTTAAACAGCGATATCAGCCCTGAAAAAGGTATTCAAAAACTGATTACTCAAAAGAACCTGCGACCATCTTGATTCTGAATGTGACGCAGTTTAATTTTTTTAATAACGGCAATGCGCAGCTTTTCCAGCAAGCAATTGCGCAAAAAACCAGGGGTTTTGACAAAACATAAAATATTAGACTGATTTTGAATATTATTTCATATAAAGAAATCATAACAACCCGATTTCAAGCGGAAAGATACTTTTTTTAACCATTGCTTTTCTGGCATCACTCAGGTTTCCATGTATATATCGGTGACAGAATCAAAATCAATCGGGATTTATTATTTTTCGATATTTTCAATGAAAACCAGAATTATTTTTATCCAACCTGTTTTATGGCCGTATTTCGTTTAATCATACCTCTATCAGATTTTTTAATCCGAAAAACCCGCATTTCTACCAATAGATTTTTTTTCTTATTGTATTAAAATCGTAAATTACCTGGGATGAGTTTAAATTCAAGCAATTGGATAAGTGGTATTCAACAATTATTATAGTGGGGGTAAAGGTTATGAAAAAATTTTTTATGTTTTTATTGTTTTTATTAATCTGCGGTTCTTTTGGAATCGCTGGTGCAGCTCCGATGTATTATACTTTTAACGGAACCATTACAAATATTAACAACACTTATGGATTTATTGGTACGGATCTGAGTGTTGGTGACAGCGTTGAACAAGTTTGGACTGTTGATCTTGAGGCTTCAGGATATATAGACAACAATGCAGGGACCACTACCACAAAAGTTGATAGTGGTGTTTTTGACTGGTTTTATGTGGATTTTTTCAGCGGCCTGAATCTGGATTTGTCCGGAGCTGGTTATTATGATGCAGCAACTAATGTATCCCAATATAATGCAGGGCACACGATAAGCAAGGATTATAGTGATTCCGATGTCTTTACCACAGATCAAACCTATTTTATCGGCGACAGCCAAAGTGAGCAGATTTGGCTTGCAAATTTTTCAACTCTAATATCAGACTGGACCACAGGAATGGGAAATTTCTGGTCGTACCAGTTTTTAGCTCCAGCAGGTGCTGATGGTGCTTATGATAGCTGGTATTCAAAGAATATGGTATTGACATCCATCACAGCAGAAGTACCTGCTGATAATCCAGTCCCTGAACCTGCTACAATGCTTTTGTTTGGTCTTGGTCTTTTGGGACTCGCCGGAGTTAACAGAAGACAAAAATAAATAAATTCTCTATAAAAAATTTTCAAACTGAAAAAAAGGAAAACGTTTATGAAAAAAATATTAATAGTATTGATGGCAGGAATGATGTTTCTGGCAGTTTCCGGCAATGTTTTTGCTGCTATAATGACTTACACATTTCAAGGGACTGTGATTTCAATAACTAAAGATGCAGCTATCGTGAACGACCTGATTACAGTTGGTGATTATGCTGAATTCTCCTTTAATGTTGATTTTGATGCCAATGGCACCAGTACATATCCTGTATCTGATACGTATCCTGATGGACTAGTTACTCAAAGAACAGATCATGAAAACGATAGTGAAATCGTTGATTATTTCTGGGCTGACTATATTGGGGGGACAGATATCGGCTCTATAGGCGAAATTACTGATCCTTACCCACTTTGGCCGAAAGAAATAAACCAGGGCCTCAGTGTCAACCGTAAGGATAACTACGGCAATATAGTACAAGATACTGGTTATTTGTATGGCGGATCAATTTACAACTGGGTATCAATAGAAAACTATGCTTACAATGTTCAAGATTGGCGGGTTGGCACTACTGGATTTAATTTCCGACACATAGTTAGAAATCAACCGGTTATAAATGACGATGGGGAAATGGTATGGGGTGAAGCCTGGATACGCGGGAATTTAACACTACTAAGCGCTGTATCATCGCAAGCCCCTGTCCCGGAGCCTGCTACAATGCTCCTGTTTGGTCTTGGCCTTTTAGGACTCGCTGGAATAAGCAGAAAAAAAGCATGAAGGATTTTATTTATATCTATTAAAACTGGTGTAATTCCTGAAATCCTCAAAGGCATTATGGATCGAGTCACTTTTCACAATCCTGACAATGGCTGATCAATTCTTAGAGTAATGCCGTTTAACAATCCTCAAGGTCAAGAAACAGTCATTGTGATGCCCAAGCGATGGAAATGGTTGGTTTTGGCGGGTGCTGTAACCCATGTATTCATTTTTTAACACTTTTTGACGGTATTCCTGGAATGTCCTGTTTCCCTTGTAATTTCTCTGATCTTTTTGCCATAAACTCTGTACGCAATCCGTATGTACTATATAGTGGCTGACCGAAAACCCGTGTTTGGACGAAAAATTGCCCATATGCGAGGCGCAAGAAATCCTGAAACCGGAGTGTACTACAGTACATGAGGATTTCAGGATTTTGCAGCAACGAAACAGATGGG
>JAKIUJ010000174.1 GCA_021647625.1 Desulfobacula sp.
TCGGAACCAAAGCCATGTGTTGATATCTCTCCGGCTGTGGTACCGCCAACCATCTGCACATCCCCGACAACGGATCGAATCCCGTCTAAAAGTTTTTGATATTCCAGACGCTGGGATGCAAAGACAATGGCAATATCCGTATTGTTCTCCCCAAACACTGCCAATGCGGATTGGGCTGCTTGTTTTCCAGCCGCAACAGATTTTTTTTGGCTACTGCTACCAACCCCGACAATTAAATCATCCATTCCTTCCTCTTTTTTTTTAAATTATCCGAATAATTTTGAAATTTTTGTGAAATTATCGACATTTACATCAATATTAAACCAATTATCCCAAACAGTCCAACATTAAATCAGACTCTTTTTTTACATTTTAACAACTATCCAATCAACCTTGAATTAAAAATTTGGTTTTGTATTTGGCCTTAAATGGTGTAAAAGTCTTAAAAACAAAAAATCGATTGGATACAAATCATGGATCATAAAAACTTAAAGAAAAAAAATCTAATTGCGCAATGGGCGTTTGATACCCGTCCCATACTTGGCAGGCTGCATTTATGGCTCCAAGATATTGATATAGAATGGATCACAGGTCAGACCGAGGATGAATTAAATGATGCAATATCATTTGTAGATGCCAAAACCGAAAAAATGATTGCCATGACATCCGCTGTCACGGCCCTTGGTACCAGACTGTTTGGCCGGTATGGTGAGGGTAAAGGCCTTGATAAAAAGCAGCTGGATCTTGTTAAAAAAGATGCCGATGCAATATCAGCCTATTCAATGAGCGAAAGCCTGTGGTATCTTTCCAGAACCCTGCCTGAAAACCATGCCATCATGGTTTGCCTGGGCGAAGGGCTGATGGCAAAAGCAGGAGAAACAGCGGAAATGGGTGCCAACCCGCTTTTAGGCTTCGGACGGATTTATGCCCGGCCCCAGGTGGCCAAGTTTCTTGAAGCCAATGTCGTAAGACTGATAAATGATCCATCCTATACCTGGGAAGATTTCAGAAAGGCAATGCTTCTAAAAGATATCACCGTATGGGGTGCCGCCATTGATACCCTGGAATGTACCTCGCGGTTTGCAAAAGGAGAAAAGACAGGCCCTTTAACGGTATTTCATCTTTTTGATCAGCCATTGGCCATCAGTGACCAATATGAAGGCTATATTGGAAATTTAGTTCTGCCAAAGGCTGTGGTAAAAAAAGCCGCCGAAGAATCGATATTGATTAATTTTTTTACACCCAGACAAATAATTGTAGATAGCATTGAGATGACCTATCCGGGTATCAAGCCTGAAAACATTCACGTCTGGACCCTTTCCGGGAAAGCCCGGCAAGCCCGTATTGGAAAAATCTGGGAACAATGGACATCTAAAGGGGCCCATCTGGTGGATGAAAACTGGAAACTGCCCACCGGCATTGCACCATTTACAGACGCGGGTACATATGCACCCACCTTTGCCGTTAAACCATGGAAAGATGAACACAATAAGACCCATGTGTTTATCGTGGATGGGTATGCCGCTTCCGCCGAAGCCATTCAAGGTGCAAGCCTTGCTTCCATCCTTGATATTGATGCCTCTTTAGCTGTCTTGTCTTCCAAATTCGCCTTCAAATATGATCAGGATGCGGCCTGCATGAAGCTGGACCCGGATGCAGACGATTTTGCATCACAAATGGAAACGGCAACAGGTAAAACCAATATCGACCCGGCCTTGATCGAAACATACAAAAACAGCATACGCCTGGCCAAAAATGCCGGTGTACCCTTAAACAAAAGAACAATAACAGCTAAAGATATGGTTGCAGAAAAATCATACCAGGCACTTGCCGCATCCGGTTATATGCTTGACGACCCATACTCAGGATCACCCGGTGTCAAAAAACTAAGCGATGATACCTATGCTGTCACCGTTCGGCTGACAACGAAAAAGGGAGATAAACGGATTACTTTTTCCTTAAAACTTCTTGAAACCTTTGAAGACAGTAAACTTGTCTTTAGTCCATTATTAAACAGATTTTTCAAAGGTGAAGATTTTAAAACCCGTGCTGTGAAAATTTCAGATTCCGGACGAATTAGAAACGAACTCCAAACACTGTGTCTGGATGCGCTGGAGTATTCGGGCAATAAAGTGGCTCTACGATTCAATAAAATACCGGCAGCAACCATTTCAAAAACCGACCAAAAATTACTCAAACAAATCCTGACCTGGTATAAAAGACATTATCCGGTCTGGTTTGAATGGCTTGAACTTAAAAAATAGGAAAAGAAGATATGAGTCAATTTAATGTAACATTTCCTGGCAATAAAAGGGTAGATGTCGCCTTTAAAACCTTTGAAATCAAAACTGACCAGTCAAAAAAAAACGGTGGTGATGAAACAGCTCCTGAACCTTTTGCGATTTTTCTTTCATCCCTGGCATCATGTGCCGGAATCTACGCCAAATCTTTTTTCGCCACAAGGAAACTTGATTCAACAGATATGCATCTTGGCATGGACGTAAAATTTAAAAAAGGCCAAAAACATATGGACGAAATAAACATCACCCTCTATGTGAACCGGCAGTTTCCAAAAAAGTATATAAAGCCTATTATCAAAGCCATGAATGGATGTGCTGTTAAAAACCAGCTTAATCGGGAAATCAAAACCAATACATCGGTTGCCTATCCAGATCAATAATGCAATACGAATCTGACCTGAAACTTATCCTTTATGGATTTATAGATTCAGAAGAGTTCATATGGCACCCCCAAAAGTACCGTGTTGCTCATGTAGACTTTGAACCATTGGTTCAAAAAGTGGGCGTTCAATATTACCTTTAGGCTTTTCCTTACAAAGAGGAACCTAGCGCACCAGCAAAAGAGTGAACTCCCTTTTTAATATGCTTAGGGCAAAGACCTTCTTAACAATCACGAGCATTTCAGGGGCAAAACCAAATATTTGCGAAATATTGTTTATTCTAATTTAAATGAAACTTTCAGTTTTGTACGATATCCAACAATCCGATTGTCTTCCAAACGCATGTCCATTTTGATGACCTCTGCCACGCGCATATCCCGAACAGATTTGTCAACGGTTGTAACAGCTACCTTAGCGGCTTCTTCCCAGGAAATTTCAGAAAATCCTACCACTTCAATTATTTTGTAAACACTTGCATCCATAACGATCTCCTTTTAAAGATTAAAATGGTTTTTAGATTACGGTGACTACAATAATTTCATACACGAAAAAAATTTGAAAATCAAAGCTTGAGAATCAATGGGTTCCATTAAGAACTTTAGTCTATGATACAGATATCCAACTGCTTTGCATAGCTATTTTTTAATAGTCAACAATCGTACCATTATTTTTTGCTGTTTCGAGCAGATCAATGGCACGATTTAATATGCTTATCCGCCCGGTTTCATCAAAAGGATTCCCCATGGGTCGTCCTAAAAGATGAGGGGTCAACAAAACCCTTGGCAACGACATCATTTTCATTCTGGTTTCAAATGATTTTACAGCAATGATAACCGTTGCGATACCCGCAGCTTCAAATTCCCGTGCAGCATGCCCCACGGACATGTGACACACCGGTCAGACAGGAACCATCACCATGGCATCCACATTTTGCTGTTTCAATTTTTCTATCCAGCCCGACAGGGTCTGTTTAAGCAACCTTACCTGGGAGCAGGCCCCGACAAAGGAATATGCATTTGGGGTAAGGCTGTTGATTTTACCCTGTTGCTTTAATACGGTCATGCCCTGGTAGGGAAAAGAGACATTGGCATCTTTTTGAGCCGCTCTGGTGTCATATCCACCATGACGGACCATCAATTGATCGTGCTGAATTTCAAACGGTATTTCTGATAATTGGGGTTTTTCTTTTAAAAAATCAAATATTCGTTTTTCAGCCTCTTTCTGGGTCATGCCCTCAACGCCCAAGGGTTGAGGGTCTTGACCCAATACGAAATGTCCGCTGGAAGTCAATAAGGTAAAATTTAACGACGATGCAGGTTTAGTCAGCAAATGAAAGGGGCCATCATCATAATCAAAGTTTTTTTGATTTTCATACCCTTTCAGCTGACCGGAAAGGAGTCTTTTTTTTATTTTTTCAATATCATTATCGTCAATTGCATCCACAAGATCACTAAATAGATGCTGGAGAAATGTGGATGCATCATGCGGGGTCAAATCCGATAAAAACTTAAAAGACAAATCGGAGCGTGTGCCATAGAAAAATGATTTTGTAAAGGCTTCAAAGGATTCTTGGGGTTGATCGTTTTCCATTTGTACTCCTTTTTAATTTTGACTATGGCCTATAAACGTACATTAAATGGTTTCCATCTGTTTTTCTTTGTTCATTCTTTCAATGCTGATAATAGCATGATCTTTCACATTTGAAATATGCTGTTTTAAAATTTTGGTCGCCCCTTTAAGATTGGCATCTGCAATGTACTCATATATTTTTATATGTTCAGAATCAACCGTATCCATCGGGGTCACAAAAAGAATATTTCCCCGATATTTTAAATATAAAAGGTCAAAAAGCGATTTTAAGGTATTGATTTGTGTGGTACATCCGGATAATTGCGCAAGGGTGAGATGAAATCCCATATCTTTTAGCAGTCGTTCTTTTAAATAGATATCCCGGACAGCTTCAAGGTGATTATCCAATGCTTTTTTAAGCTTTTTCAACCCCCTGTCATCTATACGGGATATGGTCTTTGGCAAAAGCGAGGTTTCAATGAGCTCTCTGAACTCATAAATTTCCGTTATCTCTTTTAAACTAATCGCCTCGGTATAATATCCCCGGTTAGGTTCATGCCGGACAAGCCCTTGGAACTCAAGCCGTTTCAATGCCTGAATGATTGGGGTTGTACTCATGTCCAGGCGTTTTGCAAGATCGCCATAAGATATTTTCTGACCAGGAATAATTTCATTTAAAAAAAACATCCGACGTATACCCATATATGCCTCCTGAGTATAGTCATCTTTACTTTTTTTTCGCTTTTTTATTTTTTTTCCCATGAGCAAAATTAATATATCATGGATCTGATAAAATCAAACAGAAAAATGCTTGATTTTTATTTAGGATAGGTTTTGCTATTTATTCGGAATAAACGCATATTTACCGAAATACCATTTATTTTATCATTGACAGGAATCATAGAAGAGTTTATAGGATTTGATATCTGATCAGATATTTGATTAGATAACATGAGTGATTAAAATATTGTTTTATCAACCTTAGGAGAAAACAAATGGCTCTATCGTTTATGGAAGGCAATGAAGCACTTGCCAGGGGAGCAATTGCTGCGGGCTGCGATTTCTTTGCAGGCTACCCCATAACACCTGCTACAACCATATTTAACAACATGCTTCAAATGCTTCCGCCAAAGGGAGGCATCTGTGTCCAGGGAGAGGATGAAATTGCATCCATGGGATATTGCATTGGGGCAGCCATGGCTGGTAAAAAAACGCTTACGGCGACTTCCGGTCCCGGTATCAGTCTCTACAGCGAACAAATTTCATTTGCCATAGGCAGTGAGATTCCATTGGTCATTGCAGACGTGCAGCGTTTAGGCCCCTCAACCGGTTCTGCCACAAGGGGTGCTGACTCTGATATCCAGTTTTTACGATGGGGCAGCACAAGCGGTGTCCCTGTTATCGTACTTGCCCCCAAAGATGCCCTTGACTGTTATGTTCTGACAGTGCATGCATTCAATTATGCTGAAGAATTTCGGTGCCCTGTTTTCATTGCATCAAATAAAGAGATCGGTATGACCAAAGAAAGCTTTGATATGGACAGTGTTACCCTTCCCCCCATTGTGGAGCGAAAAATGTTTAAAGGGAACAATTTTCTTCCCTTTGAAGCCGAACCTGATGCTGCGCCCCCCTTTCTTCCCATCGGAGATAAGACCCTTGTTCGTCAAACATCTTCCACGCATGGCCCCGATGGTTACATCACCATTGATCCCGAGGTCATTGGTGCCACCCAGAAAAGACTTCGGGATAAAATCCATTCTGCCCGGGAAAGAATCACTCTGTACGAAGAAAATATAAAAGAAAATTCAGACACACTGGTTATCAGTTATGGGGTGACCTCACGTGCGGTTGAAGATGCCGCAGCCATCCTTGAAACAAAAGGTAAGGCAATCTCCTTTCTGAGTTTAAAAACCCTTTGGCCGACACCGGAAGCCTTGATAAAAAAGAAAGCGGCTCAATTTAAGCGGGTAATTGTCATCGAAATGAACCTGGGACAGTATGTCAATGAAATTCGCAGAATTCTGCCTGAAAAAAAAGTTGAATTCTATGGTCAGATGAACGGCATTCTGATTGCACCCAAAACAATAATGGAGGTCATTGAAAATGAATAGTTTCTTAAATAAAAGCAGACCCCCTGTTTATTGTCCCGGTTGTACCCACGATAAAATCAGTAAAGGGCTTGATAAAGCATTTGACCATTTAAATTTTGCGCCTGAAGATATCGTGATTGTTACGGATATCGGCTGTTCCGGTCTTTTTGATACATTTTTTAATGTCCATGCCCTGCATGGCATTCACGGGCGTGCATTGACATATGCCTCGGGTTTAAAACTTGCCAACCCCAAACTCAACGTCATTGTTACCATGGGGGACGGCGGCCTGGGTATTGGTGGTGCCCACGTGCTTGCGTCATGCAGGCGTAACCTTGATATCACATTGATTGTATTGAACAATTTCAACTTCGGTATGACCGGCGGGCAATATTCCACCACCACCCCCATGGATGCCGTCGTGGGATCTGAATTCCTCAACCAGGCGGAAATGCCCCTTGATATTTGTGCCATTGCCCAAAGTGCGGGTGCCACCTATATTGACCGATGTTCGGGACATGATGATCTTTTGCAAAAAAAAATAGCCGCAGCAATCACCCACAAAGGGTTTTCAATGATTGAAACCTTAGGCATGTGCACCGGCCGGTATACCAAGCGCAACCCATTGACACCCAAGTCAATTGACAAGATCGTTGCGGACATGCCTGAATACTCGGGTGTTGTGGAAAAAAACAACCGGCCTGAATATGGAGAACGATACACTGCTCTGGCAAAAGAAAGAACCATCTTTCCAAAAGCTGTGACCATAGAAAAACAAATCGACATTCCGGATTACGAGCGCCAGGAAGTGGTCATTCTCGGCAGTGCCGGCATGCGGATCGTGACTGCCGGAGACCTTGTCTGCAATGCAGGTATATGTGCAGGCATGAACGTTTCCATGAAAAACGACTATAATATTACCGTGTTACGGGGACAGTCGGTGAGTGAGATATTGATTTCCCCTCAAAAAATAGGCTATCCCGGCATTGAGTCGCCAACCGTGGTCCTGGCACTCAGCGATGAAGGTGTTGCCCGGCGCAAAAACATATTTGCCACACTTAAACAAGCTACTTTTGTATTAAAGGAAAAAAGCGTTGATATCCCGAAAACAGGGGCCAATGTTGTTGAAATTGATTTCAGGCAATTTAAAATCAAAAAACACGATTGGGCACTGGCAGCACTTGGCATCATCGCAAAAAAAGAAAAAGCCATAAATAAGCCCATGCTTGAATCTGCATTAAAAACCCGATTCAATGAAAAGGTGGTGCAATTATCCATGCAGACAATAGGTAAGATATATGATAGTGAAATAATTTAAAATTAAGGGGCAAGCCCAGGGCTAACGCATGTAACTTTTCCATATTAATGATTTCAGATAGTTACGGTTTGAAGGTAAACGCAAATGAAAATCTCGTTTTGCATAAATACCTGTAAAACAAAGAATTAAAATTCATGCCAAGTTTAAATGCGTTTACCCTGGAGGCAAGCGGTAAGTTAATGACTTTTCCCTGGTGAGTGTGGTATCTATCAGGGCATAATATATATCCGGCCCCTAACCCAAACATAAAGAGACCTTCATGTCCGTTTCTTTGCCATCAATGTTCAGAGTTTTTCTTCCCTTTGCCTTTGGGTATTTTCTGTCTTATTTATTTCGCGTGGTAAACGCTGTTATTGCACCGGATCTTGTGGCTGATCTAAACATTAACCCTTCCCAGTTAGGGCTTTTAACGTCAACATACTTCATTGCCTTTGCGTCTTCTCAGTTGCCTCTTGGAATATTTTTAGACCGTTTTGGCCCAAGGGTGGTTGAATCTTTTCTTTTAATTTTCGCCGGTATCGGCGCCCTGATTTTTGCGTCATCCCATTCACTTACCGGTGTTGTCGTAGGCCGTGCCTTTATTGGATTTGGTGTTTCTGCATGCCTGATGGCTGCCTTTAAATCATATGTCATCTGGTTTCCTGAAAAGTTATGGCCCCGCATCAATGGATTTCAAATGGCAGCGGGCGGATTGGGTGCATTGTCTGCAACAACACCTGTGGAATGGATGTTAAGCACAACAGATTGGCGTGGATTGTTCTTTTTACTTTCAGCCCTCTCCTTTATCATTGCTTTTGCTGTCTTTTTTATTGTGCCTTCAAAAAAGAGTACGGTTCGAGTGGAAAGCTTTCGTTCACAAATTGATGGTATCAAAAAAGTATTCTGCAATCGCCATTTCCGGCAGATTGCCCCTTTAACCACCCTTTCCCAGGCCGGGTTTTTATCCTTTCAAGGGTTATGGGTCGGTCCCTGGCTTAGAGATGTAGCCCACATGCCACGGCCTCAAATTGCAAATGTTCTGTTCTGGACCGCATTTGCCATGGTTGCCGGATTTATCTGTCTGGGATTTATTGCAGAAAAACTATCGCAAAAAGGATTCAGTGTCAAAAACAGTGCGATCACTTTTATGAGTATTTTCATTACTATCCAGGCTATGATTGCCTTTGGCACTCCGTTGTCACCGCTTGTGCTATGGTGCTTATTTGGTTTTTTTGGCACTTCGGGCATTCTGTCTTACAGTGCGTTATCCTGTGCATTTCCCAGAAAATTGTCCGGACGTGTGACCACCGGGATTAATCTTTTTGTATTTATAGCGGCC
>JAKIUJ010000175.1 GCA_021647625.1 Desulfobacula sp.
CTATATCCTGATCATTACCCGGGGGCATTTGCATGACAAGGCGGTTCTTGAATTTGCCCTGGAAACCAAAGCAACCTATATCGGCATGATCGGCAGCATCAAAAAAAGAAATATTATCTACAAAGATCTCATGGAAAACGGTATTTCCAAAGAACGGCTGGAAAAAATATATTCGCCCATCGGAACGGATATTAACGCTGAGACCCCGGAAGAGATTGCCGTCAGCATTGTGGGGGAATTGATTAAAAAAAGGGCGCCAATCAAAAAGCAAAAAAACTTTATTTTATGATATCTGTTCCCAAAAAAATTGCCGGGATTATCCTTGCCGCAGGAACAGCGTCGCGCATGGGACAGACAAAGCAGTTGATGCCCTATGGAGATACTACTATTTTAGGCCGGGTGGTGTCCCAGGCACTTGCTTCAGGACTTGAAAGGGTCATCGTTGTTCTGGGCCATGATGCAAAAAAATACGCCGGCATCTGGACAAAAATGGTGATCTGATCCCTATCAATATAATCATTAATGACAACTACAAGTGCGGCCAGAGCACCTCACTTATCAAAGGCATAACCCATCTATCACAAGATATTGATGGTGCCATGTTTCTTTTGGGAGATCAGCCCCTTGTTACCCCGGCCATTATCAACCATTTGATTGCTGCATTTGAAAAAGCCAATGCACTGATTGCCATACCCTTTCATAATGGCCGGCGCGGGAACCCGGTAATCATTTCAAAAGCCTTGTTTCCTCAATTAAAAAATATAACGGCAGATACCGGTGCCAGGGTTCTGTTTAAAAAGTATAAGCAAGATATTTTAAAGGTTGCCATACAAGATTCTGCCATTCTAAATGATGTGGATACACCAGAAGATTACAAGAAACTAATTTCATTGCAATCCGGAATTTAGTCCTTGACTTGGCTTTGTTATTCTCATAATGAATTTAACTAGTGTCATCTGTTAAACTTGTAAGCGAACATATCTGCCAAGATATGTTTTCATAAATTTGAGGCGTTTTTTCCCTTAATATAAACCCGCGAACAAGGAGGGCCTATGAAAGCTAAAAAGTATGTATTAACCGAACAAGAGATGCCGCGACAATGGTACAATATCATGGCTGATATGCCCAGCCCCATGGAACCGCCGCTTCATCCGGGGACCGGACAGCCCTGTGGGCCTGATGATCTTTCTCCGATTTTCCCAATGAACCTGATCGAACAGGAAATGAGCACTCAAGCATTTATTGATATCCCCGAAGAAATCTTAGACAAATACGCCATCTGGCGACCGTCTCCCCTCTTTCGCGCATACAGCCTGGAAAAAGCATTGGATACACCTGCAAAAATTTACTATAAAAATGAAGGGGTCAGCCCTGCAGGCAGTCACAAACCCAACACCGCTATTGCACAGGCATATTATAACAAGATTGCCGGAACAAAAAAAATAACAACGGAAACAGGTGCCGGCCAATGGGGCAGTGCCCTTTCCATGTGCTGTTCTTTTTTTGGAATTGAGTGCAAGGTGTTTATGGTAAAAGTTTCCTATAACCAAAAGCCATACCGCCGTCTGATGATGGAAACCTGGGGTGCCAACTGCACACCCAGTCCCAGCAATGAAACCCGGGCCGGCAGATCCATCCTCGAAAAAGATCCTGATTCACCGGGCAGCCTTGGCATGGCCATCAGTGAAGCGGTTGAAGAAGCAGTCTCTGCTGATGACACAAAGTATGCGCTTGGCAGTGTATTAAACCATGTCATGATTCACCAGAGTGTCATCGGTCTTGAAGCTGTTAAACAGATGAAAATGGCCGGGGATTATCCGGATGTCATTATCGGCAGTGCAGGTGGCGGCAGTAATTTTGCCGGGCTTGCCATGCCGTTTGCCCGGGATAAAATAGCCGGGAAAGAGATCGATATTATTGCAGTTGAACCTGCTTCCTGCCCGACATTGACAAGAGGTCCTTTTGCCTATGACTTTGGGGATACCGTCCAGATGACACCATTGCTGCCCATGCACACTCTGGGTCACAATTTTGTACCGGCGCCTATTCATGCAGGGGGCCTGCGTTATCATGGGATGGCACCCATTGTCAGCAAGCTTGTCATGGATGGTATTGTTCGTGCCGAATCCGTGCAGCAGATGGAAACCTTTGAAGCCGGATTGACCTTTGCACGCTCAGAAGGGTATATCAGCGCACCTGAATGCAACCATGCCGTTGCCATGACAATAAGAGAAGCACTCAAAGCCAAAGAGGAAGGAAAAGAAAAAACCATCCTCTTTAACTGGAGTGGTCACGGACTTGTGGATCTTGGTGCCTATGAATCCTATTTTCAGGGCAAACTGTCGGACCACGATTTACCCCAGGATGTTATTGACGCAGCCCTAAAAGATATTGAGGGCCTGCCCAAACCCAAACAGACAAAATAAAATCACCCCACCTGCAGCAGGAAAAACTATTTCTCTATCCTGCTGCAGGTCAATTAAAAAATTAGGAATATCATGACTGAATCCAAAAGCAAGCCCCTTTCCGCTCAACCACCCGATGATACTGTCAGCGTTCGTTGCCCGAAACTTTGCCACCAGATCAATTTTTCATATTGCCGGTCTGAAAACAGTGGCAGCCCCTGTTTTAAAACCCTGGACTGCTGGTTCAACCAGTTTGATGTACATGCGCATCTTAAAGAAAAACTATCCCAAAAAGAATTCGATGCTGCATTTTTAGACAAAGCCAGACCCAAAGTACTATCCTTGCTCGATCTGATTGAACAGGCAAAAAAAAAAGGTAAAAAAGAGTGATTTTTTTAGACAAGGTAAATGTCCATTCCGACCAATTTCCGACAAGAGACTTTTACCCGTTTAATCTAAAACTGTTCCAGAGAACCGAGTCCATCACCTTTGAAACCCCTATCACCTTTTTAATCGGTGAAAATGGTGCTGGCAAATCAACCCTGCTCAAGGCCCTTGCCATTCGATGCGGCATCCATATATGGCAGAGCGATTTTAATTTGCGATTTGAGCAAAACCCATACGAAGATGATTTATACAAAACACTCAGCGTTGAGTGGAAAAACGAACCCGTACCCGGATCATTTTTTGGTTCCCAGATCTTTACCCATTTTGCAAAAAGCCTTGAAGAATGGGCAATGAGCGATGAAAAAATGCTCAACTATTTTGGTGGTAAATCCCTGATCACCCAGTCCCACGGCCAGTCACTCATGTCCTATTTTAAATCTCGATATAAGATTAAAGGGTTATATTTTATGGATGAACCGGAAACTGCACTTTCTCCACAATCTCTCATTGACCTTTTAAATTTATTAATCAAGATAAGCAAAAAGGGCCATGCCCAGTTCATCATTGCCACCCACTCTCCATTTTTGCTTGCCTGCCCTGGTGCCCGGATCTACTCCTTTGATAACCATCAAGTTCAACCGATTCAATACAAGAACACCAATTACTATCAATTGTATAAAAATTTCATGAATCATCCGGAAGACTATATTAAATTCTATGATGACAACGAAAAACAACACCTATAACGAGACCAGCCATGACCCAGCCCCACAAGCCCGATCTGAATACGGTGAATGTTCCTGACAATTTCACCAAGGTGTTTCTAACTGCACAAAATTATGTCAGAAACTATTTTTCCATCATTGAACGGGACCCTGAAAAGGGCCTGGTCCAATTTTCCGATGAGCGTTATATCCTTGTCAGGGCATCATCCATGTCCAAAGAATTTTTTGACATGATGACCCAGCTCTATCAGGATAGGGGAGAAAAAGAAGCCCGCACCCTGGCGTTTAATTTTTTATTTGACATTGCTCACTCCATTGGCAAGGCAGACGCAAAAAGTTTTTTTTCCAAAATGAATGTGACAGACCCCATTGAAAAACTGTCAGCAGGTCCTGTTCATTTTGCCTATACAGGATGGGCTACTGTGAAAATTCATCCCATGTCCAATCCAACTCCGGATGAAAATTATTATTTAATATATGATCATCCATACTCCTTGGAAGCCCAGGCCTGGATGGAAAAAGAAGAAAAAACCAAATTTCCGGTCTGCGTTATGAATGCCGGCTACTCTTCGGGATGGTGTGAAGAAAGTTTTGGAATAGCTCTTGTTACCGCAGAAATTGAGTGCCGGGCAAAAGGGGATCGCCATTGCCGCTTTATTATGGCTCCGCCATCAAAAATTAAGGAATACATCAATAAGTACAGCAAACAAGCCTATATAAAATATGAACACTACAAGCATATTGATGTCCCTGAATTTTTCAAGCGCAAACGTCTTGAAGATGATTTGCAGACATATAAGACCCAGCTTGAAAAACTGGTAGAAAAAAGAACGGATAAACTGACAAAAACAAATCAACGCCTGGAAGAAGCCAATATCGCTTTAAAAGTAATTTTAAAACAGATGGAGACAAAAAAAAAGACAGATCAGGAAAACTTTTTAGTCAATATCAAGCATTCCATCATGCCATTTTTAGATCAATTGAGCCAGGGCAATCTAAGCCGGGAGCAAAAAGCGCTCATAGCTCAGCTGGAAAAAAATATCAACCAGATCGCCTCACCTTTGGTTTCAAAGCTGTCTTCAAAATATCTAAATCTGACACCCATGGAAATCAAAGTTGCAACCCTGGTTAAAGACGGAGTGGTGAACAAAGAGATCGCCAATCTTTTAAATGTTTCTTTAAATACAATAACATCCCATCGATATAAAATTCGCACCAAATTAGAATTGCGAAACAAAAAGATCAATCTTAGGTCCTATCTGCGCTCCCTTGAGTAATGGTTATTTTTTATCACTATTTTGTCACCATTCTTTCAGTATTGACCCTCACTTTTTTAATTGCATATATATACTGAAGCAGATTTTTTTTATTAATTCTCATTAATAAAGGAGGAGTTAATCATGAAAGTACTCGTCAGCGATCCCCTATCCGATGTGGGTATTGAAATCTTTAGAAACACGCCGGGCTTTGAAGTCGATGTCAAAACCGATCTAAGCCAGGACGAGCTTGGACAAATCATCAACAACTATGACGGCCTATCCATTCGAAGTAAAACTCAAGTTGACCAGAAACTCTTAGCCAAGGCCACGAATCTCAAGGTTGTAGGACGTGCCGGTATCGGCCTTGATAACGTTGACATTCCTGCTGCCACAGCTGCCCGGGTTGCCGTGATGAACACCCCCTTTGGCAACACCATCACCACTGCGGAACACACCATCGCAATGCTTATGGCCCTATCCAGGAATATCCCAAAAGCCACGGCCACATTAAAAGACGGCAAATGGGAGAAAAAACATCTGCGGGGTCGGGAAATTTATAACAAGACATTGGGTCTTGTTGGTATCGGAAATATCGGCACCCTTGTTGCCGACCGGGCCATGGGGCTTAAGATGAAAGTTATCGGCTATGATCCCTATCAGGCTGTAGAAGCCATAGAGGATATCGGTGTTAAACCTGCCACATTTGATCAAGTGCTCACCCAATCCGATTATATCTCCATTCATACCCCCAAAACAAAAGAAACCACCAATCTTTTTAACAAAGAAACCCTGTATCGAATGAAACAGGGTGCCATGTTGATTAATTGTGCAAGGGGCGGTATTGTCAACGAGGATGACCTGTACTATGCACTAAACAACGGGCATCTCGGCGGTGCTGCTCTGGATGTTTTTGCAACTGAACCTCCAGGTAAAATCAGCCTGATGGATCTTGATAATTTTATATGTTCTTCCCATCTTGGTGCTTCCACCCATGAAGCTCAGGATAATGTTGCACGGGATGTGGCAAACCAGATCGTTGACTATTTAACGACAGGCCAAGCCAATAACATCGTCAACCCCAAAAAATGATGTGTCCTTTACATGCATCTTTTTTTTAATTTAGGGTTTACTCAAAAATAAATTACCAATTTTGAGTAAACCTTTAACCCCAATACTAAGGAGGAGTTATGAGGACCAAGAAGTATGTACTTTCAGAAAAAGATATGCCGAGACAGTGGTACAACATCATGGCAGACCTTCCCAATGGCATGGAACCCCCACTTCACCCCGGAACCGGACAACCCTGCGGTCCTGAAGACCTTGCGCCGATCTTTCCCATGAATCTGATTGAACAGGAAGTGAGCACCCAGCAGTATATTGATATCCCCGAAGAAATTCTTGACAAATATGCTATCTGGCGTCCTTCTCCTCTATTTCGAGCACACAGCCTTGAAAAAGCATTGGGCACCCCTGCAAAAATTTATTATAAAAATGAGGGTGTGTCTCCTGCCGGATCTCATAAACCCAATACAGCCATTGCTCAAGCCTATTACAATAAGCTGGCCGGCACCAAAAAAATCATCACTGAAACCGGAGCAGGTCAATGGGGCAGCAGCCTTGCCATGTGCTGTTCTTTTTTTGGAATTGAGTGCAAGGTATTTATGGTTAAAATATCCTACAACCAAAAACCCTATCGCCGTTTGATGATGGAAACCTGGGGTGCCAATTGTACGGCAAGCCCTAGTAATGAAACCGAATCCGGCCGAAGCATTCTTGCAATAGATCCGGATTGCCCGGGCAGCCTCGGCATGGCCATCAGTGAGGCCGTGGAAGAAGCGGTCCAGAATGAAAAGACCAAATATGCCCTTGGATCTGTTCTCAATCATGTCATGATCCATCAGAGCATCATTGGTCTTGAAGCAAAAAAACAGATGGAAATGACCGGCGATTATCCGGATGTAATCATCGGCAGTGCCGGCGGCGGCAGTAACTTTGCAGGCCTTGCCGCTCCATTTGCCCAAGATAAAATCAATGGTAAAGATATTGATATTATTGCTGTTGAACCGGCATCCTGCCCCACGCTGACCCGTGGACCCTTTGCCTATGACTTTGGCGATACTGTCCAGAAAACACCCTTGCTGCCCATGCATTCTCTGGGTCATAATTTTGTACCGGCACCCATACATGCAGGTGGTTTAAGATATCACGGCATGGCACCGATTGTCAGCCAGTTGGTTTTAGATGGCATCGTCAGGCCTGAATCCATCCAGCAGATAGAAACCTTTAATGCAGGGCTTACCTTTGCCCGATCCGAAGGTTATATTTCCGCACCTGAGTGTAACCATGCAGTTGCCATGACCATCCGTGAAGCGCTTAAAGCCAAAGAAGAAGGCAAGGAAAAAACCATCCTCTTTAACTGGAGTGGACATGGCCTTGTGGATCTTGGCGCCTATGAAAATTTCTTTAGAGGCAAACTATCGGATCATGAACTTCCCCAGGAACAGATTGATGCGGCACTTAAGGATCTTGAAGCACTGCCCAAACCCAAACAGGCCCAATAGTGTTTGAACGAAAACTCACCCATCTGCGGCGTTACTTCAGAATTCTGCCAAATTTAAGAGTGGCCTCATGTACTAAAGTACACTCCGGTTTCAGAATTCCTTGCGCCTTGCATATGGGCAATTTTTCATCCAAACACGAAGCCTTCGGCCAACCACTAAACAAGTCGTAACAGGCAAAAACAAACCCGGTGCTGCACTCCCCTTATAAGCATGCAGCACCGGGTTTGTTATTTAGTGTTTGAACGAAAATCCACCCATCTGCTTCGTTGCTGCAAAATGCTGAAATCCTCATGTACTATAGTACACTTCGGTTTCAGAATTCCTTGCGCCTTGCATATGGGCAATTTTTCGTCCAAACACGAGTTTTCGGTCAGCCACTATTTAAACAAAAAGGAATCCATTATCATGAACGATAGAATTCATAATTTCAATGCCGGACCTGCCGCGCTTCCATTGCCGGTTTTAGAAGAGATAAAAGACTCTTTTTTAAACTACAAAAAAAGCGGCATGTCCATTACAGAGGTCAGTCATCGCTCCAAATGGTTTGATGATGTTATCAATGATGCAGTCGAACGTACGCAACGGCTGCTGAAACTCGGGCCTGACTATAAGGTTCTTTTCCTCCAGGGGGGTGCCAGCATGCAGTTTTGCATGATCCCCTTAAATTTTTTATCCGCCAATTCAAGTGCGGATTACATTAATACCGGCACCTGGTCCACCAAGGCCATTGCCGAAGCAAAAATCCAGAACAAACCCATACAGATTGTGGCATCTTCCGAAGATAAAAACTTTTGTTATATACCAAAAGATATCTCTTTTAATAAGGATGCCGCCTTTGTTCATCTGACAAGCAACAACACTATCAAGGGCACGCAATTTGAAACATTACCCGACACAAATGGTGTTCCCATGATTATTGATATGTCATCTGATATCATGTCACGGCCCCTGGACATGGAAAATATCGGAATGATCTATGCCGGTGCCCAGAAGAACATCGGTCCTTCAGGGGTGTGCATGGTCATTGTCCAACAGAATCTTCTGGATCGGATACCGGATAATATACCCACCATGCTGTCATACAACACTTTTGCCGATAAAAACTCCATGTACAACACTCCGCCCTGCTTTGGCATCTATACCATTGAGCTGGTCTTAAAATGGGTGGAAGAAACCATTGGCGGTCTTGAAAAAATGGGTGCACTCAACCAGGAAAAAGGGAAACTTTTATACAATTTCATGGATGATTCCGGATTTTACCGTGCCACAACGGATATTGGATCGCGTTCTTTGATGAACGTTACCTTCCGTTTACCGGATGAAAATCTTGAAGCCCAATTTATCAGCGATGCCATAAGATCAGGTTTTGGTGGCTTAAAAGGTCATCGAAGTGTGGGAGGCTGCCGGGCATCAATTTACAATGCAACGGGAATGGATGCAGTCACGGATTTGATTTCGTTTATGAAAGACTTTGAAAAAAAGAACGGGTAAGGATCGGCTCCAAAATTACTTGAACTTTTGTTTTCAAAATACCCAGTCTTTTAAGGGGTTTTGAAAACAATTT
>JAKIUJ010000176.1 GCA_021647625.1 Desulfobacula sp.
CCTCAATACCCATTGCAGCGACATAAGCATTACCACGAGTGTAGTCCCGGGGAGAAAAGGATACAAGATCCATGGAAGGCAGATCATCCATAGATATTTTTGAGCCCGGAGAATTGGAATACAATAAGCCTGCATCCCGCCACAGGATTCCCGGTATATCTTTTAAATCCAAGTTTTGTGACAAAAGCCTGGGAAAAACAAGCTCGCCTTCCCCTTTTAATCCAATATCAATCTGTGGAACTTCCTGCATCAGGCGTTTTGCAAATATTGAAAACCCAGGTCCGCCTGCAAGAATTCTTGCATCAGGCACTAAATTTCGAGTGAGGTTTGCAGCGGTTTTCAACGAAGACAGGTAAGACGCCTGATGCCCTGCAAGGGGATCGATATTCCTAAAAGACAATACAACAATTTTTGGAGTTGTTTCTTTTAGCAGTATTTTTAATTCAACCCAGGGATCTGGATGGATATTCATGTCCAATACCTGTTTTTGTATCTTTACAGGCACCAGGGAAGACAACCTTGAAAGACCCAGGGGATATACCCGTTCCCCGGCGCCCAGATGGGATGTAGGCAGTTGCACCATCAATATTTTCATTTTCTTTACTCCAGAACAAGAAGGCCAATATACTTGATATACTGCCCTTTTTCTTTCACAGGTTTCAATGACAAGCCAAGATTCTGGGCCGTTGAATAGACATCAATACCACAGCTTTCCATGGAAGGCCTTGCAAGGGCGTGGTTCCTGCACTCACCATCTTCAGGGCATGTTGGACAGACAGGACAGGGCCCTGCACCGAACACCACAGCTTTTGGATAACCCTTAAGAAAGGCTTTCTTTTCCAGGGCAAGCAGCTTGTCATGGAATGATTTTCCCGGTGGAGCCCCCTGTACCAGTATTGCCCGGGTATATGAATCAAGCAGGGTACGGGTTTTTTTATATGACATCCCATGGGGGGGGCATTGAAGATTTTTCCCATACCCTCCACACCCATACCGACATTTCATTTCAACCCAGGGAGCTGTGACAATACCTTTTGTATTCAGTGGGACTGCCTGATCAAACCCAAGGGCCAGTGCCTGGTCAATCAAGGGTTCACTTTGTATTTTTGTTTTACCATCCCCATCTGCGATGATAATTGAGGTGTCAGTACTCAAATCTGCCATCTGAACATTATAAAGGCCGCACTCTTTAAGCCATTGAGTGATGACACAAGCTTCATGACAGGCACCGTTATAAGTATTGAGCATCATAGACAGGTCATACAAGGCTCCTTTTTGGGGATTTGCCCCCCTGCGGTCCGGAAAATAATCATGAATAATAATTTTTCCGTTCGCGCCTAAAAGAGATACTGCTTTTTGCAACAGGTCTTTCGCTTCATCCGGGCCATAGGCATGGAGAAAATTACTCATGATAATCAGACCAAACACTTCATCAAACTTATGGGTTCTAAAATCTCCGCTCAGTGTCTTGATTCCGACCCAATCACTTTCTTTTGGGTATAACTCTTTTGCTGCCTCGATCACTTCGGGTAATTCAAATAGAACAGCGTCACAATTATCCTGATCCGTCAATAACAACCGGATCATACTCCCGGCACCACCGCCGAGATCAAGGATGGGCCCGTTAACATTTTGAGTGTATATCAATTCTGCGACTTCGACAGCTTTTTGTTTTACAAGGGTATCCATGGATTTTACATATAAAAAATTTCGTTCCTGATATCCAAGCTCTCGCGGTGCTATGCTCTTGGTGGAAGAAACACTTTCAGACAACTTTGCCCAGTTAGGGCGCATATAATGCCGGTAAAGAAAAAAGTCGCCCATATACGCTTCTTTATCAGGTACAAGGTACATAGATGAAACCTGACAATTTGACCACTTATCTTCATAAGAAACAACCAGTGTCATACGCTCCATGCATCGAAGAAGACGAAAAAGTTCCGATTCATTACATAATGCCTCTTTTGCAAGCGATTGAAGACTTGCAGCACCTTTATCAATATACATGAAAATTTTGAGTTCCAATGCGGCAAATAATACTTCGGAATACCAATACGCACAGGAAAGGTCTTCAAGATATTGAAAATCCGTATGCGCTGGATCAGATTTTTTAAACCCCGGTACCATAATCCAATGTCCCTTTTTAGGTTATTACAAAAGCATCAAGACATTGGACACGCTCTGATTCAAAAATCCTGATTATCATTTGATTTTCCGTATAACATGAAATTCATGATAATTCTACAGGGTTAATGCTTTACATCCATAATTTCAGTCTAATAAAATCATTGAGTAGTATTTAAATGTTTCCTTTAAATCCATGGCAACCTGAGTGCCGATTCCTATATTTTTCAATGTTCCGACAAGATCAATTGATAAAGATTCCACCGTAGGTCTTTTTTCCATGGGAAATTTACAATTTTCAGGGTATGCACATTTTTTGCACAACGAGCATGCACCGCTTACAAGACCGAATGCCTTATCATACCCTTCAAGAAACAATTGTCGTTCAAGAGTTACAGTTCCTTTCCAATACCGGACCTGGTCGATCCGTTTTTTATTGGTGTCCCTGTAAAACTCATTGCATTTTTGGCTTCCAACCAACATTAATGCAGTAGAATACTCAGCTAAAAGATTACGCACTTCAGAAATATCCGGTGTTGCCGGCGGGCAGGACCAGTTGGAATTAAACTGAGAACAGCCGTAACGGCATTTCAGGCAGACCCAGTTAGCAACAACGATTTCTTTTACATCAAATGAAATAATTGACTCCAGGCCGTATTTTTTCCCTTTGACATGAAGCAATTCTAGTAAACGATCCGAAACGCCAACATTTGACCTGAAAGATTTAACCTTTTTGTTACCAATGTCAGCGGCTGCATGTAATGGAACTATCTTTTTCACACATTCAGCAGGGTTCACAATAATTTATTTCCTTTTTTTCAGCATGTTGACAGGATCACTTTTTTTAGTCGTCTCAGTATCACTTTTCTTAAGATAAGATGATATCACAGCCGTCAGCTCTTCCGGAAGCGGTACAGTAGTAAACAGCACATCACCATTAATAAGTATGGTGGGGACAGATAATAATTTACCTGCTTTTTTACACAATTTTAAAAATCGTGTGGCATTCTTAATGCCGCCCCGTCGGACAACAGTTTGAATTTCAATCTGATCTCCAAATGTTTCAGCAACCATATCTACAGTGTTGATAGCGTAGTCATACATCACACAATGCACCCGCTCACAGATAATTTCAACAAGTACCGGTGCTTTTCCTTTGGCAACCCGTTCTTCAACAATTTCAAGTTTTGGGTTTGAACCTGTATCGCCATTGTCAATGGTTGATTCATCGGTTGTTTCATCTTTCATCTGCTATAATTCCTATTTGCAATCTGAATTAAATCTAATTGCAGCATCTTTTGAAATGGCCAACCCAAGTGCGACTTCAGTGGATTTCACAACCGCCACAGGAACAGGGCAGGCCAGATGACAGCCAGAGCGTTCCGCTGAAATAAAAATGGGATTCCGGGTTATCGGTAAAAAAAGGTCATGGAGAGTAATTTCATCAATACAGGCTGAAAGTTTTTGAACCAGCTCACATTGAGAATCCAAAATACCCACTCCGGCAATGTGTTTCTCTTTTTCCCATGCTTCAATTCGACAGGAAAATCCACATATTCCAGGATCAACTTCCATGCAAATTTTGTCCATTTTAATCACTTTAATTTGCCAGATCAGGTTTTTTGGGCCCTTTAGGACCCTGATTCAGAACATGATCCGGTACAACACCTTCAAGATGCGGAAATTTATCCGTCATATGCGGCATCTGCATGGCTTCCATAAAATCTTTTTCAAATGTGGGCTCAACAGTGAGTTCAAGATATTGAACATTACGTGCACACCAATTGGCTTCATCACGTTTTTTCTTATTTAAAAGAGCTGCCCTGCAACCATCACCGGCAGCATTTCCGACGCCATGAATCCGTTCTATTTCACAATCAGGGAACAGACCCATTACCAACGCTTTTTCTCTGTCAACATGGGTACCAAAAGCACCGGCGATTTTTACCGTGTCAACTTTTTCAATGCCCATGCGTTTCATCATCAGCTTACAACCAGCGTATAATGCGCCTTTTGCAAGCTGAATCTGGCGAACATCTTTCTGGGTGATGACAATGTCTTTGCCAATGGAAGAATCTTCTTTCCATGCCAGGACAAATTCAGGCTGCCTGGTATCTGCATTCTTTCTAAAACGTGGATTCTCTTTCAATGCTTTTTTATTGAAAACACCCGTTTTAGTGATAACACTGGATCGATAAAGCTCAGCTAAAACATCCAGGATACCTGACCCACAAATTCCTTTAACCTTCATATCTTCAGGTTTGGAAAATTTACGGGATTTATCATGACCGATAACCCTGTAATCAACATCCTGGGTTTCAGGATCTATTTCAATACGTTCAATGGCACCAGGCGCTGCCCGCATGCCAAATGCAAGTTGGGCACCTTCCATGGCAGGACCTGTGGCACAGGAGGATGAATACAGTTTGTGACGGTTACCTAAGATTAACTCACCATTGGTCCCGATATCGATGATCAACTGGATTTCATCCCCCTTATAGGGTTCTTCAGCCAGAAGAACGCCCACATTGTCCCCTCCCACAAAACCTGCCTCATTTGGCATGACAAAAATATAGGAGGATGGATTGATATCAATGCCAAGATCCCTTGCTTTAATATCCAGGCTGTGATGGATAACAGGTGGGAAAGGCGCAAGCCCGACAGGTTCCGGATCAAGTCCCAGAAGGATATGGTGCATGGCAGTGTTGAACCCGATGGTGACATCTTCAATATCTTCTTTGGTGATCCTCAGATACTCGACACCTTCTTCAATAATTTCTTTATATTCAACAGGGCCGTCTTCACCTTTCTTTTTCCTTATTTTCTTCTTTTCGGGATGGGTGAGTGCAATGGCTTTTTCAATCATTGAATTAATGCCTTCAATGATATCATCGCTCATCCGTTTAAGGCCGCCCGGCGTCGTCATATGAAAAGTGATGCGGGCCATGACATCCTCACCGTATTTACACTGGGGATTCATGATGGAAGACGTACCGATCACTTCCATTGTATTCAAGTCACAAAGGTATCCGGCACAGGTTGTCGTTCCCACATCAATAGCGATCCCATAGACATTTTTAACCTCGCCGGGCTGAATCCGGATGACTTCCTTATCATTCCAGACACTGACGGTAACAGTCCAGTTCTTTGCACGCAGGGCTCCGGGAAGTGTTCTTAAGGTGACAATATCAATGGTCAGATCCGATAAACCGTATTCCCGGGCAAGACCATTTGTAATACGTTCCCAATCCCCTATCTTGTCTTCAAAATCAGGCTTTTTAACTTCAATGGTATACAGCCTGACCATAGGGTTATGTTCTATATGGATATCGCGGGCAGCTTTGGAAACCACCTGCTTTCCGGCACGGGATTCTTCAGGGACAAATACCAGGATATCATCGTTAATTTTCGCCACACACCCGAGCCGCAACCCCTTTTCACGATTTTCAGGATTAATAAATTGTGCTTCAACCTCTTCCTGCCAGGCAGAAACGTTTTCTATAGAAGATTGAATATTATATTTTTCAAAATGGCCTTCTTCAATACGGACAATACATTTCCCGCACACTTTTGTTTCACCGCAAAGAGCCTCAATATCAACACCGATAAGTCTTGAGGCCTCTATGACATTACACCCTTTAGGAACTTTTCCGCGCCGGCCGGAGGGCTGAAATATTACATTTACAGTTTCTTGTGCCATTTATTTTTAGCTCCTTTTATTACTGGATCTCGCCTTTTTGATATTCTCTTAAGCGACCGATCATTTTAATCCCTTCAGATACTGCATTGCCGGCAGACTCGGCATACCCATCTGCTCCAAACAAATTGGCAACATCACGGGTTACAGGGGCACCACCCAGCATGATCAGGCATTCCGGATTTTTCTCTTTTACCATGGCAATAACTTTTTTCATCCCCATCATGGTGGTGGTCATCATGGCGGACATGGCAAGGACATCTGAATCAACATCCAGCTGTTTTTCAACAAAACTTTCCAGGGGAACATCACGACCCAGATCATGAACATCCCAACCTGCAACATCAAACATCATTTTAACAAGGTTTTTCCCGATATCATGGACATCGCCCTGGATGGAACCAATGACAACAGATGCCTTGGGCGCATCAGAATCCATTGAAATATGGGGGCGCAGGATATCCAGCCCTTTATAAAGAGCATCTGCGCACATCAATACTTCCGGAACAAAATACTCATTGGTATCAAACAGCACACCAACTTCTTCCATTCCCGCAGCCAGACCGTCCATGACTGCCAACATCGGATCCACACCCGAATCAAGAGCTTCCTGTGCTGCATCAGCGCAGTCATCCTCTTCATACTCAACAACGGCTTCTCTCAATTTTGTTAAAATTTCTTCCTGAGTTGACATAATATATTTCTCCTTTTTTAGATTCGTCCAACTGCCGGCGATGGATTTTTCCCATATTCCCTTACTGTTTTGACATAGGTTTTCATATTTTCTTGTTTTACTTCAGGCCAGATATCGCAGCCGGGCCAGACACTATCAATTCCGTTATCAATGCAGGTTTTAATCACAGCTTCTACTTCAGCCTGATCTTCCATCTGGCAAAGCGTTGCATATGGATCAAAATTACCGAAAATCAGAACATCGTTACCTAATTTCTCTCTTGTCTGGGCTACGGTATTTTTCTGGTCTACACTTAAGGCATCTGCGCCGCATTCATGCATCATCTCGATGATCATATCTGTGGAACCGCAGATGTGATTGACAGAAGGAACACGGGTAATGGCATCGAAAACTTCTTTAAGGTTCGGACCGACAAGAGTTTTCCACATACGCGGTGACAAAAGGTCTGTTCCCGAGCCCATGTCCCTTACACTTATAAAATCAACATCCAGTTCCTGATAATGCTTCACCAGATCAATGGTAATCCGGGTCACCTGTGCAAGAAATGCCGCAGTCTCATCTTTTTTCTTTTTCAGACCTTTTAAAAGAATATCCAGTTCCATAATCTGTCCAGCCATGGTGAAAGGACCAAGTACCCAGGCACCAACAGCCAGATCCGGTGCTTCTTCTTTAATAATCTTGAACGCTTCATCAACCATTGGCAGTCGGCCCTGGCTCATATAATCAGCTGGAATATCAATTTCATCAAGTGTTTTCCATTTATTTGGGACAGTCGGATAAATAACACCGTCCACACCGTCATACAGGGAAACCCCGCGCCCCATGGCTTCAGCTACAACCGCCATATCGTAAGGAATCACCACGGCATCCATTCCAAATAATCGGGCAGACGTAATGGCAGATTCTGCCATTAATCTTGCATCAGTATGAATTTTTGCGAACCGGGCTCCCATTTTCTCAATCGCCTGGACCACAACTGCTCCCTGGCCGCTAAAACAGGGCATCGTGTCTAAAGGTTCACGTTTGAACAGTTTTTGAACTCTTTCTTTTCCAGTAAATTCCGGCATCGTTCTCCCTCTCATGTGAATTATTTTTTAGTTTAGGATCGGCTCCAAAATTACTTGATCTTTTGTTTTCAAAATACCCGGGGTCTTTTGTAAAAATACCCTGCCGTTTAAGGGTTTTTTGTAAAAAATACCCATTAAGGGGTTTTGGAAGCAATTTAGATCAAGTTATTTTGTAACGATTCCTTAATATTACCTGTAATTATTTATTCACTTGTCATTTACGTGCTATTTTCTAATCGTCTTCAGGTTCTCCACAAAATCGGGGAACAGTTTAAAGAGTGGATGGGTATCAACCTTGGGCAATCTGCCGGTTTCACTGAAAACTGCGGTTGCATGGAATGCATCAGCCATTGCTATGGCAGGAATAATTCGCTGGGCTCCAACCATTGGTCCTGAAAATATAATATCGTGATACATAAATGCGGATAAGGATTCCACTGCTGCATCTGCGGCTGCCCAGCCTTTGAATCCCCATTTTTCTCTTGCCTCTTTCCACATATAGGATCCATTTGATGGGGCACTGCCTGTTGCAAAACCCCATTTTTCCTTGATCATTTTATTGGCAAGCCCACACAGTGCTGTTGCAGGACCATTCATTACAGACGTATCCACAAATAAATTCTCAAATTTTGCATCATTTTTTTCAATAGCATCCAAAAGTTTTTGAGTACCTGTAATACGCCCGGAAGGCATCTGGTCTTCCTGGTCAAAGGCAACCAGAAGAACATTTTTCACACCAATTTTAACCATCTCACTGATTTCAGCATCCAGATCCTGTTCCCAGACCGTAATACTGTTGTAAAACATACGGTCAAGAAGTCCTTTTTCTGCACAGTATGCAGCTGCTTCAAGTTTTGGTTTCACAGTCCAGGCATCGATACAAAACGGCATATCTGAGTTATCCACAACAAAATCGATAAATGTCTTAAACTCTTTACCGGTATTTGCAACGATATCGGCCATTCCAGGGACACCGGTTTCTTCAGACAGCTTTTCCTGAGTTTTGAGAAGATTTTCAGCCATTTTTTTTTCAAACCCATCTTTGCGCTTACCGGGAAATACTTTGTCGCCTTTCTGGAAAATAGAATTGCAGACAACTGTCGGATAATCTCCAGGCTGCCCCCCGAACTTTACACCGCCAACTTCACAAACCTGTTGTTCTGTATCAAATTGAAACATCGTCCCTCCTTAGGGCCCACTCAAAAAGAACTTTACATTTTGGAAGCCGATTCATCCTATCCGACTGCGTTGTGTAAACTCGGTATATGCCCTATATGCCTTAGTTTTCACGCCTACCCGGGTAGGCGACTCA
>JAKIUJ010000177.1 GCA_021647625.1 Desulfobacula sp.
TATGGTCATATTGATATTGTAAAGTACCTGGATTTTACCATAATAGGCATTTACATTTTTGAGCTCAAGAATTGTCTTATTTTTCATTACCTTTTTTACCCTTTTTACCCAGGTAAGCTTCTACCACCAGAGGATTTTCTGCAACATTGTCATATGATCCTTCACAGATTTTTTTCCCATGATCTATGACAATTACCCTGTCTGAAACCGCCTTAACCAGATTTAATTTATGTTCAATCACAAGAATCGTATACCCGTAATAGTCTCTTAATTTTTTTATAAACTTTGTAATTTCCAGGGTTTCCTGTGGATTCATACCGGCAGAAGGTTCGTCAAGAAGCAGAATTTGCGGGTCAGTGGCCATTGCCCTTGCAATTTCAACTCTTCGCCTGTTGGCATAAGAAAGATGGGATACTTTCTGGTGATACCTGTACCCTGTCAGTCTTTGTCCAAACATATTTAAAATTTCTTTTGCCTTTTCATCTGTCTGCTTTTCTTCTTGTTTGTTTAATTTCAGATTAAGAATTGCTGAAAAGAAAAACGCTTTTGTTCTGCAAAACCGGCTTATCTTTATATTGTCAATAACAGAAAGTTCATTAAACAGTCTCAAATTCTGAAATGTTCTTGCAATACCTGCCTTTGCAACCATATGGGGTTTAAAAAAAGAAATATCTTTATCCCTGTAAATAACTTTCCCATGATCGCTTTGATAAATCCCGGAGATAATATTAAAAAGAGTGCTTTTTCCTGCACCGTTCGGACCGATGATACTGAGTATTTCATTTTTATGCAGATCAAAATCAAGATCATCTATGGCTTTTAAACCTCCAAAATTAAGGGAGATGTTTCGAATTTTAAGCAGCGTATCTGCCTGCTTTGTATATTTAACCTTGTCTGTTTCATCATTCTTTTGGGAATAATAAAGATCAGTTGAAGCCCGCAGTTTTCCTGTTTCATCTTTATCAGGTCGTTTTATAAATCTGGTAAATCCTGGGATGGCAGAAAATAAACCCTGGGGTCTTATGGCCATGATGCTGACCAGCACCACCCCGTAAATCATCATCCTTAACCCACCGTACTCTCGTAAAAACTCAGGAAGAACAGTTAATATGACTGCCCCTGCAATAACCCCGTAAATATTTCCAAGCCCTCCTATGATCACCATGCAATAAACAATGACAAGCTGCTGGAAGCCAAAACTGTTCGGGAATACAGAATCTTGAAAAGAGGCAAAAACCGCACCGGAAAAGCCTGCTATCAAAGCACCGGATGCAAAAGAATACAATTTCATTCTCGTGGTATTGATACCAATTGTATTGGCTGCCAGTTCATCTTCTCTTATGGCATTCCACCCTCTTCCAATCCTTGAGTTTTTCAGTCTGAAAGAAACAATAAAAACAAGAAGCGCACAGGTCCAGATCAATGATGAATAATTTTCAGGTGTTATGACTTTCAGAGAAAATATGTTTATCATGTCAAAGGCATAAATTCCATTTACACCACCTGTAATATTAACGGGAGCATCAAGATTTAACAGCAAAAGTCTGAAAATCTGGGCAAAGGCAAGAGTTACAATTGCCAGGTAGTCGCCTCTAAGGCGTATACTGGTGAGCCCCAGTAAAAATCCTGATGCCATGGCAGTGAGTGCACAGATGGGTAATGCCACAAGAAAAGGAAGGTGAATACCAAAATGGCTGGAACAAAGAAAGGCAAATGTATAGCTGCCTATCCCAAAAAAAGCAATATAAGAGAGATCAAGAAGGCCTGTAAACCCTGCAACAATATTCAGGCCAAGGGCAAGCATGACATAAACGCCGGTTGTGGAAAAAATTGATTGCCAGTAGTTGTTGGGCAGTATACTCGGGATAACAACCATGGATAAAACAAAAAAAATAATGGTTGCGGAATTGGGCCCGATCAGGCTCTGCAGATTAAACCTTTTCACGTATTTTTTCTCCCATTAAACCCTGGGGTCTGAAAATAAGCACGGCAATAAGTATGACAAATGCCACAACATCCTTGTATGCAGATGGAAAGAATGTAACTGCCATGGCTTCGCAGAGACCAAGCAGGATACCGCCTGCCATGGCACCGGGAATGCTTCCGATTCCTCCCAGGACAGCAGCAGTGAACCCTTTTATCCCTGCCTGGAACCCCACATAGTAATCAACCTGTGTAAAAAGAAGGCTGACAAGGATACCGGCCGCACCTCCAAGGGCTGATCCGATCAAAAATACAATGACAATGATTTTATCTGTATTGATCCCCATGAAAGCTGCTGCTTCAATATCCTGGGCAGTGGCCCGGATGGATTTTCCAATATTGGTTTTTTTAATGATCAAGGTTAATACCACCATACAGATAAAACATGTCACAATCACTAAAATACGCATGAAGGATATGACAACCCCACCGATGTGGAAGACTCGCAACCCCTCAGGTATAAGATGTGAAATATGAAACACCTTTACCTTGGCACCCTGAAAATACAAAACAAAATTCTGGATAAATATTGAAACCCCAAAGGAGCTTAAAAGCAGATTCATCCTTGGGGCATTACGAAGCGGTCTGTAGGCAATTCTTTCAATAAGAAACCCAAGAAGAGCTGAAATCCCCATCGACAAAACAATCATAAAGGAAATTAAAAGAGCAGCGTTCATAACAGGCACATGGTTGACTGAAAAGATCTGCAGCACCCACCATCCGACAAAACCGCCGACCATGTATATTTCACCATGGGCAAAGTTGAGCATGGAAAGCACACCGTAAACCATGGTATAACCTATGGCAATCAGTGCATAAACTCCGCCTATGGTAATGCCGTTCACTGCCTGCTGGGCAAGCTGACCTAAAATATCTTCCATTTGTTTAAATATCCAGAAACATTTTCTTTATTGACAGATCCTGTTCCTGGATTATCCTTTTTTTTACTATGAAAACTATTTACCAGTCAATACGGCAACCTGCTCAAAATCCTTTCCATTAACCTTGAAAAAATAGGTTGCACCACCAAGGAGATCTCCTTTTTCATCAAAACTTACAGGAAACCCAAGTATCCCTTTATAATCTTTTATGGCAGCAAGTTTGGAAATAACCTCTTTACGGGATATTTCCCCATCTTTTGCAGCCATATCAATGGCTGTCAGCAAAATATTCATGGCTTCATAGGCCGGTGGGCCAAAACCACTCAACGAACCGTATTTATCTTCATATTTTTTGACATAGTTTTCCGCTTCCTTAATGGAATAGATATCCGGGCCAAAATGATAAACATATGCGCCCTGGGCTGCACCTTCTGAGGCTTCAATAAAATCCTTTTTATCCCGAGCACCTTCTGTACCAAAGAAAATGGCATCTATTCCCAGTTCTTTTGCCTGTCTTACACCAATTGCCTGGTCAGGGGCTGTTGTGGCAATAAAAAAGAGTACATCAGGCTTGTAAGCTTTTACCTTTGTCAGCACAGATGAATAATCTTTGGAACCTGCAACAATAGTATCACGCATAACATCAGTAATACCCAGTTTTTTAAGCCCTTTAATTGTCTGCTGGGCCATGTTTTCGCAATAGGCAACTTTTTCGTTTAATATCGCTACTTTCTTGGCCTTTAGATTGTTTTTGATAAAAAGAGCACTATTCCAGCCATGGGCATCGTTTCTGGCATTTACCCTGAAAAAATGCTTATATCCTGATTCAGTCAGTTCAGGTTTGGAAGCAGCGGTTGTAATACAGGCAAGATTGCTTTGACCATAGATTTTTAATGATGCCTGGGCAATATGACTGACCGGTGGTCCGACAACACCATACATTGTTTTATCAGAAGTAAATTTTCTCGCCACATTGATTCCCTGCGCAGGATCAAGGGCATCATCCCCCATAACATGTTTAATTTGAACCCCGTTAATTCCCCCCCTTGCATTCCATTCGTCAACAGCCAACTGGGAAGAATTAAAGATTTCCATGCAGGGTGCTGCAGCATCACCGGTGAATGATCCGGCGTTTCCCACACTGATTCCCTTTGATACATCATTGGCAAGTACTGTTTGACCTACGAATACAAAAAACATTGCAAGCAATAAAATAATAACCCTTTTCATAATACCCCTCCTGATTAATGGAAAATTTTAAGACTCAGTATCCATATTATATCTCATCTCGGAAAAATGAATCCGACCGTACTTTTTTCATAATATCAAGAAGCTGGGATTTCACCTGCTCTGAATGAAGTGTAACTGCCCTGGCTGCTTTGTCTTTATCTTTATCAAAAAGCGCCTCATAAATAGCCACATGATTTTTAATCGCCTCATCCCATATATCTGCCCTGAGGTTTAAGCCGTGACGATACTTCATTGTAAGGTCACTTAAATTCCTGCATATTCTGTAAAATGTTTTGCTTCTTGACGCTGTATAAATTATGGTATGGAATTTAATATCCAGGTCAGTCATTCTAGTAAGATCATTAGCGTTGATGCAGGTCTTTGCCTTTTGTAAGTTTTCTTTCATCATCTCAAGCTCTTCATCTGTGATATATTGAGCAGCTTTTCTTGTAACCAGGACTTCGATATCAAAGCGGGCGGAAAAAAGATCCTGAATATCATCATTTGACATATCTTCAATGATATATCCGGCCCTTGGCAGGGGAGTGATCAGTCTTTCCTGGGTGAGTCGCTGTAATGCTTCTCTTACAGGTGTTCTGCTGACATCAAGGAGATTTGCAATATTTGATTCTGTTATCCGTGTTCCCCCGGGAATTTTCCCGGTTAAAATATCGTATCGCAGAGTTTTATATACTTTTTCTTTTAAGGACATACTTTTCCATTATCATTTCTTTAAAAAAGAATAAAATCATCTTGTATACAAGATGTATCGTACGCCCGATTTAACTTGTCAAGTGTTTTCTTAATTAAATCCTTAATCAGAAAATCAGAATAAAAGGATCAATTTACCAGCAATAAATTCACCAGACGGAAGATCTGTTGCGATAGATGACACCTTGCCCGACCGATTCACGAAAGAGCCTTTGCTGGATGGTGCCTCAAAAAATCAGGTGGTTCCGGTTGATGACATGGTTAAGGAATATTATAAACAAAAGGGCTGGGATGAGAACGGAGTACCGCCGAAAAAATCATGACTATAGTCAATTTTAATTGACTTCATACCAGTGCTTTAAATATAAGGTAAAAAATGTACGGAGTCATATGGAAGACACTATAACATTGATTCAAGGACTGGCAAAAGATGTGTTTATCCCGGTCTATACTAAAACCTGGGCCACTCCTGAAATATTACTGGAGCAATAGATATGGCAGTTGAATTGATTACAAGAAAAGTCCTTGCCGGTTTAAAGGAATTCAAAACGTTTTGGCAAAACAACGGACCTTATCGGTATGCATTGACTAGTAAAGAGTTTCCGCCGGTTTTGCTGGAAGAAGAAGAATGGATTTTCTCTAATGATATTGTGGCGTTGTTAAAAGAATTAATGCAGTACAACCAGCAAAAAATGAAACTGATTAAAGCACCTTTCAACTTGGCAAACAAAAGTGTTCTACGTCCGGAAGAATTAAGCGAATGGAAAATAACCAATTTCCCTGAAGAATGGAATGGCGCGGATTGTGATATTTTTGTTCCCCAGGGGCATTTGACATCTAAGGTTGTTCACACGATAGACGAAACAAAAAAAACTGGTGATGCAAAAAATGTTGAACGCTCTTTTTTTATCTGCCTTGAACAAGAGATAGAAAAGATGGGTTATTTGTTGTTTAAGCCAAGGCAGGGAGCCAAAAGGGCAGCTGTTCAAACGTATTTGAAGGAATGGGAAGTTGATGAGTCCGATGCAGGGTTATCCTAGATTTCTTTTTTTAGGATAAGTTGTTCCAAAAGGTCTTTATAGTTGATACCGGCTGCTTTAAATCCTCTGGTGCCGTATTTCATATTGCCTTCAAGAACATAAAACTGATTTTCTGATTCAATGATATCAATACCCACATCATCCCAGCCGCATGCTATGGCTGTTTTTTGTGCAAGATCCAGAGCTTTTTGGGGTAGAGAATCAAAACCGATTACTCCTCCCTGGGAGAGATTAGTTTTGAAATTTCCATGACAAGCGATTCGCCAATAGGCCAATCTGATTTTGCTGCCAATTATGATGATGCGCATATCTTTTTTAATGGGCATGTATTGCTGGATATAGGCCGGTCCTGTCATGACAAGGTATTTTTCAAGATCCAGGTGGGTATGTATCAGATAGATGTTGTTTCCCTTGGCAGATCCTCTTGCCTTTTTGGCTATAAAGGGGAATGTAAAATGATCAAGGATTTCTTGTTTTTGTTTATTTCCATAAAAAATATGTGTTTTCGGATGGGGGATACCCTGTAGTTGAAATATGGCTGTCTGTTTTATTTTATCCATGGCAAATTTGTAGGTGTGAAAGCTTGGGAAGGTTTTTTTATCCATGGCATTAAACAGGTCTGCATAAAATGCGGTGGGGTAGTAAATTTTTTTGGCCTGCTGGATCAGGGTTTGTTCTTTTGCTGAATAATCACTAAAATTGGGTTTAAAGCCCAGGGTATGAATATTAGGATGCTTTTTAAGCCTCGCACCTAACGCAATAGGCTTTATCTTTGCGTTCTTTGCAATAGGCTTTATCTTTGCGTTCTTTGCAATGATCTTGTTGTCTATACCCACCTGATTTATTTAACCCAGGATTTGATTTGACTTGTTTTAGCTGGGAATTCACAAAAAATATTCACACCGGCACTGTCCAGTTCTTTTTCAAGTTCATCTGAGTCCAGATTCTTTTGCAGGGTAGAAATAATAACAGGGACTTCATTTTTTGGATAAAGATCTCTGACTTCTCCGGCAAGGTCCATCCCGGTCAGATCATTTAGGAAAAGATCGCAGACAATGGCCCGGGGCTTCTGGAAAACAATGGCTTCAAATGCTTCCTGGGTTTTCTGGAATGTCAGGCATGAAAAACCACAGGAAAAAATTAATTTTCTATATACACTCAATATCGCTTCGGATGAGCTTACAACAATAAACGGATCTTGTTTTATGGACATTCGTTTTTCTTTTATTGCGATGTATTTTTTTGCCGTGGATTTAAGTTTTCGGGCCTGAAGAATTTTAATAAATGTATCCAGTGCAGGTATGGGAGCCGTTTTTGAAAGATAGTTGGATGCCATATAGGAAAAGGTGTCCGAAATCATCAGATATTCAATTATGTTTTTGGCATGGGCATCCAGTATGCTCTGGGCAAGCATCTCTCCCTTTTTAGTCCCGGATTCTATCTTGTTTTTGATCTCAGCACGGACAAAATCGGTTAGGTTCTTGTCTAAGGCTTTTATGGCAGCAAGACGAACAAACATGGCAGATTCTGAAAGGCCTTTGATGACAGATGCTGCAGATTCCAGTTCCGGAAATGCGGAAAGGGCATCATACACAGCAAATTTTATGGTGTTGTCTGTTTTTTTTTGTCCAATGATATTAAACAAATCATTTACAACTTCCAATGGTATGGTTCTGGAAACCAGGCGCAAAAGAGTGAGTAAAAGATCATGGTCTTCAAGAACATCGCTTTTGGAAAAGACACCTGAAAAATTGATTTGTTTTTTCTGAAAGTTCATAAATGCTTTATATCGTTTTCCCACAGATGGTGATGCCAGGTCGGAAAATTCGAATTTTCTTTTCTTTTCGACCTGTTTTTTGGGGGTTGATGTCGGAGGTGGCGTTGGTGAATGTTCAACAGGGGCATTGTTTTTTTTTAGATCCATTTCAAGAACTTGGATAGCATCTAAGATATCCCGATCACATTTTTCAGTTTTAGATGCCTGCATTAATTTTTCCAAAGCCGCTAAGGTTCCTATACGTTCAAGAGCATTTATCGCATCAGATTTTAAATTGATATCATCATAAAAAATAAATTCAGCCAGGTCATCAACCAGTTGCGCCAGTTTCAATTTGCCAATGTTTCGAATGACTGAAGTCAGCAATTGTTTGTCGGTCTCATTGGATAAAATGTGCCTGAACAGCGGTATGGCATGAACAATTGTTTGTTTATCTGCATTTTCAAAAAGAATAAGCGCAAAACTATAGTTTAAGTGAGCGCGATCCGTAATCAACTGGATCAGCCTGTCATGGATTTCCGGATCTTTGTATGGCTCGCTGGTCAAAAAGGACAATAATTCAAGTGCTGTTTTATCAGAAGCCAGGGCGATAATTTGTAAAATTTCTTGTTTTTCAGTTGAATGCCGGGTTTGGATCCGGGACAATAACTCTTTGGCTTGTCCTATTTTCCCCGTTTTTATACTATTTTTCAGAGTTGGAAGATAGTTACTCATATGGGGCTCCCATTAGTTTTGACGGTAACCGTTCGGGTTGTTTGATTGCCATCTCCAGGTGTCGGCGCACATATCATCCAGAGAACGTTTGGCTTCCCATCCAAGCTGTTCAAGTGCCCGGGCTGGATCAGCAAAACAAGCAGCAATATCGCCGGGACGTCTTTTAGCGATACGATAGGAAATGTTTTTACCACTGGCAGTTTCAAATGCTTTTATCATTTCAAGAACCGAGTATCCTCTTCCCGTACCCAGGTTGTAGATAACAACGCCGGGATTGGTAAATAGTCTGGGCAAGGTTTTGATATGTCCCAATGCAAGATCTACAACATGGATGAAATCCCTGACGCCTGTGCCGTCCTCTGTGTCATAGTCATTTCCAAATACCTTGAGTTGGGGAAGAGAGCCGATGGCCACTTGAGAAATATAGGGTACAAGGTTATTGGGGATGCCAAAGGGATCCTCTCCGATTTGGCCTGATCTATGCGCGCCCACCGGGTTGAAATATCTGAGAAGG
>JAKIUJ010000178.1 GCA_021647625.1 Desulfobacula sp.
AAACGTGGGGTAGTAATTATTGTATAAAACATTTTTTTGAAAAAATAACCAAATGCACCGACAAGGGCAATGAGCATCAGCAGTGATTTGAAAATAACGTATTTCTCCATTTCCTATCTTTCTCCATTTCCTATAGTTTTACCCATATCTTTATAAATGTAACGGCATAGTTGATATTTTTTTGTATCAACTATGCCATTTAAAATTATCTCGACGTTGCATAAAAATGTTAAAGTTTTTCAGTCAATACCGGAACCACATCAAAAATATCTCCCACAATGCCATAATCACACTTGGAAAAGATAGGTGCATCCTTGTCTTCATTAATGGCCACAATAACCTTTGAGGTTTTCATGCCGGCATAGTGCTGAACCGCACCGGATACGCCGCAGGCAATATAAAGCTTTGGACTTACGGTTTTACCGGTCTGACCCACCTGCATGGAATGAGGAGCGAAACCCGCATCCACAGCAGCCCTTGAAGCCCCTACAGCTGCGCCGAGCTTTTGGGCGCATGTTTCAAGCATACCATAGTTTTCAGCAGCCTTAATGGCTCTTCCACCCGTAATAACAATGGGCGCTTCTGTCAAATCAAGTAAGCCTTTTGTGGCTTTTTTGGTTTCCACAATTTTTATGAGGCCCGTGCTCTGTGTATCGGCTGTAAACTCGACAAGCTGTCCAGCAGTTGCCGCTGCCACAGGTTCAATGGAATTGGGACGAATTGTACACAAAAAAATTGATCCGTTTGCCTTAAGTGTTGCCATAGTTTTACCGGAAAAATGCGATTTCTTAACTATTTTTTCTTCAATATTGATCTCCACGCAATCGGATACCAGGGGTGCATCTAAAATAGCTGCAAGCCTGGCAAAAATATCTCTGCCTGTTGCACTGGCCGTTCCCAGAAGGGTTTCAAAATTATATTCTTTTACTGCGGAAGCAAGCGCCAGGGCCTGAAGGTCAGGGTATGCTGATAGATCTTCAGCCCCTGAAATGCTCACGATGGTTCCTGCACCATATTCAGCCAGTTTATCTTTAACCGATGGGGCATTAACCGATGGGGCATTAACCGATGGGGCATTAACAGCAGATGCATCCCGGCCCAGAATCAGGGCATAAATATCCTGACCGGCTGCAGCCGTCATCACACCCAGGCTGGTCTCTTTCACCGCGCCGTTTTCGATCTCAATTAAAACTCCAGTCTTGATCTTAATTTGATCCATATCCTCTTCCTCCTATAAAACTTTCTCATCCTCTTTAAGGATTCTGACAAGTTCAGTCATCTGTTCGTCCACGGATCCTTCAAGCATTTTCGCACCGGATCTTTCCGGCACGGCTTCAAGTTTTTCAATTGCCACTTGCCCTTTGGATGTATCAATACCAAGCTCTGAAAGATCAATTTCTTTGATCTGTTTTTTCTTGGCTTTCATAATGGCCGGAAATTTTGGATACCGAGGTTCATTTAAACCCTTTGTTGCTCCGATCATACAGGGAAGTTGTGTTTCAATGACCTGTTTTTCCCCGCTGCCGGTTTCCCTTTGTGCTAAAATTTTTTCCCCTTCAAGGGTCAAGACGGAAACCTCATTCACAATGGGCATACCCAGAGCATGGGCCAGCCGATACTGTGTCTGAAACCCTTCCGTATCCACCGATCCTTTACCGGTAAAAATCATATCTGGTAAACCGTCTGATTCAATTGCAGCCTTCAACGCTTTAGCCGTTAGACTGCTGTCCAGAAACTGGCTATCTGTTTTAACCAGTATCGCCCGGTCTGCGCCCATGGCCATGGCCCCTCTGATAGTAGCCTGGGCCGCTTCTTTACCCACGGTTACAAGCACCACTTCACCCCCTTGTTTTTCAACAATGCTGACAGCCTCTTCAATGGCATACTCATCATAGGGGTTGGGAATAAATTTCAGTTCCGAATCTTCATATCCGTTGATACCGACAACCTTAATATTGATTGCTGTATCCGGTACATGCTTTAGACATACAAAAATTTTCATACTCTATTGTTCCTTACTCTTTACGTTTATGGGTAGAAACCTTTGTTTTTACCCTAACCCTTCATTTTTTCATTTTTGGGATCATACAATGGCATGGAGACTACCTGCGCACTCCTTGCCCGTCCTAAAATTTCCACATCCAGTTTTGTTCCGGGTTTCGCATATTCAGGAGTTACATACCCAAGAGCAATACTTTTTTCAACGCGATGGCCATAGCCGCCTGAAGAAGTCATACCCACTTTTTCACCATCAAGCAAGATCGGATTGTATCCCCATGGATCGGAATCGGTGGCGTCCACAACAAGGCAGACCAGTTTTAATGGAATCCCTTCCTCTTTTTGTTTAAGTATACCCTGTTTTCCGATAAACTCCTTATCCAGTTTCACAGTCCAGCCCACATTGGTTTCAAGGGGAGTATGATGAACATTCATTTCACTCTTCCAGGCAAGATATCCCTTTTCAAGACGCATGGAATCCATGGCATGCATGCCGATCAATCTGATATCAAAATTTGTCCCTGCTTCCATCAAATTGTCATATACAGAAATCTGATGGGCAATGGGATGAAAAATTTCAAATCCAAGTTCCCCCACATAATTCATGCGGTTGATCCGGCATTTTGTCCGGCCCACATAGATTTCCTTACTGGTGGAAAATTTAAATGCATCACTGGAAACATCCCCATAAACCGTCTTCTCCAAAACCTTGCGGCTGTCAGGTCCCACAAGAACCAGGCACCCCATTTTGTAGGTCAGGTCATCCATTAAAACAGATCCATTTGCTGGAAGATTTGCAAGCATCCAGTGCTGGTCATGTTTTTTGCCCACACTTGCGGTGACACAGAAAAATTCATTTTCATTGACCCGGGTAATGGTCATGTCTGACTTGAAATTTCCATTATGGTCAAGCATGGGGCTTAAGGCTATCGCGCCATCTTTTTCAGGAACTTTCTGGCAGGTCATATTGTTAAGCCACCCTAAAGCACCCGGACCTGAAATTTTTGTTTTGGCAAAACGGGTCAAATCAATGATCCCGACTTTGTTCATGGCATGTTTGCATTCACTGGCCACATGTTTAAAGGCATTGGACCGTCTCCAGGAAGGTGTTTCATATCCATCTTCACCTTCAGGCGGGAAATAATTGGGGCATTCCCATCCATAATAATCACCAAATACTGCATTGGCCTGTTTCTGGTGTTCATAAATCGGGCTGGTTCTATTGGGCCTGGCTGCATCCCTGAACTCATTGGGAAAAAAGGTGGAGTAGAGCCTGGGATATGTGTCGGCTATTTTCTCATGGTTGTATGCCCAGTTGGCATGGGAGCCGAATCGCCTGGAATCAACATGCCATAAGTCAATTTCCGGCTCACCGTTCATGATCCAGCCGGCCAGGTAATGACCGATACCACCGGCCTGGGTAATGCCAAAGCTGTATCCGCAGGCCTGAAAAAAGTTTTTCAAAGGAGCAGCCGGCCCCACCAGCGGATCACCGTTAGGGGTATATGTTATCGGACCTGCCGTTACATGCTTGAATCCTGTATCACCTAAAACCGGGAATCTATCCATACCTGCTTCAATACAATCGGCAATATTATCAATATCCGGATTCAGTTCCTGCTGTGCATAATCCCAGGGAACCCCGTTCTTCTTCCACTGCTGTCCATTTGCTTCATACATGCCCAATATCAGGCTGTCCATCTCCTGTCTTAAGTAAACGGATCGATCCGGATCACGAACCAGCGGCAATGGTTTATCTGTGTTCACAACCGCATCAATTGTTTCATACAAAATATGGGTATGGGCAATGGAAATGGATGGAATCTCAAGACCCACCATTTTTGATACCTCAGGAGCCCACAGGCCTGCTGCATTTACAACAAACTCGCAAGTAATATCGCCTTTATCTGTTTTGACAAGCCACTCACCCGAAGGTTTTTCTTCGATACCGGTTACCATGGTATGGAGATTTAGTTCTGCACCATATTTTCTTGCCCCCTTTGCCATGGCCTGGACCATGGAGTTAGGATCAACATCACCATCATCCGGCCAGTAAAGGCCGCCTAAAAGTCCATCCGTGTTCATCAACGGATGCAATTCACCCATTTCTTCTGGCGTTACGAAACTGACATCCAAACCAAGGCAGCGGTTCATGGAGTAATAATATCCAAGCTCATCCATCCTGCCGGGGTTATCGGCTGTACGAATGGACCCTGTAGTGTGCCAGCCTGCCGGTTGCCCGGTTTCCTGTTCAAGCTGCTTGAATATTTCAATACTCTTCATGTTCACTTGCGTGCAGTAAAAACTTGAATGATAAAAAGACACATTTCCTGCAGCCATCCAGGTAGAACCGGATGTCAGTTCATGCTTTTCAACCAGAACAACATCTTTCCATCCGTATTTTGCCAGGTGATATGCAACACTGACCCCGATTGCGCCCCCGCCTATAATTACTGCTCGTGCATTGGTCTTCATTGTTTGTAAATCTCCTTTTAATCAATCTTTTTGTAAGACAGCTTTCACGCTCTCCCATTAAAAAAATAGCGTAAAGCCTTGTTTTTTACTTTTCTGATATTTGTGTCATAGAAATAAGAAAATCCCCCCGGGTAATAGATCATTACCAGAATCAGTACCAGGGCATAAATAATCAAATTTAATCCAGGTAGATTTGACAGGCTGGACCTGATGATTTCCATGATAAATATAAAGGGGAATGCAATGACCGCCCCCCCCCACAAACTTCCTCTTCCGCCGATATAGGCTATTGCAAGCACTTCAACGGTTTTTCCCGTATGCATGATATCCGGGGTCAAAATACCGTAGAAATGAGCGTAATACCCACCAAGAACGCCTGCTATGGCACAGGACATGGTAAAGTTAAACACCCTGTAATATACAGGGTTGATGCCCGAGGTTCGTGCAGCATCCATATTCTGGCCAATGGCCTGGAATGCCAACCCCATTTTCGAGCGTACAACCCATTTGCAAGCCAAATATATTAAATACAAAAGTATAATAATCAGAAAATAAAACGGTACATTGGAATCTGTCTCAAAAAGACGGGGCGTCCGAAGCCCCGAAGGCCCACGGGTCAACCAGACCATTTTGGTTGCAAGCCCCATAATGGCCAGGCCGAAAAACCAGGAAAGGCATGCCGCAAAAATCCCACGCAGACGCAGAGAGATCATTCCGATCATCAATCCCAGAACACCGGCGGTCATTCCGCCCGCTGCCATGGCAATCCAGGGCGACAGCCCCAGGTTGATGACTAAAAGCGCTGATGTATACCCGCCAAAACCGGATACGGCTGCATATCCGAAATTAACAATACTGATATAGCCGGCTGTCAAATCAAACCCGACACTCATGGCGGCAATAAATCCACAGTAGATCAACCATCTGAGCATATATTCCTGGTTAAAGGGTGGGATATACGGCAGGGCAAATAATAAAATAAGTCCCAAAAGTCCTGCCGGCGTCAGACATAATTTATCAAGCAATTTATCAAATGGATTCATTTGTTGATGTGCTGTTGTAGTATCCATGAAATCTCCTATTTAGTGTTTGACCGACTCGTAGAGGAGCAAGGCTCACAAACTCACCCATCTGCGGCGTTGCTGCAAAATTCTAAAATCCTCATGTACAATAGTTCACTCCGGTTTCAGAATTTTTTGCGCCTGGCATATGGGCAATTTTTCGCCCAAACATGGGGGGGGGAGTCAGTCAGGCATTATTTACCCAAATTACTTATCTAAGGCCCCCCGGACATCCGAACCAAATATCCCACTGGGTTTAAAAATCAAAACCAACATAATCAGGGCTGAAGGAATAACAAAGTCCCACCCTGCACCGATATACTCAACAGTAATTGCTTTCAGCAGAGCCACCATAAAGGCCCCTGCCACGGCACCTAAGATATTTCCAAGGCCGGAAAGAATGACCACAAACCAGGCCAGGTATAAGGGTTCAAGCCCCACAGTCGGGTACGAAGGATACATAAATAACAGACTGCCTCCTGCCACTGCCGAAAGCGCACAGGCAAGTGAAATCGTTAATAATACGATTTTCTCAATATCTATACCCACAATCTGAGCGCCTGTAATATCCTGGGACACGGCCCGTATGGACATTCCTGTCCGGGTATAGGTCATAAAAAACCAGAACATTGCCACAATCACTACAGATATGACAAAGGCCATGGCGCGATCCCTGGATATAAACACATCGGCAATGGAAATGGGCATGCCGCTCCAATAACCGACAATCCCTTTAAAGTCTGCACCGAATATCAGCTGATGCAGATTGACCAGAAGAACACTTAAACCGACCGTGAGCAAAAATGAGTTCATCACCCAGTTATCGGTGGACCGCTTTCGCAAAGGCCCGAATACCAGCTTTTCTGCAACAACTCCACTGATGGCACCCATGATTGCAGCACAAACAATGGCAATTAAGGGACCGATCACAGCCACAAAAGATTCCGGATTTTCGCTTATAAATTCGCTGATGGGAGTAAAGACATAATACGCTGTCAAAGAACCGATCATAAAAAATTCGCCATGGGCAAACATGGCTATATTGAGCACACCCAGCATCAGGGTAAGACCTGTGGCAACCAGCGCCAGCATCCCTCCTGTGACGACTGTGTTGACTATCAGGTAGGGACCTGAGTTTATCGCTGCAAACACGGCAACCAAAATCGATATAGTGATCGATATGCCCGCAGCCGATTTTATCCAGCTTGTAAAATTAACAACCATTTTATTTGACATGAATTAATTTCTCCAAAGTGAAGATTAAGGGGTCGTTAAAAAATAACTTCATATAATCTGTTTGCAAAAGTCCCAAAAGGACTGGACATTTTACCAACAGAATGTGAACTAATTTTTGAGCCGCCCCTAAACACCAAGGAATACTTTTCTGACATAGGGATCATCAGCAAGGTCGCAACTTGCGCCCTCCATACCGATTTTCCCATTTTCAAGTATGTATCCCCGGTCTGTGACGGACAGGGTCTTGGTGACATTCTGTTCAACAAGCATGATGGTGACGCCTGTTTTAATTAAAACATCAAGAGACTCAAACACATTTGCCGTCAATTGCGGTGCCAACCCAAAGGACGGTTCATCCACAAGAAGCAGCTTGGGATCAGACATCATACCCCGGCCGATTGCCAGCATTTTTCTCTCCCCGCCACTCATGGTACCGGCCAGTTGGTCCTTTCTTTCCGTAAGCCGTGGAAACAGGTCAAACACAAAATCAAGGCGGTCATTCCGGACTTTCTTGTCTTTGATAATATAGGCACCCATTAATAGATTTTCCCGGACCGACATATTGACAAACAGGTTCATCTCTTCAGATACAAAGGAAATGCCTTTTTTTGTAATCTGAGACGTGACAAGCCCTGTAATATCCTCTCCGTTAAATAAAATGCTGCCGCCCATGGGAGGTATCAGTCCTGCAATGGTTTTCATGGTTGTACTTTTTCCTGCGCCATTGGGGCCGACAATGCCGACATACTCACCCTTATCTATATTCAAAGAGACACTGCGTAATATCTGCAGGTATCCATATCCTGCATCAAGATTTTTCACTTCTAACAGCATAACATCTCCAGACAATTAAAATTAAAGATCTGACCGCTGGTTAGCCAAGATAGGCCTTGGTAACCTTTGGATCATTTGCCACTTCCTTTGTTAAGCCTTCTGCGATTTTTGTTCCGAACTGGATACACAAAAGCCTGTTACACACAGCCATGATCAACTGCATAATATGCTCAATCATAAGAATGGAAATCCCTTTTTTACTGATCTTATCAATAATTCTCATGATATCATTCAGTTCGCCTTCACTTAAGCCGGATGCCATTTCATCCATGAACAAGAGCTTTGGATTGCTTGCCAGGGCCCTTGCAAGATCAAGACGTTTGAGCTGGACCGTGTTAAGCTGTTCTGCCACAACGGTTTCCTTCATGGGAAACTCTACAAATTCAAGCATCTGCCTGGAATGCTGTACAGGATCATGCACTTTGCCTGATTTATTTCCAAATATGGTGGCGGTCATAACACTTTCAATGGCCGTCATTTTTGGAAAAGGACTGGGGATCTGAAATGTTCTGGAAAGACCTCTTTGACACATTTTTTCCGGGGGCAGGCCGGTGGTCTTATGTCCAAACATTTTTACCCACCCTGACGTGGGTGGATTCAAACCTGAAATAGCGTTTATAAGGGTTGTTTTTCCAGCCCCGTTCGGACCGATCAAACCGACGATATCACCCTCATTAACAGTCATCGATACATTATTTACTGCTGTTAAGCCACCAAATTTCTTGGTTAAATTTTCCGTTTCCAATACAATCATCTTAGCCTCTTATTCCTTAAAATTTAAAGATTAACAAACAGCAGGATTGATAGCAGCTCATCAACCCTGCTGTCTGCATTATGTCAGGCTATTTTTGCTGGAAATCCTTTTCTTTCCATGAATCAGGAAAAATCATGTAACCTTTTCCCTTTTGATACTGAAGAATCGGGAAAAAATAAGCATCCGGAGCAACAACCATATCCGGCATTGTTGCAGCAGTATATTTGTATTCATTCATTATGATGGCACCGTCTTTTTTACCATAGGTGAGTTTGCCCGTGTTGACTTCGTCCACCATGGTTTTATGTATGGTCACTTTATCAAGTTTGCCGTGAAGCTCATTGGTTCTCTGCAAAATTTTAATGAACATCCGAATACCATCATAGGACAGTCCGCCAGCCGACGGGCTTGGGTTAAATCCGTATTTTGCCTTGACATCCTTTGCCCATTTTTT
>JAKIUJ010000179.1 GCA_021647625.1 Desulfobacula sp.
ACCGATATCCCCTCCGGAAACAGGCGCATCCAAGGCTTCAATCCCGTTCTTTAAGCCTTGTTTATATATTTTTTCAGCCAGTTCCGGGCTGGATGTGGTCATATCAATAACCATTGTCCCCCCAGGGGCATGATTAAGAATGCCCTTCTCCCCGAAATAGACTTCTTCAACATCATGGGGGAATCCTACAATGGTGATAATAACATCACATTTGACGCTTAAATCCAATACCGTGTCTTCCCAGATAGCACCATTTTCAATCAATTCACGGGCCGTGTCTTTTGTACGGGTATACACATGCAGTTCGTAGCCTGCCTTGAGAATGTGACCGGCCATGCTTTTTCCCATGACTCCAAGTCCTATAAATCCAACGATGGTTGTTTCAGGTTTCATGCTATTTCCTTTCCAATTGATTTTTTCATTTTAATTATTCAAGATGAATTCATTAATGTCAGGTTTTTCAATGGATTTCAAGAAATGATCTTTGAAATTACAAACCGTTGGGAAAAATCGGTAAAGATACCATCAACGCCCATTTTGACAAAGGTCTCAAACTCTTCGTTATCATTTATCGTGAACACATTGACCTTTTTACCCCGGGCCTTCAGATCAATTACCTGCGCTTTTGTGATCACTTGCGCATTAACATTGTAAACGGGAAACCTGAAGTCCGCAAAATCAAGGGGATCGTAATCATTTTCCCCCATTAGGGCCTGCACCTCAATGCCAGGGTATTTTTTTGTTATCCAGTCAAGCCAGGGATGACAAAAAGAGGAGATCACCACTTGGGCCTTATTAAGTCCGATGCTGCGAATGGTCTCAAGTGTTTTTTCGGGCAGGGCCATATCCTTGTCCTGTCCCAGAACCGCTTTGAGTTCAAGGTTCACCTTCCAATTGTTTTTTTGGATAAAGATAAGACCCTGTTCAAGCGTTGAAATGCGTTCCTTTCTGTATGACTCCAATAGTTTCTTAGATATATTGCCTCGGACAATCTGCCCGAAGGGGTCTGTCTTTTCAAAATAAGACCCTGCGTCCAGCGACTGTATTTCGGTTAAGGAAAATGTATTGACCGGATCCAATGCCCTTGATGGAAATAATGATGCAACATCAGTACATCTTGAAAGCAACTCATCATGGAAAAGGATCAGATGCCCATCCCTTGTGATTCGAACGTCTGTCTCCCATAAATCGGAGCCAATATCAAAGGCAAGTTGCGCTGCGCTAAGCGAATTTTCAGGTGCCAGGCTTCTGGCTCCCCTGTGGGCGATCACCTGAACCATGGCAAACCCTATCAGCGTTTATGGATAGGGATATAATCGGTCAACTGAGCCCCGGTATACACCTGGCGCGGCCTGGAAATTTTCATTTCAGGATCTGCCACGTCTTCTTTCCACTGGGCTATCCATCCGGGCAGGCGGCCAATAGCAAACATGACGGTAAACATATTGGTGGGAATTCCCATGGCCCGTAAAACAATACCGGAATAAAAATCGACATTGGGATAAAGATTTTTATCTTTAAAATAGCTATCCTCCAATTCTTTTTCTTCAAGTTTCCTGGCAATATCCAGCAACGGATCATCTTGTTTTACTTTAGACAGGACAAGATCGCACATTTTTTTCATGATCTTGGCCCGGGGATCATAGGTTTTATACACCCTGTGGCCAAATCCCATCAACCGGAATGGATCATCTTTATCCTTGGCCTTTTTAATACACTGCTCTACACTTAAGCCTTTTTTGTGAATGGCATCCAGCATATTGATCACAGCCTGATTTGCCCCGCCGTGAAGCGGACCCCAAAGTGCTGAAATACCAGCGGAAATGGCAGAATAGATATTTACCTTCCCACTTCCCACCACGCGTACTGCTGTTGTGGAACAATTTTGTTCATGATCCGCATGCAGAATCCAGAAAACGTTCAAGGCTTTTACAATATCATCATCCATTCGATATGGGATGACCGCATTGTCAAACATCATGTTTAAAAAATTGGCACAATAACACAAATCCGGACGTGGATAGACCACTCTTTCTCCCATGGAAATCCGATATGCCATGGCTGCCATTGTCCTGATTTTTGAGATAAGACGAAGATAGGTTTTATTCATCTCCTCTTCCAAATCGATCAATTCGGGATAAAAGCTCCTCATTGCATTAATCATGGCAGACAAAATGCCCATGGGATGTGCCTTGGATGGGTAATTCTGATAAAAAGCCTTCATGTTCTCGTGCAAAAGCGAAAAATCATTCAAATAAACACTGGTGCGGGTCAGCTCGTCATTTGTGGGCAGCTGACCTGTAATCAAAAGGAATGCCGTCTCCACAAAGGTTGACTGTTCCGCCAGTTGTTCTATGGGAATTCCTCTATACCTTAAAATTCCCTTTTCTCCGTCCATATAGGTAATTGAACTTTTACAGGTACCTGTACTGCCAAATCCAGGATCAAATGTGATATATCCCGTTGTTTGTCGAAGAGTTCTTATATCAATGGCCTTCTCGCCTTGTGACCCTTCAACAACGGGCAATTCGAACTCTTTACCATCAATCATCAATTTTGCAACTTCACTCATAAATACCTCCTTGCCGGACACGGCGGACTTAAATCAATTTGCTCTGGAAGGGAAATGCCAGTAGAGCGGAACAAACTTTTTTTATAGCGAACTGATCACAACCATCGGGGCTTTAACCATCGGGGCTTTAACCATTGGGGCTTTAACCATTGGGGCTTTAACCATTGGGGCTTTAACCATCTAAATAACCATTTGGCAATAGCTATTTTGGCCTTTTTCTATTCTGATCTATGCTATATTGTTTCACCGGGAACGGTATAGGTTTTACAGGATCCACCGGAACAGGATCTCTCCTGAGTCTGGACACCCTGGGATTTCTGGGATGCCGAAGATCCCATACTAAAATTTGTTTTGGAAACAACCCGCTCAAACTGGTCGGATTTACACTTGGGGCATCCGATATCTTTGTTATCAGAACCCATTACAATTACTTCAAAAAACTCTTCACACCTGGTGCATTTAAATTCATATATTGGCATAATTACCCCTGTATTCTTAAAATTTTTACAAGTACCAAAGGTAACAACAACGAATGGTTTGTCAAGATACAACTTGCTCTAAAAGCTCTTTGGCGTGGGTGCGTGTCGCCTGCGAAATATGGGCTCCCCCGATCATCCGGGCGATTTCATCAACCCGGTCCTGTTTGTCTTTCAGCGGAACAATGCGGGTGCAGGTCCGGTCATTAATAACCTGTTTTAAAATCCTGAACTGGTTGGATCCGTATTTGGCTATCTGTGCCAGATGAGTAATACAAATTACCTGGTGTGTCTTTGATAATTGTTTGAGTTTTTGTCCCACTTTTTCCGAGGTTGCACCGCCAATACCTGCATCAACTTCATCAAAAATCAAAGTTTCAAGGGATTGATTTTTTGAAAGGACTGCCTTTAACGCCAGAACGATCCTTGATAATTCTCCACCGGATGCAATCTTAACCAATGGCTTTAATGACTCCCCGGGATTAGGGCTCAGTAGAAACCTGATCTTGTCAATGCCCGCAGGGCCGATCTTCTCACCATCCGGCGTTGCGATATCTTCAGCGGTCTTAGCCGCTTGTATTGAAAACGAGACATCAAACTGGGCGTTTCCCATTTCAAGTGCGCCCAATTGCTCCTTTGCCAAAATGGACAACTGTGTGCCCGCTTTTTTCCTAAGCACCGACAATTGGATGGCTTTAGCGATAATAGACGTCAACAGGGTTTCAATTTGCTGTTCATTGGCTTTTATCTGTTTTTCAATGGTATGGGTTTGGGCAAGCTGTCCCTGCATGTGTTCATAGGTTTCAAACAGGGACAAAAGCGTGGGGCCATATTTTCGTTTCAGTTTTGAAATTAAATCCAGGCGCTGATCCACGGCCTCAAGCGATGCCGGGTCCAGATCAATGGTCTCGGAAGCATCCCTTAGCTCACCAACTATATCCTGGAGGTCAAACAGGGTAGAAGAAATACGGTCGCACACACTTTCAAGATGTTCATGTGCCATACCGGCCTTTGCAAGAGTGTCGCTGATATAGGATAACCGCTCTATCACCGATCCATCCTTATCATAAACCTCATGTACGGCACCATTAATTGCTTCAAATATTTGCGCGGCGTTTTGCAGAACCTGTCTTTTTTTTTCAAGGATATCATCTTCATTTTTTTGGATGGCAGCGGCCTCAATTTCCTCTACCTGGAATGAAATAAGATCCTGTTCTTTCTTTTTTTCTTCAAGGGTATCAATGAGTTGTTTTCGTTCTTTTTTTAACGGCATAAGCTTGAAAAAAAGCGTCTTGACCTCATCCTTTAGCTCTAAGGTTTGAGCAAAGTCATCCAGAATATCCAGATGGTTCTCTTCTTTGAGCAGTCCCTGATGGGCATGCTGGCTTGATATGCCCGCAAGGTTGGCAGTGACCTGTTTTAACAAATCCAATGTCGACTGCCTTGAATTGATAAACACACGACTTTTCCCGGAAGATGAGATAAGGCGACGGACAATCAGACCGTCTTTTGCATCCATTCCCTGTTCATTTAATACGGACCAGGCATGGGAGTTTTCATCAAGATCAAAACAGGCTTCCAACTCTGCTGTATCACACCCGGCCCTGACCAGATCAGCAGATGCACGGGATCCCAGCAGCAAATTAACCGCAGAGATAATCATGGATTTTCCAGCACCGGTCTCACCGGTTAAAACAGAGAATCCATTTTCAAAGGATATTCTTAAATCATCAATGATCGCAAAGTTTTTTATGGCCAGCTCGCTGAGCATAACACCTCCTTGCAGCTATGAAAACAGAATAAAGCCATGCAGCCGGCATGGCAGCCACAATCCTGAGAATCCATAGCCGGAAGACGGGCAATCCAAGTGGCAGAACAATTGTTAACAGCCGGATCAGCCCTTTCCACCCCTTGTTCAAGCCCTGCCGCATGCAGGACGCCACGTTGACAGGATTATCTTGAACTGTTCGTGTCATTGGAAGAAGCTTTACTGATCACATTCTTTTTCACCGTTTCATTGACGGTGGCATAGATATCCTTAAAAGATTCATGCATGTTTGATGGGGATAATCGCCCCATTTCAATAAATTTAACAATAATCTCTTTGGTTGCCCTTAGTATTTGCTCATCAATGGATTTCATACCGGTTTGAATAACAAACCTGGTATTATTGATCAAGATTTTATATTGCCTTGATCCATATAATGGTTATAATACGGTTCATATTTTAATACGAACTTAAAAAAAGGGCCCAGCATTGAATCCGCAAGAAGACCTGACAACAAACAACAGCATGGTCGACACTATCTATTACAATGATAAACAGATCCTTCTCATCGGCACAGCGCATGTATCAAAACATAGTGCACGTCTTGTTAAAGAAATCATCAATGAACAAAAACCGGATACGGTCTGTGTGGAACTTTGCGATACCCGCCTGGCATCCATGAAGGATGCTGACAAATGGCGTAATATGGATATTGTAAAAGTTATTAAAGAAAAAAAAGCACTGCTCTTATTTATTAACCTGTTGCTGGCTTCTTTCCAGAAAAAAATGGCCGACAAGTTCGGCATCAAGCCTGGTCAGGAAATGATTAATGCCATTGCTGCCGCTGAAAAAACCAATGCATTGATTGTCCCGAGTGATCGTGAAATTCAAATCACACTTTCACGGGTCTGGCGAGGCATGGGATTATGGGAAAAATTCAAGCTGATGACTTCCCTTGTCTTTTCGTTTGGTGCTTCTGATGAGATCGAAGAAGAAGACATTGAAAAGATGAAACAGGAAGATATTCTGCAAACCCTTTTGGCAGATGTAAAAAAATCCCACCCCATCATTGAAAAATCTCTTATTGATGAAAGGGATCAATTTCTGGCAGAAAAAATCAGAACCGCCCCGGGTCAAAAAATCATTGCTGTCGTCGGTGCTGCCCATGCACCCGGAATCAAGAGATATATAGCATCGGATAAACCCATTGACCTAAATGCCCTTAATCAGATCCCACTGGCCGGTAATACAGGTAAAATTTTAAAATGGGGAATCCCGTCTGCAATTATGCTTTTGTTTGTGGCAGGTTTTGTAATGGAAGGAAAAAACGCAGGTACGGACATGATTTGGATCTGGATAGCTGCCAATGGCATATTTGCCGGGCTTGGTGCTGTTTTGGCCCTGGCGCACCCTTTTACCATTATCTCCTCCATCATTGCAGCTCCCTTAACTTCGCTTAACCCCATGATTGCTGCAGGCTGGGTATCCGGACTTGTGGAAGCCTTTGCACGAAAACCCAAGGTAAAAGATTTAGAAGCTATCCCGCATGATATTACAACCATAAAGGGTTTTTGGAAAAACAATGTCACCCGCATTCTTCTGGTGGTGATATTCACCAATCTTGGATCGGCCATCGGCACCTGGACGGCTGTTCCCTTGATGTTGAAATTGCTTAATTAGAGTTTGAACGAAAATTCACCCATCTGCTTCGTTGCTGCAAAATCCTGCCAAGTTTACATGCGTTTACCCTGCCCGATGCATCTTTTTTATTGATTTTCCAACCGGATTTAAGATAAAATTCAAATATTGATTCATTTCTTTTATCATCCAATTGGAGTTATTTTTCATGAATATCTATGTCGCACGGCAACCTGTTTTCACGACAAAGAAAAAAATATTCGGATATGAATTGCTTTTCAGACTGGGATTGGAGAATGCGTTTCCGGATGTTGACGGGGATACGGCCACTTCAAATGTTCTTTCAAATACATTTTTTTCTTTTGAACTCAAAGAAATACTGGGTGATAAACCCGGATTAATCAATTTCACAAAAGAATTAATCCTTGCAAAGATCCCGCTTTTATTTCCCAAACAGCACATCATTATTGAGGTGCTTGAAAATATTGAACCGGACAAAAAAATTATCGATTCACTCAAATTATTCAAAGAAAAAGGATTCAACATCGCTTTGGATGATTTTATCTATCATGAAAAGTTCAAACCAATGATGGATCTGTGTAAAATAATCAAATTTGATCTGATTGAAACTCCACTTGAAACCTTGGAATCCATTGTCAAAGAGATACAGGAAAATTATAAAATAACGCTATTGGCCGAAAAAGTAGAGACTTACCAAGAGTTTGAACTGGCCGAAAAAATGGGTTTCCGACTATTCCAGGGATACTTTTTTTCAAAGCCGGAGATCATTTCTAAAAAAGAAATTTCACCCAACCAACTGACAAAAATAAACCTGATCAACGAAGCCGGCAAAAAAGATCTGGATTTATATAGAATTGAGACCTTTATAAAAAAAGACATCTCCATATCCTTTAAATTATTAAAATTCATTAATTCCGCCTATTTTTCTCGCCCAGCCCCCATTAATACGGTCAAGGATGCCATCACTTATCTCGGAATAGATGAACTTAAACGATTTATCAATGTCGTAGCAGTATCTGATCTAAGCGATGCCAAACCCAATGAATTGATCCGGGTATCGGTTATCCGGGCCAGAATGTGCGAACAATGCGGATCTGTATTAAAGAACCACTTTTCAACGGATGAGCTTTTCACTTTGGGACTTTTTTCTTATATGGATGCCATGCTGGATATCCACATGAAAGATATCTTAAAAAATATTTCATTTTCAAATAAAATAAAGATGGCACTATTGGGAAAAGACAAAGATTTTCAAAAGATTTTAAAAATTGTTACCTGCGTTGAAAAAGGGGACTGGCAAAACACCTTTTTTAAGGTCATGTCCGGCACGCCTATCGAACAAAGACTGCCTGAATTCTATTTTGATGCCCTTAAAATGGCCAATGCTTTTCTATCCTGATGCAGGCTCATAGATCTGTATCAGGATAAAAACCATAATATTATCAAAAAAAACCGGATCAAATGCTCAATTTTATACTTCTCTGGATTTTGATAAAACTTGCCCTCCGAAAATTTAAACAAGACTGAATAATAAAGCGGTCGATTTTGCTCAATGTGCCGGTCAATTGCAATAAATGGGATAATGGCCATCCAATGTTCATAGCAGTTTTAAAGTAGGGCTTAAGATAAAAAATGCCCGGCCGTGTCTGAACGAAAACCTGAAAATTTCTTAGAGTACAAGGCGGACAGAAATTCTAACCGGAAGAATACATGGGTATCTTGAGGACTCTAATTTTTGACCAACGCAGTAATCGGAAAAATTTGAAGTTGATTCGGTGACTGTATCCCGGTTCACACCTTCGATTGTATCGGACGTTTCAATCCACACTCCCGCAAAGGGAGTGACTTAACTTGTGTCAACAGAAAAGTTAAGCTGATATGTTTCAATCCACACTCCCGCAAAGGGAGTGACTATATTCAATCTCATCATCGACATAAAACTGACCAGTTTCAATCCACACTCCCGCAAAGGGAGTGACCCAATTCTATACACCCACTCAGGTTATGGACAGAGTTTCAATCCACACTCCCGCAAAGGCACGGTAAATTTATGCTAAGAGCAAACATCCTATGAGTGGCAGCTGTTCCGAGTCATTTTTAAATAATCAAAGACAGCCCGCATGTTTTTATTCAATCGGCGCATTTTTTGGGCAACACTGTAA
>JAKIUJ010000180.1 GCA_021647625.1 Desulfobacula sp.
GTGGGACGAAAAATTATTGTGGCCACCAATGTTGCTGAAACCTCGTTAACAATACCGGGCGTCAAGTATGTAGTGGATACGGGATTGGCAAGAATCCCCAGTTATTCACCCCGAACCCGGACAACGGCATTGCCCGTAAGCCCCATTTCCCAGTCATCCGCCAACCAGAGGATGGGACGGTGCGGCAGGGTGGAAAACGGGGTTTGTGTCCGGCTATTTGATGAAGACGATTTTGCCGCCCGCCCCTTTTTTACCTCTCCCGAAATTTTAAGGAGTAATCTGGCAGAAGTCATTTTAAGGATGATTGCGCTTAACCTTGGGGATGTTTCAACCTTTCCCTTCATCGACTCGCCATCACCCAAAAGCATCAAGGATGGATTTGACACCCTTATAGAAATTGGTGCCATCAAAGAAAAAAATTCAAAGAACAAAAAAAAAGAGTTTCAATTGACCCGGACCGGTCAGCTCATGGCAAAATTGCCGATAGATCCCAAACTGTCCCGAATACTGATCGAGGCAGATACCCGGGGCTGTCTGAAAGAAGCCACCATTATCACCACGGCCCTTGCGATCTCAGACCCCAGGCAACGCCCTGCTGAAAAAGCCCAGGCCGCTGACCAGCAGCACGCCGTGTTCAAAGACCCGGATTCTGATTTCATCACGCTGTTAAACATCTGGAACGCATATAAAGCCGCTGAAAAAAAACTTAAATCCCGATCCAATCTCAAAAAATTTTGCCGTGATCACTATTTATCGTTCAAACGATTGAGGGAATGGAACGATATCCACCGCCAGATGATTCAGGTAATGAAAGAGCACGGCATAAAGGGTGAAAAGACCCTTCCCACTCAACCCGGCACCAAAGATTTAAAATCCAAGGCATTTAAAATCGGCGGACCCTTATATATTGCCCTTCACAAATCCCTTTTAACCGGATACCTTGCACACATTGCCCATAAAAAAGAAAAACATATATTTAATGCGGCCAAGGGCCAGCAGGCAATGATATTCCCCGGGTCCGGTCTGTTTAGCAAAGCCGGTAACTGGATCATGGCTGCTGAATTTGTCAAAACCAGCCAGTTGTTTGCCCGGACCGTGGCCAATATTGATCCTGAATGGCTGGAATCAATTGGGAAAGATCTTTGTACATATACATATTCAGACGCCCATTGGGAAAAGAAAAGGGGTGAAGTTGTTGCAAAACTACAGGTTTCCATATTCGGTTTGATCATTGTGAATGATCGGACTGTGGCCTATGGCAAGGTTAATCCTGTCGAGTCCGGGGAGATCTTTATCCGGACCGCGCTTATCCAAGGACAAATCCATCAGAAATTTGAATTCCTGACCCATAATCAAGACCTTATTAAAGAGCTTGAAACCCTTGAACACAAAACCCGCAAAAAAGATATTCTGGCATCGGATGAAGATATCTATCTTTTTTATCAATCAAGACTGCCAAAGCCATTTTTTAATATCCGAACCTTTGCAAAATTCATCAAAGATCAGAAAACCCATAGTTTTCTAAAAATGGGAATTAGTGATCTCCAGAAATCCGATGTAGATGATGAAGAATTGTCATATTATCCTGACTCATTGACCATGCCCAATGGTCGATTTAAGCTGGAATACGCATTCAACCCAGGTTCTAAAAAAGACGGGGTAACCATCAAAGTCCCTGCAACATCTGCAGCCCAGGTATCCAGGCATCAAATCGATCGACTGATACCCGGATTGTTTGAAGAAAAAATAACTGCGCTTATTAAGGGACTGCCTAAAAAATACAGGGTAAAACTTGTACCTGTTTCCCAGAAAGCCATACTCATTGCAAAAGAGTTACCCAAAGATGACAAGCCTTTATTCTCGTTATTATCTGCATTTGTCCATAAGCGATTTAACCTGATTATTCCAGCCACCGTATGGACTGAGAATGATTTATCGGATCACCTTAAAATGAGAATCGCCATCACCGATAAAAGGGGTAAAGAGATAAAAGCCGTTCGGGATAAAACAATTTTAAATCAATTTGCAACCCACTTGCCAAAGGACAAAGGCAGTGCTTTTGATCGTGCCCAAAAAAAATATAAACGCTGTAATATCGAAGACTGGGATTTTAATGATCTTGATGATCATATATTGATAGAACAAGAAAATGAATTTACCCAGAAAGGGTATCCGGGTCTTATTGTCGGTTCTGCTGTTAAATTAGACTCAAAAGCCAAACAAGTCACTCTGTGTCTGGGACTATTCAAGTCCGAGGCTGCCGCAAAAATTTCCCATTGCAAGGGAGTAAAACAACTCTATTTTTTTAGTTTTGCTGAAGATTTCAAAGCCCTGAAAAAAGATATCAACCAATCCGCCGCCATAAAAAAAATTGCCCCGTCATTCAGTGGGCAGACAATATTTAAACAAGACATTTTTAACTTGATCACGAATCACTTATTTAAAAAAAACATCCGGACCAAAAAAGAGTTTAACCGTGTTGCATCCACTCAAATTCCAAAATTATATACAACCGGTCAGGATATTATCAAGACTATTTCCCAAACAGGCATAGAGTACCAGGCCTGTTTCGAACTCATTCAAAAATTGTCTTTTGCGCATCAAAAAAGGAAAAAAACATTTGACCATCTGACTGCTTTGTTCACCGATTTAAAAAATCTTATACCCCCAAATTTTGTAACACTTTACACGTACAACAGAATCAAACAGCTTTGCCGATATATTGCCTGTATCAAAATCCGTGCACAAAGGTTTGTTGACAACCCATTAAAAGAAGAAAAAAAAGCAAATCAATTATCCATATATATGCGTCATTTAAATTCACTTCTTTCATCCCTTTGCCAGGACACATCAGATGAAAAAACAAAGGCTGTTGAAGAATTTCACTGGCTGATTGAAGAGTATAAAATCTCTTTGTTTGCCCAGGAAATAAAAACCCCGATAAAAATTTCTGCAAAAAAACTGGATAATTTTTTGACTCAAATAGCGACTATGGATCGGCTCCAAAATTAGTTGATCTTTTGTTTTCATAATACCCAGTCTTTTAAGGGGCTTTGGAAACAATTCAGATCAAGTTATTTTGTAACGGTTCCTATGATTTAAAATAAACAATTTAAAATAGCGAGAATCCCATGAGTGATCTATTTAAAACCGTATTACATGAAAAACACGTTGAACTGGGTGCCGAAATGGTGCCTTTCGGGGGGTGGGACATGCCCATTCAATACCCAAAAGGAATTATCAATGAACACATGACCACCCGACGATCGGCGGGTATTTTTGATGTCTCGCACATGGGCAGGCTCTATTTTAAGGGAAAAGAGGTTCTTTCTTTTTTGCAGCATATCCTGACCAACAATTCAAAAGCGCTTGAGGTGGGAAAAAGCCAGTATACCCTGATTCAAAACAAAGATGGCGGTGCCATTGATGATGCCTATTTATATCGTTTTAAATCTGATGAATACCTGTTGGTCGTAAATGCCTCCAACAGAAAAAAAGACATTGCCCATATAGAATACCACCTGCCGAGCCTGGCGGGTGTTCAAATGGTTGACCGGACCAATCAAGTGGCCATGATTTCTCTACAGGGCCCTGAGTCCAGGTCAATCATGCAAAAGATCATTACCCAGGGCCACCTGCCGGAACCTGCACGAAACAACTTAAGTATTGTACAGATCAACGGTATTGAGACCCAGGTAGCCAGAACCGGATACACCGGGGAACCATTGGGATTTGAACTGTTTATTGAAAATGAACATGCAGCAGCCATCTGGGATCTTCTGCTTAAAAAAGGTGCCCATGCCATTGGACTCGGGGCAAGGGACACACTACGGCTTGAGGCATGCCTGCCCTTGTACGGTCATGAGCTTGGCCGGGATCATGAAGATAAGGAGATACCCCTTTTCGCATCAAAACTGTCTAAATTTGCGGTTAGTTTTTCTCCTTTAAAAGGAGAGTTCATCGGTAAAAAAGCATTGTACAATCAATATCTTGCCTTTAAAGATATACTGAACCAAAAGTTCAATAAAATTGATAGTCTTCCCAAAATTATCATGCCGTTGGCCATCACCGGCAAAGGCATTGCCAGGGAAGGATACCGGGTATTTAAAGGCAAGAGTCATGTGGGCTATATTACATCCGGAACCATGATTCCATACCAGGAGCCGGATGGCTGCGGACTGCATTCAACTTTTAAAGACAAACCCGCCAGAAGGGCTGTTGCCCTGGCCTTGATCGATGCCGGAATCCTTGAAGGAGAGACCCTGGAAATTGAAATCCGGAAAAAACGATGTGCCTGTATAGTTGTACCTTATCATATGAGTTCTGAAGCACCGCCCTTTGTCCGATCCATTCCTTACACCGACCTGAAACAAACCACACCAGGGGCCAAACAAAAAGATTATCCTCAGGATTATCCGCTGGATTATCCGCTGGATTATCTGGCAAAGGCGCAGCAACTGGTATCAAAGGCGGTTGACAACCATGCCTGGCGCCAAAATGAATGCATCAACCTGATTCCATCAGAGATGAGCCAGTCTTACCTGACACGGCTGTTGTCCATCAGTGACCCTGTAAACCGGTATGCAGAACATAAAGAGATCAAGGCCTTTTCAGGAGAGGATGTTTTCTATTACCAGGGCACCGGGTTTATCGAAGAGATTGAGACCCGTCTAAATCAAGAATTTTCAAGTTTTTTTGGGTGTAAAAACATTGAATCAAGAGTGATATCAGGTCAGATGGCAAACACTGCCCTGTTCAGTGCTTTGGTTGATTTTCTCAACCGTTCCGATCGAAAATCCGAGCAGCGGAGGATAAATAAAATCATGAACAATCACATTATAAAGGGCGGACATTTGAGTGCACAGCCCATGGGTGCGCTGCGTGATTTTGTGGCCCGTGATCCAAAAACGGAAAAGCCGGCTGTTATCAACTTTCCTGTTGAAAAAGACAACCCGTATAAAATGGATATCAAGACCTGCAAAGAGATTATAAAAAACCACCAGCCCGAACTTGTTATCCTTGGAAAGAGCATGATCATCCACAAGGAACCTGTGGCACAAATTCGTGCTCTGATCGACGAGTTTGCTCCCCATTGCATTGTCATGTATGACATGGCCCATGTATTAGGACTGTACGGTCCTCATTTTCAAGAGCCCTTAAAGGAAGGCGCACATATTGTAACAGGCTCCACCCATAAGACTTATTTTGGTACCCAGCGGGGTGTCATTGCGTCTAACTTTGCCCGGGATGACCTGGAATGGGGCCTTTGGGAAGCCGTGCAGAGACGAACCTTTCCCGGCAGTGTCAGCAATCATCATTTAGGAACCATGACCGGACTTTTATTTGCTGCCTATGAAATGAACCAGTTCAAAGATGACTATCAGCAAAAAGTGATCGCCAATGCCAAAGCATTTGCCGCAGCATTAAAAAGTGAAGGGCTGGATGTGGCTGGAGATAAGAATATTTCCTATACCGACACCCACCAGGTGATTATTAATGTCGGCTACGGCAAAGGCGCAGAGGTTGCTCAGAATCTTGAAGCAAACAATATCATTGTCAACTACCAGGCAACTCCAATTGAAGAAGGGTTCACAGCATCTGGTGCGCTTCGCATCGGTGTCTCTGAAATGACCCGGTTTGGCATGGGAAAAGAGGGATTTGAAATCCTTGCGGGCTTGACGGCAGATCTGATTCAAAAAAACACCGCCGTTAAAGATCAGATTATTGCCCTGAGAAAAGATTATATGGATATGCAGTTTTGTTTTACAAAAGAGGATGTCAAACAAATGGTTCCATCCCTGGCAGGTGCCTTTGAATAAGGCGCAAAAATACAAATAGTGTCTGAACGAAAGCCTGAAAATTTCTTTGGGTGAGCCCTTACCCTGATGGTTTATTGTTATCCAGTGATTCACGAACTTTCAGGGCAAGATCCTCCATCACAATTGGTTTCAATAAAAGGCCTTTGATCCCCAGAGCTGCCGCCTTTTTTTCTGACATATTTTCACTAAACCCTGTACAAAGCAATATGGGAATGTCAGTTATAAACACCCATCATACTGGCAGTTGCCTTCAACGTCCCTAATTGCATTACTTTGCCTTTATGATTGTAGTTCAGACTGTATTCCTTCCGGATAACATTATCATTTTGCGGTTGTCCCACCTTTAGCAGGATTTTCTCCCCTTCCCAAATTTCAAGATACTGCATTTCCGGCAATTTCAAAATGCCTTGAAGTTGAAGATCAATCAGTTCATAATCGACCATCCAGAGGCTTGAGGCAATGCTTTGAATATAGCTGCTTTCAATTTGCGCCATGGTCTTTTCAATATTTTTAACATCCCCTGCATAGTCCACATACAATTGTAATGATGTTCCTAAAAACGTTATAAAAGAACTGAACAACAAGATCCAGATAATCATCCTGCGCCCGATACCAGACCCGAAGACAGACATTTTTTGCCTAATCGTATTCACTTTTTTTGTGCCTTAAAATTTAAGTTAATGAATAAGCCCTCATCTTAAATACTTGTTCAGGAATTCATCGTACCCGCCTTGTTTTTTAATTTCGTCAAGAACTGCCTGGATTTGCCGTAATAATTTATCCGGAGTTTCCTTATTGAATGCAAAATAATGATGGCCTTGTTCCAGCACATGGACACTTTCATATTCATCTTGATTTAATCCTTCTTTTTTCAAAAGCCATTTCACAACATTTTCATCATAGGCAAAAAGATCAATGCGATCTTTTTCTAGCATCCAGATACTTTGCACAGCATTGGTGACTATTTGTATATCTTCTTTTTCAATACCAGCCCTGGCAACTACAAGCTGCGCACCTGCATCATTTCGAACAGCACCCACAGAATACTTTTTTATATCATTATCGGAATTAATTTTTATATTACGGCTTTTTTTGGCAATAAGGACATTTCTAGAAGAGGATATAGGCCCGACCCATTTAAACAGATTCTTTCTTTTCCTTGTCCGTGTCATCACAAAAAGCATTGTGTTCTTTTTTTCCTGTAAGTCTTTATAAGCTCTTCCCCAGGGTAAAATTCTAATATCTTTAATCGTTTGTTGAGAATTTATTTTTTTTAGAATTAATGCCATCAAATCAATTGCAGATCCTTGAAGCTTTCCATTTTCCATAAAATTATAGGGCGGAAACTGCTCAGTCATGATGGTCAAATCATCAATTGCCCGGGCATTAACAAAAGAGGCCAAAATAAAAACAGCCAGGCATGTAACCAAAAATATTTTCATTAGTTTTTCCTTAAAATTATAGATGAATTGTCCATTGAAATTAAATGCTTTGTGTGCTCGGTCTGAGTTTATATCGAGTTCAGTTTAAATTTTGGATGGTTTTAATTTGATACCGGGCCTAGCCAATAACAACCTGTGACACACCTCAACCGCCAGGGCATAAATAATATCCAAGGGCAGGTGCTGCTCAATACTTTTATCAAATAATAGCTTTGCCTCGCTTGGAAAATCTTCGTCCCCCTGCCAATACAACACAGCAACGGGTATCTTCGGGGTTATTTGAAACCAAAAGGCTGCATCGGCAAACTCGATTGACTTGCCATTGAGTTTATTGCATGCATTTTTAAACGCACTAAGGTCATCATTAAACGTATCAACAATCAATTGTACAGGAAGCAGGTGCGGCCCCCGGAAAAACGCTGCACCGCCCACGATATCTTTTTCCGATACCCAGGTGCCGGAAGGTGCAAGATTTTGTACCTTCATCAGGTAATGTAAGACAAATAAATATAAATAATCATGATATATGCTGCCCCCGGCGGCTTCAGGACGGATATCACAATGTTTTATATCTATAACATAGGTGTGATCCCAAATATCTATTTCATATTGATTCGTATTGGCATCGTACCGACAACCGGTTCTTGCAATTACATCCCCGGGATCGCAGGCGTTTAAATCGTTAAAATGAATCTTATCCAGATAATCGGTCATATATTTTCCCTCTTAAACACGTGTCTTACATTAATTTGTCTAAAATTGAAACTTATCCCAGAACTTAGAATGGTACAAGATGGTGTGAACCGGGCAGGTTCTGATTTAAAAAAGTACACTATCCGAAATATCCGTCAATAACCATATGAGCTTCTTTTTTAGATGTGGCATCTCTTTCTCTGATTAAAACACCGTGAATCGACTTATCAACCACCAATTGTGCTACTTCACCTTTTATAACCGTATGCAGACCAATTTCCTTTTTAACTTTTAACAGCAGCTGATCATCGGCACCTGTTTTTTTTGTTTCAACCATTATATAATCTTTTTGTGACATAAGCTGACTGATTTTCTGCTCTTTTTGCTCTATTTCTTTGTTATGTTTTTCAATGTGTGAATCAATCTGTCTGGTCCTTGCTTCGAATTCTTTATTTGTCCTGTCGGTCACCTTGACCGCTGCTTTGTAGATACCGCAAATACTATCGTGCAACTCTTTGATGTACCTTTCAATATCCTTTTGATCTACGGCCTTTAACTTGAGCAATATTTTTTGTATGAAATCATAAGCTTTTGTATCTTTGGCAATGATTACTTTTCTATCCTTTTCCAATGCCTTTTCATTTTCATTCTGCTCGGATTTTATTGTTTTCTCA
>JAKIUJ010000181.1 GCA_021647625.1 Desulfobacula sp.
TAGACGATCGTCAGCCATGACCGGAATTGTGATCACACATAAGAGTAACAAAACAAAAAAAAGCCTTCTATGCACAAAATTCACAGGAGTACTCGTTATTTTTATGGTTTTTTAATTGTAAACCCTTTCCAGGTAACAAAATACCACATAATTCGCAAGTAATTAAATTCAAGCAAATCGCCCATACGATGTGCACAAAAGTGACATATACTACCGCTTAATCTGCCAAGATTATTTCACCCTCTGCAAATAGGATTGAATCATCATATATATTGCATAAAAACCGATCACCTGATTTTTGCCAGCCCACATCGATCTGTTTTTTGCCATAATCGATTTCACGACAAAACTTAATTTTAACAGTTTTTATTGAATTTGCTTTCCGGCCTAATATATCATGATACAGACTTTCTAAAAAACCAAGATATATTGTGTTGTTTACATGCCCGTTAATATCGAAATCAGAATACCTTAAGGATATTCCAATTTGCTGTTGCGGTTCAATTTTGCCACAGCTTTTCCAATCGTCTATCTCTGTATTAAACTGTTTTTGAGTCTCAAACTCATAGCAATCAGAAATTTCTCTGGGTACTTTTGAAATCCGTTTCCGGTTTAAATTATAAAACAGCCAGACACTGGAACCTTTGACCAGCACATCGCCATTTGGCGATTGAATAACGTACTCCCGAAACCCCTTAAACCCTTTGAAACCCCTTGACCAGGTCAAAATCAGGATCTCATCACCCAGTTTTGGATAGGATACGACTTCAATTTGCAAACGGTGTAAAAACCACACAACACCACGTCTGCTCAACACATGATATCCAACCCCAACCTTTGCCGAATGGGTGGTTGCCATGTCCTGAAAAAGCCGGCCTATAGTTTGGATCATCATATTAAAACGACAATCAACATCAAAGAATCCAATGGTATGTAATTTTTTAATTTTCATTAAAAACTCCTTAGAACTAAACAAAGTAGGTCTTACAGGCCAACCTGACAATGGTCAACAATACAATAGTTAAAAATATAGGACGAATAAATTTCACCCCTTTTCTTATAGCAAGACTTGAACCCGCACGGGCTCCGATGACCTGACCGACAGCCATACAAAACCCCGCCGAATAGAGTACATTGCCGGCAATGACAAATATTGATAACGCCACAATGTTGCTTGTGAAATTCATCAACCGTGTAATGCCGGAGGCCTTTTTCATTTCCAAACCCAAAAAAATCAATAAAGCTGCCGTCCAAAAAGATCCGGTTCCCGGACCAAAAAAACCATCATAAAAGCCCAATCCTAAACCAAACAATATAAAAAATAAATGTTGTGATATTTTGGGCTTTGCTATCATAATCCCAAGATTTTTTGAAAAAAGAGTATAGCCAAAAACAAATATCAACAATACCGGCACGATATATTGAATAAACCCAGCATCCATCTGTTGGATTGTCCAGGCTCCAAGGATTGCCCCAACAAGCGTAAAGAACACCCCGAGCAGGCTTTCGTCAATTTTAACGATCCCTTTTTTGATGTAATTATAGGAGGCTGAAAGCGTACCAAAACTGCCTTGAAGTTTGTTTGTACCCAAAGCGATTTCAGGTGGCAGGCCAATTGAAAAAAGAACGGGTAAAGCAATCAATCCGCCACCACCGGCAATGGAATCCACAAACCCGGAGCATAAACCGGTAAAAAATAAAAGGATGTATGTTTGTATTGTCAGATCAAATTCCATGATTCAGCTTTCCTTGTTTTGGGCAGTACCAGAGTCTCAGACATAGTTTATATTCAATGACCCGACCCTTGATATCGGCCACCTCAAAGGGGTAGCGTCAATATTAAAAAAATACCTTTGTTTCAAGAACCTTCATCGATGATGTGATTAATTGCATCTCATCCTCAGATAACGGCCCGGCCTGTTCCCAGAAATTTTTCTGTATCCTCTCAAACGTGTGCAGCATAAGATTTTTTCCCTGTTCAGATAAGCTTATTGTGGATTTTCGCCTGTCTTTTTCATCGATTTCTTTTACAATAAGTTTCAACCTGGAAAGTTTTTTAAGCTCCCTGCTGGCATTGGGTAACGAAATATTTAAACAATCGGCCACCTGACTTGTTGTCACAGCCTTACTAAAAAAAACATACTCCAATATAGAGTGCTGTTGGGGAGTGATTTCATTAGAGCGGGCATCTTTCATCAGGGAATGAGTATTAGCATGCACATTCCCAATAAAGCTTATAATGGCCTGAAAAAATATATTTTTATTCATGGCTGTCTACTCCTATTTCATCTGTCACAATGCCCGATTAAGTATCATTTGATAAGTATCATTTGACAAGTATATATTTTTGTACTATTTTACTTATCAAATGATAACATAAAGGAGATTACATGAACACACTAATTATCTATACGCACCCAAATCATCAAAGCTTAAACTATGCTTTCCTGGAGCACACCCTCAAAGGCATAGCAAACAATGAAAGCATAAGTAGTGAAGTCAAAGTGCTTGATTTATACAAAGAAAAGTTTGATCCGATTCTTTTTTTTGATACGAACAAAAAACGTTGTGATATGCACAGTGATCCGGAGTTTTCAGCTTATAGAGAGCAAATCCTTTGGGCAGATAAGATGGTCTTCATCTATCCAATATGGTGGGGAAGGCCCCCTGCCATGTTACTTGGATATATTGATCAACTGTTTTCAACAAATTTTGCATATAGAAACAAAGGCGCATATTCCCATGAAGGACTGCTTAAAGGAAAATCTGTGATCTGTATTTCAACCATGAAGGGTCCAAAAAACTACCCATTATTTTTTTTAAATAATGCGCATAAGGCGCTAATGAAAAAAGCGCTCTTTGGTTACGTTGGTATTAAAAAAGTAAAATTTTTCGAATTTGGCAGCGTTGAAAAATCAAAAAAGAAACAAAAGCCCAAGCTTGAAAAAATCTACAATTATTTTAAAACACTTCCAGCATGACGAAGTCAGCACTGTATTCCAGGCGTATAATGCTATAGTTTTTCGAGTATCCAAAACTCAAAAAGGTTAATCCTATGTGGCCAAACATTTTGGTATTAGTAGGCCAACATTATACTTACATGCTTCCTAAAAAAAACACTCCATAATTTACTCATTGGGGGTGGAATGTCAGCTCTAAAGGAAAATCTTTTCAACATGGCACTTTAGTGTTTTTAATAAGTTTGCTGTTAAAAAACTTATTGACAAATAACTTTTCTTTTGGCAAACATATCTTCATGAAGAATTCAACCCAAAAGATCAACGATCTTGAACTTGCAATTGCAAGCCATATTAGAAAAAAAAGACTTGAAAAAGGCTTGACTCTTGAACAGCTGGCCAAACTTACAGGACTTTCCAAAGGATATTTATCCCAGATAGAGAACAATGAAAAAAATCCGCCAATCGGTACATTAACCAAGATAGCATATGGCTTGGAAATAAGTGTGATAGAGCTTATCAGCGGAGAACCCCAGGCCGCAAAATCCAGTAAACTGTCAATTGTAAGATCAGACCAGCAACAGGCCATAACCCATGCTGAAGCAGCCATGGGTTCAATTTACAACTCTTTTAATTTCGGTCGCCCTGATCGTTTGATGGATCCATATATTGTCACTGTATGTCATAAATACCCGGAAAAACCGCTTATTCACAGCGGTCAGGAAATTGCCTATACCCTGTCGGGCAGGCATCAATTTTACTATGATGCTCAAACATATATTTTAAATACAGGGGATATTGTCTATTTTGATTCAGATCGGCCCCACATGTCACGAAGCATTGGAAAGGAACCTGCAAAAGTTTTTGTGATTTTTTGCAACCCTGCAGGCAGAGCCTAAATTTAAATATTTTCTATCAGCAAATATAAGGCAGATAAATATGAAAAAAACCTCATTGCTTAAAAAATATATATTAGACGATGAAATTTTAATTATGCCCGGTGCTCATGATGTCCTTTGTGCACGTATAATCAAAGAGACCGGGTTTAAAGCCATGACCATGGGCGGTTATTCTGCCAGTGCGGCACTGCTGGGCCAACCCGATGTCTCTTTGCTGACTATGACGGAAATGGTTGACAACTATCGCCGTGTGGCCGCCAATGTCGATCTGCCACTTTTTGTAGACGGGGATACAGGGTTTGGAGGAATACTGAATGTGCGGCGAACAGTAAAGGAAATAGAGAGCACCGGCGCTGCCGGAATGTTCCTGGAAGACCAGGTATTTCCAAAGCGCTGCGGGCATATGGAGGGCAAAGAAGTGATAAAGGCAGCCGAAATGGTTGCCAAAGTGAAGGCAGCCGTAGATGCGCGTACAGATGAAGATTTTGTGATCATGGCCCGAACGGATTCCCTTGCCGTTAACGGCATAGAAGATGCCGTTGAAAGGGGAAACCTGTATCATCAGGCAGGTGCGGATCTTATTTTTATCGAAGCGCCAACTACAATTGCCCAGATGAAAATTATCACTTCCCAGGTAGTATGCCCTACCCTGGCCAACAATATCGAAGGAGGAAAATCTCCCCTTTTAAGTGCTGATGAACTTCAAAAGATAGGCTATAGCTCTGTGGTATTTCCGGTAGCTGCAACTTATGCAATCGCAAAAGCCATAAGAGGTTTGATGGAAACTATAAAAACGACCGGAAACAGTAAGGATTATCTTGAAAACATGCTTGATTTTGAACAGTTCAGCCGATTGATCGGCCTGGGAGACCTCCGCCGATTGGAGAATAGTTATTATATCGAGTAAACTTTAACTAAGGAGGAGAACAATGAAAAAATTTACACCCTTGCCTGCAGTTTTAATTTTGGGGCTGGCCATGATCATAATGACCGTCCTGCCTGCAAAAGAAGCCTCTGCCGGAAAACTGACATTAACATTTGCCACAACTACACCACCAAACAGCAATCTGGAAATCACTTCCAAAAAATTTGTTGACACCATTGCTAAAAAAACAAATGGCAGGATTATGATAAAGCACTATGGAGCAGGGTCGTTGTATAATGCCAAGACCATAATGCCTGCAATCTCAAAAGATCAGGTTGACATTGGAATTTTACATGTGGCACTTGTGGGCAGGCGCTCACCTGTGCTGGAATTTATCGGCTCTTTTGGGGCCCAGGGATGCTGGAATGGAAATTCTCACTATTTCCGTTTTCTGGATAACCCTGAAACAAGAAAGATTGCATCAAATGAATTTGAAAAATTTTTCAGCAGCAAACTTCTTGCACCACTGACATTTGGCACAGGGTTAATTGGCCGAACAGATAAACTGATTGAAAAAATAACAGATTTTAAGGGACTGAAAATGCGAACCTCTGGTACTGCCCAGGCAACAATGTATAAAGCACTGGGTGCGGTTCCTGTCGGTTTGAGTTCAAAAGAAATCTACACAGCTTTACAACGGGGTACCATTCAGGGTGCCACATCAGGGGTTTCCCGCTTTAGGCGAAGCAAACTTTATGAAGTAGCACCATATTTAACTGTTGACCCTACCCTGCCGTATTTGAGCATGTGGCTGGTAATCAATAATAAAGCATGGGCTAAACTTTCTCTGGATGATCAAAAAATATTCAGGCAAAGTGCTAAAGAACTGGAACAATGGACCCGTGATTTTGCGCAAAAAGAAACAAAAGAGGACATGGCATTTTTAAAAAATGAAGCCAAAGCCCTGTTTGATATGAGCCCGGTTGAAAAAACATTATTGATCAATACTGTCAAGCCAGCCATGAAAAACTTTGCAAAAAAACAGTTGAAAGATAGTTTTGAGGTACTATGGGGATTATTGGAAAAATCCAGATAATTTTTAATTATATGTCAAAAAGTAAATTCTTTTTTTTACAGGTGAACTATGATTCAGTCCGACCATAATTTCGCGCATCGTATAGGCCGTCTTGTCGACCAGACGTCATGGTTTGCTGTGCTTCTGGCGGGCTGCCTCATGATGGCGGTTGCTCTGTTTATGTCATTTGAAGCCTTTGCCCGCCATTTTTTAGACAGCCCGACTTCCTGGGTTATGTCTGTTTCCATTTTTATTTTCATGTGGTTTATTTTTCTATCCACGCCATACGGAATAAAGGTGGATAAACATGTTGCCTGTGATGTCTTTGTTTCACGCCTACCTGATGATACCCGCCAGAGTCTGGGCATTGCCACAGATATTTTAAGCTTTCTTTATATATTATCCATGGGATATTTTGGTTATACAGCGTTTACAGAGGCGCTGGATTTTGGTTCCATGAGTGAGGGACTGGTACGCTACCCTATATGGATGCTTTTGCTAAGCATCCCGTCCGGTATGATCCTCTGCCTTTTTCAGATTCTGCGCAATATCCATTTGCGCACCAGGTGCCTGCATGAACTGAAGATGCAATCGGAAAAGTTATCCGGTCTCAGACCGGCCACGGCAATGATATTGTTTCTTATCAGTATAACGGCCGGTATTCTTGTTTTTTTTATAAGCCAGCCTTTTGGGATACTAGCCTTTGCTCTTATTTTATTATTCTGGGGAGCGCCCATATCTTTTGCCCTGGGGTCAGTGGGACTTATTGGACTTGTGTTTTTTCATGGAGGACCGGCAGGACTGAACACTCTGCCCATTGTGGCTGAACATACAGGCACAAATTTTCTACTCCTTGCCATACCGCTTTTCACTCTGGGCGGGATCATTCTATCCCGAAGCGGTCTGGGTGAGGAAATGTATGAGCTGAGCAGCAGATGGCTTGGCTGGATGCCTGGAGGCCTGGGGGTTGCTACCTGTATCACTGGCGGCATTCTTGCGGCAATGATCGGCTCAAGCACTGCTGTAACTGCCATTGTAACCCTTGTTGCAATGCAGCCGCTGCTGGCCAGGGGATATGATAAAACCCTGGCCATTGGGACTGTCACAGGGTCCAGTCTGGGCCTGATTATTCCCCCCAGCATAGGATTCATTGTTTACGGATTTCTAACTGATACCTCTGTTGGCGAACTATTTCTGGCCGGGGTCATACCGGGGGCCATACTTGTCTGCATGTTCAGCGCTTATGTAATTTTGTACTGCAAGATTACAGGCAGGTATGAACCTGTATCCTACTCCTGGAAAGACCGCATCATTTCTTTACGCAAATCCGTGATAATTCTTTTAGGGCCTGTTTTTGTCCTGGGAAGTATTTATACAGGACTGGCAACACCCACCGAAGCTGGAGCCATACTGGTTCTTTACAGTCTTTTTTGCTCCCTGATTTTCAAAAAAATCAATTTTAAAGGGCTCATCCAGTGTATTATTGATTCAAGTGTTCTTTCCACAATGATTTTGATGATCATGATGGGCGCTCTTATTATGTCCAATGTAATCACTTTGTTACAGGTACCATCGAATCTTACACAGGCCATAATAAATTCCGGCCTGCCCACATACGCGGTCTTGATTTGTATTGTTCTTTTTATTCTGATTCTTGGCATGTTTCTGGACGGCGGTTCAATAACTGTATTGACAGTGCCGGTTATAGCGCCCATGTTGCCGGCTCTTGGCGTGGATACAGTGGTTTTTGGAGTCATCTTAATGATGTTGATAGAAACTGCCCTGTTAACACCACCGGTTGGGCTGAATATTTTCACTGTCAAAGGTATATTGAACGAGCCTCTTTCATTAATTATTAAAAGTGTAATCCCATTTGTTCTTATATTGATTTTTGGTGTGATCCTTGTATTTGTCTGGCCGGATCTTGCCCTCTGGCTTCCTTCCAGGATGAGATGATTTCATCTTTTCAAAAACTATTCCGATTTTAACCGTGTATTATTGAATCCTTTGATGATGTTTTAAGATCAGATCGTATGGCCCAAAGATCAGGGAAAAAAGGCCCCTGGTTCCGGATGCGCACCCGGGTATGTTCTGTAGCAGATGCCTTCTTTGTCAAGATACCGGCCCCATTCTTGTCCCATTGATTCCAACCAGTCCTTATCAAGAACCTTTCCCCGATCATATTTGCGGCTGCCATCCCATGACATGGGCAGGCAGACATGATCGTTCATGCCAAGATCAAGATCACTGACGAGAATGACCGGACATTGAAGTTTTTCCGCCAGCTCAAAGGCGAATCCGGCTTCATTCTCCCTCAAAGCGAAGGCTTTAATTTCCGGATTAAAAATTTTGATATTTCATCTTTGGCTGTTTTTTCCATTTCCTTGAAGGACAATATCATACCGATATCATAACGGTCCTCTTCAAGTACTTCAACCCTGACGATGGTACCGATAAGAAGAAGCGGTGCAGAATCCTCGAAGATCGGGATGCTGACCTGTACCCTGGTCCCGATATCCAGTGGCTCTTTATTTTCAAAAAGTATCCCGCCAATTGCAATATCCTTGCTGGTACCTGTCTGCGTTGGAGTATGGCTGAAACCCAGTTGTCTCACCTTTATTGCCCGGTTAAATTTAATCCTCAAAAAACGCCGTTTATCCTTTTTAAAAAACAAAACGCTATCTTTCCCGGCCCCCTTGGCTCTGTAGAGTGCGCTGTCTGCCAGGCGCAACAGGTTCTTTGCTTTATCCGCATCCACGGGGAAACCTGCAACACCGCCACTTACGGTTAC
>JAKIUJ010000182.1 GCA_021647625.1 Desulfobacula sp.
TACTGCACCTGTAACAATGATGGGTTGGTTTTCAACTCTTCCGGTAAGGCTTGTGGCAATGGGCAGTAGCATACCTGTTGTATCGGTGGCACCAACACCAATAATAAAGCCAACCTGGGGTTCTTTGCTCAGTTCGGTTTCTAAAAATTCATTCAGCTGAATAGATCCTTTTCTCACAGGGCTTTGGGATATCTCCCGTCTGGCTGATTCCAGATGGGCTTTCACCAGGGGGTATTTTTCCTCTGAAGTGATGTCAGACACATTATCCAGAATCTGATCATAATGGTCGACAAAATTTTTCAGATCATTTTTAATTTTTCACTTGATTAATGGGGGTGCCTTCACCGAATCTAAAATACCAATGATGGTTTTAAAATTAAGTTTAATAAAATCACATTTTTCCGGGCGGGTGGATTCTTTGAGCTGCCGAAGCTTCTGCAATACCTGATATTCAGTACTGCAAAGTGCAATGGCTTTTTCTGTAAAGGAGGTATAGTCAGCGGGCGTACTGCAGATGCCCTGGGCTGTTTCAATAATTTTTTCGATTTCAAATTCACGGGGGTGGGGGGTATTCTCAAAATGTTTCTTAATAATATCAAAAATATCTTTTTGCCGCATGTGTCCGGAGATTTCAAGGGTCTTTAAACGTTTTGAACGAATCAAGGCAGGATCAAGGATATCCAGCCGATTTGTGGTTAAAGCCGTAAAGACCTTGTTTAATGGAATTTCACCATCAATGATATTTAAAAATTTATTGGTCAACGCGTCCGATGGCTGACCTCCGGTGGCACTTCGCCGGGGAGCAAGGGCATCGCCTTCATCAAAGAAGATGACAGTCGGGGCGATCATCTTGGCAATATCATACACTTTTTCAAGATTGGCAACCGCACCGTGGACAGGGCTTGAAGGGTCCTGAAGCGCGGACGGGCTTGTGGCGATATCATGGACCCGCAAGTTTGAAGACAACCAGGTCCTGACCAGAAATGTTTTCCCGGACCCGGGAGGGCCTGTCAATACAACACCTTTGTCTTCACTGACCCCATAACTGAAACAATTGTTGGCCATTTCCGAGAACTTGTCTTTTATATCACCGACATACTCATCCCATTGAACATTTCGATCCATTCTGTCAACGACTTTGGAGTACAACTCACCATAAACATTTTTAGCAACCAGTTCAAATGCACTTCTGATCAGGATGCTGTGGTCCAGGAAATCCGGGATGAAATCTCCCCGGATGTTAATAATGGATTCGATCAGTTTTCGGACATAAGCAGGGCTTATTTTCAAACTGCGTTCTTTAAATATGGCATAAATCCTCTTGGCTGCATCATCAAGCGTCTTTGAATCTTCGTTATATTTAGACGGGATCTGGTGCCGGTTAATTTCAAGGTAAATGATTTTTTTTAAGTTTTCAGCGTTCATCCAATAGCGCGATATATCAATGATACATCCTTTTTCCACAAACCTGCGGTAGATCGCTGAATCAAACCTGTGGGCCTGGTCGCTGGTGGCGATTAAAAAGCAATCCCTTCTGCCATCGATGATCTCATCCAGGACAATATTGGAGGTATCAATCAGGGTGCGCTGCTGTTTTTCAGCCCCGCCGCCGCCAAGACTGCCTTCGGATTTTCCAAAAGCCGAATGCGCTTCTTCAAGGTGACGAATGGTACTCAGTTTTGGGTTACCCATGGCTCGTTTCAGATAGTTGCCGGGTTCTCCGGATAAAGCGGTTTGATAATCATTGGGCGTAATAATCGACGAATCAACCGTCATTCCTTTTTCTTCAAAATATTTTAAATTTTCCATGATTCGTTTTTTTAAAAAAAATCTCAGTATGGGAATCCGGGCCAGTCGATGATAAAAGGCGCGCCGTTTTTTGGATGCAATTTTCATTGCAAATTCAGGATCAACATCTTCAAGACTGGTAAAGAGGCTGTGGTTTGCGAGGATTTCTTCTTTTTTCTCAGCCCAGTCCACCGTCGGGATCACTTCATTTCGAAAGATCACTTTTTCAAGAGCTTCTCTGACGGTTGCGCTTTTTCCGCTGCCCGAAGTGCCTTCGATTAATACAATTGGAGCTTTAGGCACATCAGGATCTTCTATATGCTCTTTTCGAATATGTGCCCGGTATATTTTATCAAAGGTTTTTTCAAGCTCATAGGGCACATGAAGGTCTTTGAGTTCTTTGTCCAGTACCGCGATAAGATAATGATACTCGGGCTTTGTGAGTTCTTTTTCAATGATGGCATTCCAGGATGCACCCGGATTGATTTCTCCTGAATATAAAAATCTTTTTTTCCAGTCCCTTAGGATTTCAGGGTTGTTAAGGACATTCATCTGTCTTTTTTTTCGTTTCATAAAAAAAAACAGGAAAAATGTTTCCTTAATAAAGAACACTAACCGATGAGACGGATTATACTGGTTTAATCTGGATCTGACAAAGGCTTTGGTATCATAGGTCCATCCGGAAACAAGATCTTCCAGTTTTTTAATGGATTCTTCGGGCAGTCTTATAAATGTTTTTTCTTTTGTTGTTCTTCTGGCCATACCCGTCTCCTAAGGCTTAGAATGAGAACTGCAAAATTTTTGTCATTATTGTATTCTGACCGAAGGTTGTTTTATCGGTTTGCCATTTGGCGGTGTAACGGTTTTTTCCATCAATCTGGCGGGCAGGGTCAATGAAGGAGGTCTCCCTGATCCGTGAAGGACAAAGGTCTTTTGATCGGACTGATTCTTCTCGTAAGCTGTGGCCCATTTTTGCTGGGATAAAAATTCAAAAAGGGCAGGACTTACACTCTCATTATCAGATCCGCCGAGCGCGTGATGCAGGGCACTAATTCCTTCAAGGTAAGCCTTATAAAGCTTTTTAATCCGATCTGCCTCCTGGTCAGCTGCGTAATTTTCCGCTTCTGCGATAAGTTGCCGTCTTTTTTTTTCTTCTGTTGCTTCCACAAGTCTATCACCGAATCGGGTTTCATTTAAAACAAGACTTACCACTTCAATGCCGTATTTGCTTTCAATGGTGGGGCCGTCTTTATTAATGGGCCGATTTTTCAATGCCTGAAATATAATTTCCTTTATTTTTTCGCGTTCACTGATCAGCTTGTTGACTTCCTGGGCCTGGAGGGTATCTTTTGAAATACCGTCAAAATCGCCTTGCAGCAAGGTTTCAGGTAAAAGGTTTTCTATACCCCAGACCCTTAAATCTTTTATTTTAAAGGTCATCATGGCCGAGGTCCACAGGGCAATATTCTCTTTTGAAATGATTTTTTTAGGCGCAGGTGTACCGCCAAGATACATTGTCTGGTTCATGAGGGGGACCTCTTTTTCAAGCTTGGTAAAAAAGGGCAGTCTGAAATGCCAGCCCACATCGGTTACGGCCTGACGTTGGCCTCCGAATTGTTCAAGGATCACGGCGTAGTTGAGTTTGACCTTGTAAATCACTTTGGTTGAATAAATAACAGCAGCCAAAGAATAAAAAAATGCGATAATAAAACAGATAAAAGCGATTTTCCGGACAGTACTCATCACCCTTGCCCGCTGAAGAAATACATGGGAAGACTGATCTTTCATGGCTGCTCCTTTTGTTTTATTGTTGTGCGCATTCCCTTTGGTCGAGGAGGCAAAGCTGCGCATTGCCGTTAGTGCCTGATTTTAAGGTTGCGCAAAATAATGATTTCTAAAAAAATTACTGAATTCGCGTCCAAATGAGAAATTAGAAATTAAGTTTCAATATGCCCATAACTATACATCACAAAACTAAACCCGTCAAAAAATATTTACCCGAGTGTTTAAAAAAACAGGAAGATTTCAACTTCACAATATCAATATCAAGTACCAGACACGCGATCTGCCTGGATCTCGCGAATGGTTGCGATGAGTTGCTTGATATCCCCAAGGCTGGTTTTCGGGCTGATAACAACAATTCTAAGATATCGAACACCTGCAAGCTCGGTGGAAGAGATATAAAAACGTCCGGCTTCGATCAATCGGTCCCGGATGGCGATCTGGTCTTCATCACAGGCGTTGATCCTGAAACAAAGAATATTGCTTTCAGGTTTACAGGGAACACAAAAATCCGGTTGGCTGCGAATATAGTCATATGCCCTTAACGCCACACGAAATGTTGTATCAATGTAGTCCTGAATATTTGTTTCGCCGAGAGCGGCAAGGGTCATAAAAAATTTGAGTCCAAGACCTGCTTTGGTGCATTCAATGGCCTGGCCGATAAAATCAAATCCGGGCTGCTTTTTCTCATGGAAAAGATAGCTTGCAGTATGCTCAAATGTGTGGTCAAGGGTTGCTGCATCCTTGACCAGCAAAGATGCACAAACGGTTGGTGTCCGAAGCATCTTGTGCGCATCAATGATCATGGAGTCTGCTTTTATTAACCCCTTAAGTCTTGATTTATGGGTGCTTGAGAAAAGAGCGCTTGCGCCATGGGCACCGTCAACATGAAACCAGATATTGTGTTCTTTACAGAAATCGGCGATTTCATCAATGGGGTCATATAGTCCTGTTCCGGTTGAACATGCATTGGCAACTAATGCCACGATTCTTTTGTTTGCACGAGTTGCCTTGATAACGGCAAGGCCCATCTTTGATACTTTTACACGGCCATTATTATCTGTTTCAAGAGCAATCAAATTGTCTTCCCCGATACCGATCATGCCCGCAGCCTTTAAAATGGAATAGTGACAGGAATCCGGTGCAAGTATGACAAGATCCCCTGGATTGCCTTTTTCCCGGACATTTTTATCAAGATGATTTCGTGCGGCCAATAGTGCGGTCATGTTGGCAAGGGAACCCCCGTGGGTCAATACACCCGCACCATGGGGATAGATCAATCGTTCTTCTATCTGGGTAGGCATGGGCTCCCAACCGATTTTTTCCAACAGATAGTTGACCATGAAAAACTCTATGGCAGCCGCGCCTGGTCCCATTTCATAGATGGCCATGGCATTGTTTGTAAATCCATCGATCAAAGATCCCAGAGCGCCTGTTGAATGGGGGGCACCGACCTGATGGGCCATGTATCCAGGATGGTACAGTTTTGTGGTGTTCTCAAGGTATGTTTTTATAAAACCATCAAGCATATCTCCGGACAGATCACCATTTTTTATATGATTCGCAAGACCAAATTTTTCATGAAGATCGCTGATGGTACGCTGCCGAAGCACCGGCACCATTTTTTCAATACTTTGTTTATGGTATTGTTCAAGAATTGATATCAGATTTTTTCCATCTTTTAAAAAAGTCATTATTTGCTCCGTTTTGCGGCTTCCCTGTCAATCAAGGCTTTTTTGCGGGCCCGTCCTTTCTCCATATCCACTTTATAAATTACGGATGCAGTATAATGAAAATCAATCGTTTGTGCCACCCGAATTTTTGCGATGTTAATAGTAACGGGAATTAAATAAGAGCCTCGATAAAGAGACCATTAAAAAAGAATGGCGTAATTATTTATTGCTTTGTGATCTTTATTCGGGCAGAATGCAGCCCTTTAGGATATCTCTAACAATTAGACTGATTTTGAATATTATTTCATATAAAATGTTTAAAAAAGAAACAAATAAACTCATTCTGTTATCAATTCCCATTACTATAGGACAGTTAGGGCAGATGCTCATGTCTGTTGTGGACAATATCATGGTGGGTAAAATCGGTGCCCAGGCTCTTGCTGCCGCATCCATTGCCAATGCCTTGTTCATGCTTGTTATGGTTGTGGGGTTTGGTGTCACCATTGCTGTTACCCCCCTGACTGCCATGGCCTATAGCACCGGTAATGATAAAGAATGCGGAGTAGTGTTGCGCCAGGGCCTGATAGTTAATATGGCCTGTGCGCTTTTGTTTTTTATCCTCACCTATATCCTTGCTGAATTGATCCAGTTCATGAACCAGCCCACGGAAATCATCGAGCCTGCTGCTTTGTATATGAAAGTACTGGGTCTGTCTTTGTTTCCCATGATGTTGTTTCAAACTTATCGCCAGTTTGCAGAAGGGGTCAGTTTTTTAAAACCGGCAATGATCATTACCCTTTTAGCAAATCTGATTAATATACTGACAAACTGGCTGTTTATTTATGGTAACCTTGGTATGCCGACGCTGGGTGTTACAGGGGCAGGGATTGCGACCGTCAGTTCCAGAACATTTATGGCAATTGCACTTATGGCTGTTATTGTTCGATCCCCTAAAATGAAACGCTTTGATCCAACTCTGAACTATAGAAAAATCGATTTTCCCATGATAAAAAGACTATTGTCTGTTGGAATACCGGCTGGGTTCCAATACTTTTTTGAAGTCAGCGCCTTTACCGCTGCCTCCATCATGGCAGGATGGATGGGAACTGTTGCCCTTGCCGCCCACCAGATTGCCTTAAATCTTGCTTCTATCTCCTTTATGGTGGCCCTGGGGATTTCTGCAGCAGCCACCATCCGGGTGAGCCGTGCCATGGGAAGAAAAGATATCCCTGCCATGCGCCGCGCAGGGTTTGGTGCAACTTTGCTGTGCGGTTGCTTCATGGCGGCTGCCGGGTTGGTTTTTATCCTGTTCAGGAACTATTTACCCTTGCTTTATATCAATGAAAAAGAAGTAATTGAAATCAGTGCCGCCCTTCTTGTTATTGTGGCTTTCTTCCAGATTTCAGATGGCACTCAAGCTGTTGGCCTGGGGATTTTGCGCGGTATGACAGACATGAAAATCCCGACCCTGATTACGCTTGCTGCTTACTGGATCATTGGTTTACCTTCGGGATATTTGCTGGCATTCACCTTTAATATGGGCATAACCGGTATCTGGTACGGTCTCTTAGTCAGCCTGACCGCCTCTGGTATTTTATTGATTTTAAGGTTTCATACCCAAACCACGAGTAAACGTATGTAGATCCTGCATAGAATTTTATCGCTTATTTTACAGACACTCATAGGTTTTTTTTACGGTATCTGAATCAGGCGTTTTGTCACATCCACCCGTTTTTTAATCTGTCCTTGTTTGATCAAAATTGCCTCGGTCTGCTCCCAGGCAGCCACATCAATTGTGCCTATCTTAATTTCCGGAACGGGTTTGATCAGTTTTCTTGTTGCTGCAAGCTGTTTTTTGCGGATATCATCGTTTATCCCCCCGTCCAGTTTTTTAATTGCTTCAAGAACATTTGTTTCATTGGCAGGGTCCATGGATGCTTCCCAGGATGTCAACAATGCTTTTAAAAAAGAGTCAACCAGTTGAGGGGATTTTTCAATCATAGTCTGGGAGGTTACGACAGAGTTGGCAACAAAATTGACCCCGAAATCTTTCGGGTTGAAAAACCTTACCTTTTCTCCTTCTTTGAAAAGTTTGGCCTCATACCCCACCCCCTGGGAATTTCGATACACCGGCCATACATCTGCATCTCTTTTAAAAAAGGGCAGGGCATTGCCCTGCACACTGATAATGGTAACATCTTTTTTGGTTAAATTACCTTTGGCAAAAATCGTCATCATGATGGCTTCATCATTGCCCCCGAAAGTGATACCGATACGCCGGCCCCTTAGATCATCCAATGTTTTTATCTCAGGCTGGTCTGCCCTGTATATCCATTGCATGGGATTGGCCTGGAACAACTGGGCAATGACAACAATTTTCGCCCCTTTTTCAAGTGCCAGAATAACCTGGTCGGCAGAGGCAACGCCAAACTGTGCCCGTCCAAGCTCCAGTTCTCTGATGGCATTAATGCCTACACCGCCAGCTTTTACATTAACCTCCAGGCCGTTGCGCTTAAAACCCCCGCTTGCATCTGCATATATATCACCGGCAACACTGGTGTTAAATTTCCATTTGAGCCGATAATTCAATTCAATTGTTTTGGCTGAAACAGGTATTGAAACAGCTGCAACCATACTTATGACAGCAAATAGAAAAAAATACTTTTTCATGATGTTCCTCCTTTGTTCACCATTTGTTTATTTATTATTCAAGATGGACCATTTATGTTTTATCTGTTCTCCCAGTGTTTCCAGAAAACCCTGATACACAGAAATAATAATACCGATCAAAAACAATGCGATTAAAATTTTTGCCATATCGCTTTGATACAAAGCAATCCGAATGCTGTAACCGATTCCGGCATTGGCAGAAATGAACTCAGCAACAATGGTGCCTGCCATGGCAAGGGTCGCGCTTCCGGCAATAACCGTAGTCAACTTGCTCAAATTCTCAAACGCCCTGATTTTAACTTCCAGCTGCCAGCGCATCCTGCCTGTGATAATATAAAAATGTTCAATATCCGGTACCGGTGTTGCCATGATACCCAGAACCGACAGGAGCAGGGGGAAATAACAGATCATGGATGCAATCAACAATCGAGATATAAACCCGTCACCTAGAAGAATAAAAATAATCGGGGCCAGTGCCACAATTGGATAAGCCTGAATATTAAAGGCAGTCACCTTGATAAAAGATCCGATCCAGGATGATCTGCGGCCTGCAATGCCCACGGCAAATGCCATTACGATTGATAAAAAC
>JAKIUJ010000183.1 GCA_021647625.1 Desulfobacula sp.
TTAAACTTTTTTTAAGGTTCAACCGTAAATTGAGCGTATCAATCTGCGGCCTTTGTTTCGAACCCGCTCTACATTTCTCACTGACTAATTTTCAAAGATCAAAAAAAATCTCCCCGAGGACTCTCAATCCGCCTCTCGTGAAGATCGACGCATAATGCATGAAAAAAAATGATCTGTCAAACCTTATTTTCATAATTTCTTAAAAAATTTTATTTCCAACTCAAATATTATATGAAATAATATTCAAAATCAGTCTAAATATTACATGTTTTGCCAAAACCTCTGGTTTTTTGCGTAATTGCTTGCAGGCAAAGCTGCGCATTGCCATTATTAGACAAAATGAATGATCAATTATGTTGTATGCAAAAAAAACATTTAATTATTAGCTGGACCCCTTACCACCACTTAAAAAAAACAGTCTCCGATAATTGCTGTTTTAAAAAAAGAACAAACTTGCCAAAATCACACCAAATGTGCTAACTAAACAGGTTCGATTTGTGAAGGAAGGATGCCATTATCCGAATTACTTATACGGATAATTTATATTAATACAATGGTAAACAGGTGTAAGAGCTATGAAAGCATTATTGGCCCTTGAAGACGGTCGGATTTTCCCCTGTAGAAGTTTTACCGGGACTGGTGAAGCCGCAGGAGAGGTGGTTTTCAATACCAGCATGACCGGGTATCAGGAAGTTTTGACCGATCCCTCTTATTTTGGGCAGATGGTTACCATGACCTATCCCTTAATTGGTAATTATGGTGTTTGTCCCGAGGACATTGAGTCAAACAGAATTCAGGTAGCAGCATTTATTGTAAAAGAATACCAGCAATTTCCCAGCAATTTCAGATCCAAGGGAACCTTGGCAGATTATCTGATAAAAAGCCATGTGATCGGCATTGAAGATCTGGATACACGTGCCTTGACCCGTCATATAAGAAATTGCGGGGCAATGCGGGCTGTCATTTCCACAAAAGAGCTTGATCCTGCCGTTCTTGTGAAAAAGGCAAAAAGAGTGCTCTCAATGCAGGGTAGCGATCTTGTGGGTGAAGTCACCACAAAAAAACCCTATTTCTGGAAATACAATCAACCCGAGTATATTGACAGCCAAAAACTTTCCGACCCGTTGATCTGGCGACATAAAGGAAAAAAACATTCTGTTGTGGCGCTTGATTTCGGCATTAAGTACAATATTGTACGCTGCCTTGAAACCGCTGGATGTGAAGTCCTTGTGGTTCCAGCCAAAACAGACGCAAAGACCATTTTGAATCTGCAACCGGAGGGTATTTTCCTGTCAAATGGACCCGGAGATCCTGAGCCTGTAACCTATGCTGTGGATACCATAAAAGAATTGCTGGGAAGCGTTCCCATATTTGGAATCTGCCTTGGCATGCAGCTTTTAGGCATTGCCATGGGTGGCAAAACCATGAAAATCAAGTTTGGTCACAGAGGAGCGAACCAGCCGGTGAAGAACCTTGCCACAAACAAGGTGGAGATCACCTCCCAGAACCATGGATTTGCCGTGGATTTAAACACCATTGGCAAGGACAACTCTATAATGACCCATATTAATCTGAACGAAGATTCCCTTGAAGGCCTTAAAAATGACAGCATCAAGGCCTTTGCCGTTCAATACCATCCCGAAGCGTCACCCGGGCCCCATGATGCTGCTTACCTTTTTAACCAGTTTGCAAAAGTGATTGAAGATGCCAAAACGTGAAGACATAAAGAAAATCCTGATTATCGGTGCAGGCCCAATCATTATCAGCCAGGCTTGTGAATTTGACTACTCCGGCACCCAGGCATGCAAGGCGTTAAAGGAAGAAGGGTACGAGGTGATTCTGATCAATTCGAATCCCGCAACCATCATGACGGATCCTGAAACTGCCGATAAGGTTTACATTGAACCGGTTACCGTTGAAACCGTTGCCAAAGTGATCGAAAAAGAAAGGCCCGATGCCCTGCTGCCCACTCTGGGCGGTCAGACGGCTTTGAACACAGCGATTGAAGCCGCTCAAGCAGGTATCCTTGAAAAATATAATGTTGAGATGATCGGGGCGTCTGAAGAGGCCATTAATAAAGCTGAAGACCGGGAACTATTCAGGAATGCCATGAATAAAATCGGTTTGAGAATTCCCAAAAGCGGATTTGCAACCAATATCCAGGAAGTTGAAGAGGTTTCCCGCCGCATCGGATTTCCCATTATTGTACGCCCAAGCTTTACACTGGGTGGTACGGGCGGTGGCGTTGCCTATAATATGGAAGAGGTGATTCACCTTTCAACTGCAGGGCTTGACGCCAGTCTCAATACACAGGTTATGCTGGAAGAATCGGTTCTTGGCTGGAAAGAGTATGAACTTGAAGTCATGCGTGACCATGCCGACAATGTTGTGATCATCTGTTCCATTGAAAATATTGATGCCATGGGAGTTCATACAGGTGACTCCATTACTGTGGCACCTGCCCAGACCCTGTCTGATAAAGAGTACCAGAAGCTAAGAGACGCTTCCCTTGCCATCATACGCGAAATCGGAGTGGACACAGGCGGATCAAATGTCCAGTTCGCCATCAATCCCGAAAACGGGGATATCATTATTGTTGAAATGAATCCAAGGGTGTCCAGAAGTTCAGCCCTCGCCTCCAAGGCAACCGGTTTTCCAATTGCAAAGATTGCTGCTAAACTGGCGGTGGGATATACTTTGGATGAAATCCCCAATGATATCACCGGTGAAACCCTGGCCTGTTTTGAACCGTCCATTGACTATTGCGTGGTAAAAATTCCCAGATGGACCTTTGAAAAATTTCCTGAAACCGAGGATGTGCTTACCACAGCCATGAAATCTGTGGGCGAAACCATGTCCATAGGCAGAACCTTTAAAGAAGCCTTTCAAAAAGGAATCCGATCCCTTGAAATCGGACGGGCCGGATTTGGCGGGGATGGCAAAGATCCGGAACCGGGCAGTGTGGCAGGAAATGAGTTGGAATATAAATTGTCGACTCCCAATTCCCAGCGTCTTTTTTATATCAAATACGCCATTGAGCATGGCATGCCCATTACCATGATCTACGAAATGACAGGCATCGACCCATGGTTCCTCTATCAGATGAAACAGATTGTGGATCTTGAAAAACAGATCAAGCTGGCCGGCAAAGACCTCCCCAGGGATTTGTTTGAAAAAGCCAAAAAATATGGTTTTTCAGACAGACAGCTGGCCTTTTTAACGGGTCTGACTGAAAAACAGATTGAACGAACACGGAAAGATTTAGGCATTGTACCGGTCTATAAACTGGTGGATACCTGTGCTGCTGAGTTTCGGGCAGCCACGCCTTACTATTATTCCACCTATGAAACCGAATGCGAAGCAAGGGTTGAAGATAAGAAAAAAGTCATCATACTCGGTGGTGGCCCCAACAGAATAGGACAGGGTATTGAATTTGATTACTGCTGTGTTCATGCCTCCTTTGCGTTAAAAGAGGAAGGGGTGGAATCCATTATGGTCAACTCCAACCCTGAAACCGTATCAACGGATTATGATACGTCGGACAAGCTTTATTTTGAACCCCTGACCCGGGAAGATGTGCTTCATATTGTTGAAAAAGAAAAACCATATGGTGTTATCGTACAATTTGGCGGTCAGACACCCTTGAACCTTGCATCCGACCTGCAAAAAGCAGGTGCCCCCATTATCGGAACCAGCCCTGAAAGTATTGATAGAGCCGAAGACCGGGATCTTTTCCAGGAAATGCTTGACAAGCTTGAACTGTTGCAACCGGAGAACGGGATTGCTTTCAGTCTTGAAGACGCTCACAAAGTGGCCGAAGAGATCGGCTATCCCATTATGGTTCGTCCCTCTTTTGTATTGGGTGGCCGTGCCATGAAAATTGTTTATGATGCAAGTGATCTGGAAGAATACTTTAACCTGGCTGTTGAGGCGTCTCCGGACAAACCCGTTCTCATTGATAAATTCCTTGAAGAGGCATATGAACTTGATGTGGATGCCATCAGCGATGGTGAAACAACTATTATCGGCGGCATGATGGAACATATTGAAGAAGCGGGTATCCATTCCGGAGACTCCGCCTGTGTGCTGCCGCCGTATTCTATTTCGCAAACCCATATTGATGAAATGGCATCGGCTGCCAAGGCCATTGCTAAAGAGCTTAACGTTGTGGGCTTAATGAATATTCAGTTCGGTATTATGAATGACAAGGTCTATATTATAGAGGTGAATCCAAGGGCATCCAGGACTATCCCTTTCGTATCCAAGGCCATTGGCGTTCCATTGGCCAAACTTGCCACCAAACTCATGCTGGGCAAAACCCTTGCCGAAGTAGGGTTGACCGAACAAATTATTCCACCCTACTATTGTGTAAAAGAAGCAGTCATGCCCTTTGACCGATTCTCTAATGTGGATCCTGTGCTCGGACCTGAGATGAAATCCACAGGAGAAGTCATGGGAATTGATAGGGATTTGGGAGCCGCTGTTGCCAAAGCCCAGCTTGCCGCAGGTCAAAAACTTCCCACCAAAGGCACCGTGTTTATCTCTGTTCAGGATAAGGACAAGCCGGCTGCACTTTCCGTTGCAAAAAACTTCCAAGACATGGGATTTACAATTATGGCAACAAAAGGTACAGCCCTGTTTCTCAAAGAAAATAATGTCCCTGCACAAAGTATAAAAAAAGTATCTGCCGGACGTCCCCATGTTGTGGATGCGGTGACAAATAATGAAATCCAGCTCATATTAAACACAGGCGCTTCAAGCCAGACCAAACGAGATGGTTATGCAATCCGCCGGGCGGCCATAAAATATAGAATTCCCTATGCCACAACAACAGATGGAACCAAGGCAATCTGTAGTGCTATCCAGGCCTTGAAAAAAGCAAGTCTTCGTGTAAAACCTATTCAAGCGTATCATCAGGAAAATAAGAATGCATAATTCAATGACCCAGGATCCAATATTTGAGAGCGAAAAACCCAGAGATGAATGTGGCATATTTGGTCTTTATAGACATCCTGAAGCTGCTAAAATAACTTATTTTGGCCTCTATGCCCTCCAGCACAGGGGGCAGGAAAGTGCCGGTATATCAGTTAACCGGGGAGAAAATGATAAAATCTTCTCTCACAAAGGCATGGGGCTTGTTCCTGAAATCTTTAACATGGATGACCTGGAAAGAATCGAAGGCGGTTCAGCCATCGGTCATGTCCGGTATTCCACCACAGGGGATTCCGTATTAACTAATGCCCAGCCCTTTGTTGTCAACCACAGACACCGCTCCTATGCTGTAGCCCACAACGGCAACCTGGTGAATGCCCATATAATCAAAGAAGAACTGGAAGAGCAGGGGTCTATTTTCCAGACCTCCATGGATTCAGAGGTCTTTCTACATCTTTTTATCAAAAGCCTGATCAAGGGAGATATTGAGTCGGCCGTTTTAAAAGCGGTTTCAAAAATCGAAGGCGCCTATTCCATGATTCTTTTGACCTGCAAGGGTGAAATTATAGGCATGAAGGATCCCAATGGATTCAGACCCCTGGCATTGGGAAAACTCAATGGGCATTATGTGTTGGCCTCGGAAACCTGTGCTTTTGATCTGGTACAGGCTGAATTTATCCGGGAACTGGACCCCGGCGAAATCGTTATCATTAATGAAGACGGTATCAGAAGTATCCAACATCCAAAATCGGCCAAACACAAATCTTTATGCATATTTGAATACATTTACTTTGCCAGACCAGACTCAACCATCAACGGAAAAAATGTATACCAAATGAGAAAGGCCCATGGACGGCGATTAGCCCAGGAAGCGCCTGTGGATGCGGATCTTGTCATGCCGTTTCCGGATTCAGGCAATTATGCTGCCATAGGCTATGCCAAAGAATCAGGTATTCCCTTTGAAATGGGCATGATCAGAAACCATTATGTTGGACGAAGTTTTATTTTACCCACCCAGTCCATGCGTGATTTTACAGTTCGTGTAAAGCTCAATCCTGTCAGAGAACTGATCAAAGGCAAGGATATCATCATTATTGAGGATTCCATCATACGCGGTACCACTGCAAAAACCAGGGTGAAAGCCTTGCGTGAACTCGGGGTTAAAAAGATACATATGCGGATTTCCTGTTCTCCCCATAAATTTCCCTGCTACTACGGCATAGATTTTTCTTCAAAAGGAGAACTGATCGCTGCTCAAAAGAGTGTAAAAGAACTTGAAAAGTACCTTGATCTTGATTCTTTGCATTATCTGTCCATCCAGGGCATGCTGGAAGCATCCGGGGTGGAAAATCCGGAACAAAACTTTTGCAAAGCCTGCTTTGACGGAGATTATCCGATTCCATTTGATCCGAATTTTACCAAGCAGTGTATGGGATAGCCGGATATTTTATGAAATTTTACGAAAAAAGTAAGCGACTGCAGCCGCACGCCCTGAAACTTCCAGGAGCAATTGGTGCTACGGCAAACTTTACCCGTGAAATATCCGGGGTAAAATGAAAAAACAGACCGTTGCTTTTTCAAAAGAATCTTCCAATCTTTTTTTTCATATTTTAACAAAATGCAACTTGTCGTGCAGCCATTGTTATATAAATAAAGAACAGCATGGTGATAATACCCTCAGCCTTCATACGATTACGCACTGGCTTGATATTTTTGCATCCAAGGCTCACCAGACCAACCTGATTTTTTTAGGGGGAGAACCCACGCTCCACCCGGATCTTTCTCGTGCAGTAAAAACGGCTAAAAAAATGGGGTTTAAGTCGATTACGATAGATACCAACGGGTATCTGTTCCATGATATTTTGGATAAAGTATCAAAGGATGACATTGATTTTTTATCTTTTTCCCTTGATGGGGCAACAAAAAAGACCAATGATGCTATCCGGGGCAACGGCAGTTTTGACGCTGTTATGACTGGTATAAAAAAAGCCCGTGCCAAACACTTTTCCTGCTCCATGATCTATACGGTGTCTGATAAAAATATTCATGAACTCGAACGGATGCCCGATCTTGTCAAACAATTGGGAATCGACCGGTTTTTTATCCAGGTAATCGGGATAAGAGGGGAGTCTTCAAAAACGGACGTCACCTTGCCTACCACCTTACAGGTGTCAAAATCACTCTGGCGTAAAACCATACCCCGGGTGGCGAAAGACATTGCGGCTCACGGTATTACAGTCACTTATCCGACTGTTTTTCTCTCCTGTGATGATGATTTTCAATGTGCAGGAAATGTAGCTGATAATTATTTTGTTTTCCCCAATGGAAGAGTGTATCAATGCCCGATCTGCGAAGATTTTGCCTTGCATTCCTTTGAAATTAAAAATAACACTCTTAACCCTAGACCTCCCATAAATGAAAAAGACCTGTTTAAGCTTACAATTGCAGAAGGGTGTGTGATGAACAAAATGATACAGCCCGAAAATCTGTCTTATAATAAAAATGGAAATCCAAAGCATCAGATTGCCTGTTGCATGCTTAAAGAGGAATTAACTCCATAAATTTTATGCAACATTGTGATTTACAGACCGATATAAGCTTTAATTAAATTCTGTGTCTGTTTCAATGCCAGGGCATGTGTTCTTTCATATCCATGTAAGGCAGATACCCCAGGTCCTATAAGTGCCACCCGCATATCCCTGCCTGATCTGAGTACCGAGGTCCCATCGGATGCATAGAAAGAAGGATAGCCACCTAATTGGTGCGAATAAAACAGTATCATCCTTGATTTGCTTTACCATTGCCCCAAGCGTATCAATGTGAAATCTATTCTGTCTCTGAAATTAAAACCTTCAAAATATCCTCCTGGCCGATAATACCCACCAGCTTGCCCGATTCAACCACCGGTATGGTATGAAAATGCCTGTCAACCATCAGACTGGCTATTTTCGATATGGGCATATCAGGATCGGCTGTCGTTGGATCTTTTACCATTGCCTGATCCACTGTTAAGGCAGAAATTTTCTCCATTTCATGATCAAGCTGTTTTGCTGAAGCCAAAGGGATAAAAGAATCAAGCATGCTGAAAATAGGGGGGGCCTTGAATTCTTTTTGTTGATATATCAGATCACTCTGGCAAAGTATCCCTTTAAGCTTGCCTTTGGAATCCAGAACCGGCAACCCGTTAATGTGGTTTTCCAACAAGATTTTAACCGCAACTGAAATTTGAGTATCCGGAGTAACGGTAATAATGTTTGTTTCCATAATATCCTTGGCCAGTACGCCTGATTTTCTTTCGCCTGATTTTCTTTCGCCTTTTTTGTTGAGTTCCGGTTTCTTGGGTTCCGGTTTCTTGGGATCCGGCAACTGACGAATGGCAAGTACAGGGCAGGTTGCCCTGGAGATGACACGGTCCGTGGTTGAACCCACTAGAAAAGTCTCGATCAGCCCATGTCCGCGAATACCCAGAACTATCATATCCACATTCTTTTGATCCGCGTACTCAATGAGCTCCTTGTATGGATG
>JAKIUJ010000184.1 GCA_021647625.1 Desulfobacula sp.
CAAGACGTTTACTTTATTAAGTCCTTCGGTGGAGAATATTCTAGGGTTTACTCAGGAAGAGTATAAAAAAAATATCGATGAGTTATGGACGGATCATCCGGGAAATGTACAAGGGAAAAAACATACCGAATTAAGTATTAAGGGGGTTCGTCAGCCGCCGTATGAGGTCGATGTATTTCATAGGGACGGCTCCTCTCGAAGACTGGTGGTCATTGAGACGCCGATTTTTGACGATCAGGGTCGGGTGATGCTGGTTGAGGGGATGGCAAGGGATATTACCGAAAAGCGCCGTGTGGAAGAAAAACTTGAAAAATATCGTGAACATTTAGAAGAGCTAGTAGAGCAAAGAACGATTGAGCTTAAAAATTCTCAGCAGCGGTTACAGGAGATTATTGATTTTCTTCCTGATCCTACCTATGTTGTGGACAATGAAAAAATAATCATTGCTTGGAATAATGCCCTTGAAGAAATGGTGGTTATCCCCAGAGAGAAAGCAATGGGGAAAAAATTCTACAAATTTATCAAACCGTTTTACAATGACGAACTTCCATTTCTTATTGATCTTATCGCCTTAGAGCCGGAGAATCCCATATTCAGAAACTTTAAAATTGAAAAAAATGGGAAGTTGCTTTTTTCAGAACGATTTATCCAATCCATGTATTCTGAACAAGGTGGATATGTGTGGATCACTGCAACACCAATCCTGGATCGGGAAGGCAAATTTGTTGGTGCCATAGAGTCAATTCGCGATGTTACCCATATAAAAAATGTTGAAAAAAGAGTTGTGGAAAGCGAGCGGACACTGTCCACCTTGATGAACAATTTGCCCGGCATGGCCTATCGATTAGTGAAAAAAAAAGGATGGGAAGTGGAATTTGTCAGCAATGGGAGCATTCTTGTCACCGGATATGATCCTTCTTTTTTTATTGGAAACCAACTTCGAGGATTCAATAAATTGATACACCCTGAAGATATAGAGAGGGTCGCTTTTGAAATATTTGACCCCATCATAAAACGAAGAGAAGCATCACAAACGGAATATCGCATCATCAATTCTCTTGGTGAAATAAAATGGGTTTTTGATAAAGCAGAAGGGGTTCTTTTTGAAGATGACAAACTTGTCGCCATTGAAGGATTTCTTACTGATTTTACGGTTTTCAAGCAAATGGAACAAAAACTTCGCCATGAAAATCTGTATCTGCGATCCACCATCAAGGATCGATATAAGTTTGATAACCTCATTGGAAGCTGCCCGGTAATGCAGGATGTATACGGGCATATCCTCAAAGCGGCTGCCACCAATGACTCTGTGTTTGTTTCCGGTGAATCCGGAACCGGAAAAGAGTTGGTGGCCCGGGCCATTCATAATGCTTCGGATCGCAGCAAGGGTGATTTTGTCGCTGTCAACTGCGGTGCTATTCCCGAGAATCTCATAGAAAATGAATTCTTTGGCTCAAAAAAGGGTGCCTTTACTGGATCGAATATTGATAAACAGGGCTATCTTGATACAGCCGATGGCGGCACCCTGTTTTTAGATGAACTTGGTGAAGTTAGTCTGGCATTGCAGGTAAAGCTTTTAAGGGCGATTGACGGGGGCGGGTATACACCCGTCGGCAGCACTAAGGTGAGAAAACCTGATTTAAGAATTATTGCAGCGTCCAATAAAGATCTGATGGGGCTTGTGAAAAAAGGACGGATCAGGGAGGACTTTTTTTTCAGGGTTCATGTTTTGCCTATTCATCTGCCACCACTTCGGGATCGGGGGGATGATATTTTACTTTTGGCGGATCATTTTTTTAAGCTGTACAGAAAAGATGGCGAAGTGACGGCCTTATCTCAAAAAGATCTCATGATATTAAAAAATTACCATTGGCCTGGTAATATCCGTGAACTTCAAAATGTTCTTCGCAGGTATATCACGCTGAAAAATCTGGAATTTTTAAACGTCTCGGGATTGGAAGCATCAGCAATTGCAGATAATGCCGGGGCCCAGGAGCCTGACCATAAGATAGTTGCTTTGAAGGACGCCGTGGGTGGTTTTGAGAAAAATCACATTCAGAGGGTTCTAAATCAAAACCATTGGAACAAGGGTAAAAGTGCAAATATTTTGAATATTTCCAGAAAAACACTTTTTCGAAAAATGAAAATATATGGGTTAATATAGACCCTTTATAGGTCTTTTTTGACCCATTGATCCCGGGCCGGTTCATTCGGGTATCTTGCTCGTATTTGTCAAAAGCTTGGGACATTTTTGACCCGAAATATAAAATCGTCCTTTCTTGTGTCTTATTTCGTAATAGTTCCTAACCATTTAAAATAAAACGTTTTATTTTAAATGCTTTTATTCGGCACGATTGTTGCCACTGTAATGGAAAGTTTATTAGCCCAATGTTGCAACACTGGGGTTTACAAACCTATGGCAGGTGGTGCCGAGTATAAAACATTTTTTTAATTCGCTTTTAATGGGCAGATCAAAAGTCAGATTGAGTAAGACAGGGTATGGGGGAGATGGCCATTATAAGTTGAAACACACTATTTAGGAGGGTCATGTGCAAAGATTACTAAGGATTGATTTGAACAAAAAAAGCTTTCTTTTTGAAGAACTGTCTCCGAAATATGTAAAATTGGGTGGCAGGGCATTGAGCTCACAGATCATCAATCGGGAAGTGCCGCCCACGGTGGATGCTTTAGACTCCCGGAACAAATTAATATTTGCAGCCGGCATTTTAGCCGGGACCAGTTTCCCGAACAGCGGAAGATTATCCGTTGGTGCCAAGAGCCCGTTAACCGGTGGTATAAAAGAAGCCAATGCCGGTGGGAATGCCGCCCAGAAATTACCGAAATTAGGTGTCCAGGCAATTGTTCTTGAAGGACATGCCGATCAATTGACCACGCTTAAAATTGATAATGCCGGAGTATCGTTTATTGATGCGGCTGCCATCAAGGGATTGGGTAATTACCAAACAATTGAAGATTTGAAGCAGGAACATGGCGACAAGGTTTCCATTATCTCCATAGGGCCTGCCGGAGAAAAAAAATTAAAAGCTGCCGGTGTTTCCGTCACATCGCCTGATTTTCATGTCAGAATGGCGGCACGGGGCGGTTTGGGTGCCGTGATGGGATCAAAAAACGTCAAGGCGATTGTCATTGATGATACAGATTCTCAAAAAGTTGAGATAATGGATAGGGAAATTTTTAAAAAAGCCACGGCCAAGTTTACAAAAGGGGTTCTTGCCTATCCAATGATTGAAGGGTTAAATGCTTTAGGAACCCCGGTTCTTGTTAATATGATAAATGGGATGGGGTGTTTGCCCACCCGTAATTATTCAGTCGGTCAATTTGATAGAGCCCATCAGATTTCAGGTGAATATATGGCAGAATTAATGGCAAAACGACCCAATTCCGTTCCTGCCCATAAATGTATGGCCGGATGTGTCATCGGATGTTCAAATATTTTTACAAATGAAAAAGGTGACGTCATTGTTTCCGGACTTGAATATGAAACAATCGGCCTGGTCGGCTCCAATTGTATGATTGATGATATTGATATGATTGCGAAAATCAATTGGGCTTGCAATGACATCGGCGTTGACACCATGGATGTCGGCGCTGCCCTTGCCCTTGCCATGGAAGCGGATATTTTAAAGATGGGTGATGCCAATGGTGCCCTGGCATTGGTGAATGAAATAAGACAAGGAACGGATAATGGCCTGATGATCGGAAACGGCTGCAAGGTCACCGGTGATACTCTGGGTTCCAAGAGGATTCCCCATGTAAAAGGTCAGTCCCTGGCAGCCTATGATCCAAGAGGCTTGAAAGGCACGGGTACCTCCTATGCCACATCGTCCATGGGTGCAGATCATACCGTTGGAAACGCCATCCCCAATCCATTGTCGCAATATGATCCTTCATCACCGGATGGCCAGGCTGAAATGTCTTCTTTTTTACAAATTTATCATGCTGCTATAGACAGCATGGGAATTTGTCTTTTCGCCTCTTTACCCGCCCTTGATTTTGCTGATCTCCAGGGACATATCGTTCAAAGCATTGGTGCCCTCTTGGGCGAAACCCTTGATGAGGATTATATCAAACAATTGGGGATTGCCACCTTAAAGGCTGAAAGAGAATTTAATATCAATGCCGGGTTTACAAAAGAAGATGATCGTCTCCCGCAATTTTTTAAAAAAGAGCCATTGCTGCCTTCGGGAAATGTTTTTGATGTTTCAGATGATGATCTAGATAAAGTAAATGCATTCTAATCAGTGTTTGAGCGAAAACTCACCCGTCTGCTGCGTTACTGCAAAATTTTGAAATCCTCATGTACTATAGTACGCTCCGGTTTCAGAATTTCTTGCGCCCTGCATATGGGTAACTTTGTGAGCATTGCTCCTCTACGAGCCACCCAAACACGGGTTTTCGGTCAGCCACTAATTAAAAATTTATTGAGGAGAAGATGAATGGCTTCTGAAGAATATTATGAAAAATTATCGTATCCCGATGCACCCAAAATTGTGACAAGCACAATTCCCGGGCCTAAAACAAGGGACCTTTTGGAAAAAGAGCTGGGCAATGAAACCCCCACGCGAATTGCTCCCATTGGTATTCCAGTGGCATGGGAGAGCGCTGCTGGCGCCACATTTAAAGATCCGGACGGAAATGTGTATATTGATCTGTCAGCCGGTGTGGCTGTGAACAATGTCGGGCATTCACATCCTGAAATTGTTGATGTTGTCAAGAATGAATGCGGGAAATTGATGCATACGCCCGATGGCACATGTAAAAACCGTCAGAGGCTGGGTGCCATGCTTTCAGAGGCTGCACCGGGTAATCTTAAAAATAATGTAAAAATGGCATATGGTTTAAGTGGAAGTTCCGCCAATGAAATCGCTATAAAATTTGCCCGGGCATCCACGGAAAAATCAATCATACTCGGTTTTCAGGGTGCGTATCATGGCTCCATCGGAACCACACTGTCTTTGACCACCTCCCCGACCTTTCGAAGCAAGTATCGCCCGTTTATGCCCTTTGTTGATCGCTTAGGCCCTTACCCCTATTGCTACCGTTGCCCCTATGACCTGACGCATCCTGAATGTGATCTGCAATGCGCCAAATATGTTGAATTTCAATTAACCGATCCTTACGGCGGAATTGATGTGGATAATGTTGCCGCCCTTATCTTAGAGCCCATGCAGGGGGAAGGTGGATATGTACCGCCACCGCCGGGCTGGATGGAATATATTTACAATCTATGTAAACGGTTGGGTATTCTTGTCATTGATGATGAAGTGCAGATGGGTATGGGACGTACCGGAACCATGTTTGCAATAGAACATTTTGATGCGGAGCCGGATATCATTACTATGGGAAAAGCATTGGGGGGTGATTTGCCGTTTAGTGCCGTGATGTGTCGCGCAGACCTGGTTCAGGATCTGGAACCCTTCAGTCATGTCCTTACAGCAGCTGGAAATTCAATGTCCTGTGCTGTTGCCTGCAAAAATATCGAGTTAATTCAGGATGGCTTGCTTGCCAGAGCGAAGGAAATGGGTGGTTATGCCATGGGCAGGCTAAAGGACTTGGCCAAAGAAAGGAATCTTATCGGTGACGTCAGGGGCATGGGCTGGGGTATAGCTGTAGAGCTGGTCAGTGACAAAAAAACCAAAAAACCCCTTTCCATGGCCGAGGTGGTTCGAATCGTCTGGATGTTGAGAGACAACGGTGTCTATGTGCTGCCATGTGGTAGGTATGACAATATACTGCGCATGATTCCGCCATTGGTGATTTCCAAAGAACTGGTTGATAAAGGGATTGATGTTATTGCAAATGTGCTTGAAACAGCCGGTATGGCAAAATATAGTCTGAATTGGACCATTGGATCGTAAATGGCCATCCAGCTGACGATTCATCTTTTTGGCACCTTGAGTTCAAAGGTGCCAAATTATGATCATAAAAAGGGATTACTTGTTGATGCGCCTGATGCTGTGACACCGGAGGATCTTTTAAAAGATTTAAAAATACCGTTGACGCACATCGGCTTTGTCAGCGATGGAAGGCAGGCCATTCAATTTGATACACCTCTTACAGATAAAATGAATGTCAGTTTTTTTTCACTGATTTCCGGAGGATGATAGGGCACCTTTGGGTTTGATAACCGAAATTAATTTTGGATTATTTTTTAACTTACTAACCATATTTTAGGAGAAAAAAATGTCAAAACTAACAATTTTTAGAAAACTCACAATAATTTTAATGGTATTGTTTTTTTGTAGTGTTTTTAACATTGGCTCTTCAATTGCCTCAGAAAAAAAATATAGATGGAAACTTCAATCCGGTTATCCCCATGGAGATCTTTCTTTTGAATTATTAAAGGGCTTTGCAGCGGATGTGAAAAAATTCAGCAATGGTAAACTTACAATCGCTGTTTTTGCAGATGCTGAAATTGTACCCCTGGAACAATTGTTTGAATCCACCCAGAGAGGTGTTATTGATATCCTGCATTGTATGGGCGCATTCTGGGGCGGTATAGTTCCTGTGGGCGAGATTGAGTTTGGAATTCCGTTTGCATATACCATCAATGAAGCCGATACCTTTGATGCCAAGGCCCAGATTATTCGTGATTTTTACTATGAAAAAGGATTTGTTGAACTGCTTAGGCAGGAATATGGGAAACATGGTCTTTACTGGCTTGATATGCATACCTATGGCGGTCCGTTTGTACTGTCAACAAAACCGTTAAACACTTATGATGACTGGAAAGGTGTCAAGATCAGAGATGAGGGCATCTATACTCAGTTTCATAACAGGATCGGTGCCAGAGGCACTTATGTGTCCGGTGGCGAAGCATATATGGCATTAAAATTGGGGACACTTGATGCAAGCCAATGGGATATCAGTGCTATTTCAGGACTTAAATGGCATGAAGTGGCCCCCTACTGGGTCAAAGCCGGCGATAATGATCATGTTATCGGTCACATGCTGATCAATGACGAATCATGGAAAGCGTTACCTGCGGATTTACAGGAAGTTCTTCAAAAAGCGGCAAAAAATTATTGGTCTGCCACGGTAAAAGGGTATGGCGAAGAATTTAAAAATGCTGAACAAATGGTTGCCAAGGGAGCTCTAAAAATAAGTCAGGTTGTCCCTGAAACGATAGCAAGACACAAAGAGATAGCTTACAAAATTTGGGATGAAGTTGCCAATAGAGATGAAGCATCGGCTAAGGCGATTAAGATGATAAAAGAGTGGAGAGGCGTTAAATAGAGAAACTAAATAGTGTTTGAACGAAAACTCATCCGTCGGCTTCTTTGCTGCAAAATCCTGCCAAATTATGAGAGTGGGCTCATGTACTATAGTACACTCCGGTTTCAGAATTTCTTGCGCCTTGCATATGGGCAACTTTGTGAGCATTGCTCCTCTACGAGCCGCCCAAATACGGGTTTTCGGTCAGCAGTTAAATAGTATTCGCAGGGTCTAAAAAACTTTGAAACCAAAGAGACTTTGGCTTTCTCTGGTTTCAAGCTTAAAAAAAAGGGAACAACCGATGATCAAAGGGTTAAAGGCTTTTTTCAATCTAATCGACACAATAAGTAGTAAGATGGGTGACGGTCTCAGCATCTTGATTATTGTTATCATGTTTTTTACGACCATCGAAGTTGTGTTGAGATATGTGTTTAACAGTCCGACCATCTGGGTTTGGCCGTTGAGCAGGCAGATTTTTGGAGTTTATATCCTTTTTGCCGGGATTTATGCCATGTCTAAAAATGCCCATATCAGAATAGAAATCATTTATAATTTGTTACCCGGGAAAATAAAACAGATTGCCAACCTATTGAGCATCCTCTCTTTTATCAGTTTTATGGGGGTATTGATCTGGCAGGGTGCCTGGATGGGGCAAAATTCATTGGCCGCCGGCGAGACAGCCCATGGGGCTTTTAGAATTCCCTTATATCCATTAAAGATATTAATCCCCCTGGCAGCGGGTCTGTTTTTTCTGGAAGGTGTTCATATCCTTTCAAAGAATAGAGATTAATCGTCATCAGATACCCAGAGTAAACGCGTGTAACTTTGAATAACGGCAATGCGCAGCTTTGCCTGCAAGCAATTGCGCAAAAAACCAGAGATATTAGACTGATTTTTAATATTATTTCATATAAAACTACTTGCGTTTGCCCTGATCAAATACCCAATAGACAAGGAAATTGTTTTTTATGAGTATTGAAATTATTACCCTATTGCTGTTCGGAGGGCTTATGGCCCTTCTCATCCTTGGTGTTCCCGTAGCATTTGCCCTTGGCGGTATTACGGTTCTGCTGACATATCTTCTGGAAGGCTCTAACACATTATTCATCGTTGCTACAACAACA
>JAKIUJ010000185.1 GCA_021647625.1 Desulfobacula sp.
GTTCATATCCCCTAATTTTACGTCGGTGACGACCAGATCCGGAGAGTGGGTATCAAAACATTCAAGCCCTTGTTGACCAGAAGATGCTGTAACAACACTAAACCCTCTGGATGTCAGATTATACTCCGTCACCCGCCGCAAACTTTGATCATCATCTATCAATAGAATCATATCTGACACATCGACCACCCCTGTTTTATGAAACTTCTTTTTTTTGTAGATATATACAGATTGCAGCCCCCCCCATACGGGACTGTTCTATCTGAATCTTTCCAGCCAGGCTTTCAATGATCCGTTTTGAGATTGAGAGTCCAAGGCCTGTGCCGCCTTCTTTATACGTCACAAACGAATGGAACACCTCTTTTTTTAGTGCATCATCAATACCGGGGCCATCATCTGAAATACAAATAAGACAACCTGATTCTGACAATATGGTTTCGATTAGGATTTGCCCTTTTTTTTCAACCGCATCCGCAGCATTTATAAGAACATTTAGCAGAACCTGTATCATTGGTGGCCCCTGGACCTCAAATTCTTCCATATCTTTTTCATATTGGATTGCCACTTGAATTGATTTGTCTTTAATCCTCGATTCCATCAACGACAGTACATGTTCAACAATTTCCCGGACCGGCTTATAATCAAGCGGTCTTTTCTGCCGGCCGCCCCGGCAATAGTCCAACACCTTTTCAACAGAATTGTTGAGCCTGGATATTTCCGATCGCAGGATCTCCACAAACTCATGTTTAGGATGATCTTCTCCCACCTCGTCCGCCAGGATTTCAGCCGCCCCTTTAATTGACGCCAATGGATTTTTAATTTCATGGGCAAAGGAGGCAGACACATGGCCCAGCATGGATAATTTTTGACTTTCACCCAGTTGTTTTTCCGCTTTCAACAATTGAGATGCCTGTTTAGAAAGCCGTTTATAAGACTTGCTTAATTTTTCAGAAAGGGTTTTATATTGCTCTTGCAACCGATTTTCTCTACTGGAAATCAGGCCGATCACAAGACCTGCTGCCAGATAAAAAATCATTTCGGAAAGTTCACTGTAATAGGCTTCAGGACCCTCGGCCCAATAGTTATAAAGATGCGGTACAAATGCCAGACACGAGAGTACGGCTAAACTTATGCCGCCGGGCAACCCGTACAAAATGGCACCGATGGCAATGGGAAAATAGCTCAATCGCCGGTATGTATCATGATACAAAAGCATGTGCCCCGGTGTAACAGAATGCAAAATACCGATAGCCGCTATAATCACAAGCAAAATGACAAACACTATTATTTTTACATTGGGTTTCATAAACTATCCATCATTGCCTGCCATTTATAGCTTATCCAAAGGAAAAACATATTGCCATATAAACTCTTTTTGCGTTCCTTTGTATTTTGGTAAAAATAATCTTGGCCTCTTATACATCATCATGGTATCCCACATTTATTAAAATAATTTGTTTTTGTGAAACGAAAAATTCAAGTGGCATTCTATGGGAAATTAAGCACTATTAATAATAGTTTTAACCATGTTTTTCAAGACTTGATTGAAAACAAGATATATATTGATATGCCTTAATTTCCACGCCTTACCCGCCAGGCGACTCAACTTGCAGAATTGGTAATTAATTTTTGACTGAGACCTTACCACCCAGGTTATATTATCAATAGATTTTCGTTTCCCGGGTGCCGGCCGGGTTGCTGATATTATATTTAGTGCCTGACCGAAAACCCGTGTTTGGGCGAAAAGTTGCCCATATGCAAGGCGCAAGAAATCCTGAAACCGGAGTGTACTACTGTACATGAGGATTTCAGGATTTTGCAGCAACGAAGCAGATGGGTGGGTTTTCGTTCAAACACTATTTAAGATGCCCTGTTTTTTTTAATACCCTGACTCGGCGATTGTATAAAGAACTGGAAAAACCCTTTTAAGCTTGTTAAATTGAATCAGTTTTATACATAAAGCCAATTGAAATTTAATCCACTTGATCAAAGAAAGCAAAATACGGTAAACTTAACGCATGGGAAAAAAAGCACAAATTCAGAACGTGACCATCATAGGCCTTATTGTCAATATTGTACTTTCCATCATTAAAATGGTTATCGGCATATCGGGAAACAGCCAGGCGGTTATTGCAGACGCCCTGCACAGCTTTTCAGACACATCTTCGGATCTTGTCATATTGTTTGGTGTAAAATACTGGACAGCACCGCCGGACGATGATCACCAATATGGTCATCAAAAAATAGAATCCTTTATATCCATTCTCATCGGGCTTATTCTTATTTTTGTGGCCTGCGGCATCGGATATTCCGGAATCATATCTTTTATAGAAAGACAAGAATCCCAAATTTCTTGGGTTGTCATCATCGGGCCGCTTCTTTCGATTATCATCAAAGAAATATTATTCAAGATCACCTATAAAGTCGGTATAGAGATCAACTCATCATCTGTTAAAGCCAATGCCTGGCACCATCGTACAGATGCACTGTCTTCTATTCCGGTCCTTATTGCCGTTTTGGGATCCTTAATTGATCCAAGACTTTTTTTTCTTGATCAGATCGGTGCTATTGTTGTATCAGCCTTTATCATTAAAGTCGGTCTGCAGATTCTCTTTACCAATATCAATGATCTTTTGGATACCGGGATCTCCAAAAAGAACCTAAAAGCGCTGGAACTGAAAATCAAAACAATGGAAAATGTTAAAGGCGTTCATAAAATGAGGACCAGAAAACTTGCCAACTGTATCTACATTGATCTTCATCTGGAGGTAGACGGACAATTGTCGGTCACCCAGGGCCATGATATATCCGAGCATGTACAACACACCCTCATTAAGAACTATCCAAAAATTATTGAGGTGATGGTTCACCTGGAACCGGTCAAAAATTCTTCACAAATGGAATAAAAAAAATTCATTCCCCGTCATTAATACCAAAGATAATTTAACAATTAATTATGATCAGCAATTGAATTTAATCATATTCTGATTAATATATTGAAAGGAGGCGAGGTCAGGAAATGATTACATGATATTTAAAAATATAGCTGCCGGAAAAGAATTTAAGAAGCTTGCGTACCCCCATATGAAACTTTTGTATAATATGGCGTTAAAGTACTGCGGCAATAGTTATGATGCTGAAGACATTGCCCAGGAAACCTATTTGATGGCCTTTAACAAATTTCACCAGTTAAGGGACAAAACAAAATGCAAGCCCTGGCTGCTGAGAATATTAAGAAATAATTTCCTGAAAAATTACCAGAAGAAAAAAGCTGCGCAACGGCTTTTAAAATCTGAATATATTAATCATTTAAAAGAAACTCTTTCTTCTGGAACTGCTGAAACCCTTTTGATTAAAGCATCCGGCAACAAGTTAATTCATGACGCAATGGATCGTTTGCCAATTAAATATAAAGAGGTTTTGCTTTTATACTATATGGAAGACATGCTGTATAAAGAGATTGCAACAACCCTTAATATTCCGATTGGCACAGTGATGTCCAGGCTGACGCGGGCAAGGGAAGGGCTTAAAACCCTTTTGTTAAAAAAAATAAATGCAGAAAAAAATAACACCATATTAAACATAGATTTTAAACAGAAAGTACCCGCATTAAGCAAATGAATTGTAAAGACTTTGAAAACTGGTTGTTGTCAGTGGAAAGAACATCGGATAGCACCGTCCCCAACAATGTAACCGAACATCTGTTGATATGTGCTGATTGTGAACAAATATATCTCCTGGACACCGGCCTTGAAACCCAGATTAATGGCGCATTTGCCCGGCAAGATGTTCCTATCCACCTTGAAGCTCTGATTGAATCCGACCTGGATCATGCAACAGGGCCACCTTTTCTCACCATAAAGAAAATAACAGGCCTGGTTGCCGCGATTGGGATATTGGTTGCTTTTTTTTACCTGAACTTGAACACACCCTTTCGATTTCAAAACCTTCAACAACTCAGCGAAAATGCTGTCTTACAGCATCTTAACGGGGATTTTACCATGACCTTTGATGCAAGCCGGCTTGATCAGACCATAAGCATGCTCAGCAAAGAGCTAAAGTTCAAGGTTATACTTCCGGATCTCACAGCCAGAGGATATATTCTACTTGGTGGTCGTATCTGTGCTTTTGGCAAATGCCGGGCAGCATATCTTTTTTACAAAAATCAGGAAAAAGTCTGTTCTTTGTTTATCATGGACTATGACCGCCTTGAGTTTGAAATGGCAGACGGCAGCCGGTTCAATAATATTCTCAAGGGATGCAAGACAGATATCTGGAAGGAAAATGGACAGGTCTATGCCATGGTCTATTGACCCAATGGTCTATTCCCGTAATACCAACATAATTGCAATAATTTTTGAGTAAGACCTTAACAACTTTAAAGCCCCCGTGTTGTTTTATATTGACAAGGGCCCACCTTTTTATGATATATCAGTGTCACATTGTAGTATGGGAGAAAAAAATGAAAATAGTATCCATAGCGGTCAGTAAGAAAAAAGGGACCACCAAAAAGTGTACCCAACAGGCTGAATTGATTGAGAATCACGGAATAAAAGAAGATGCCCATGCTGGAGACTGGCACCGGCAACTCAGCTTTCTTGCTTCCGAAAGCATTGAAAATGCAAGCAGCGAGGACTTTCCTCTCAATTTTGGTGACTTTGCCGAAAACATTGCAACAACAGGTATAGACTGGAAAAGCCAACCCATAGGACAGCAATTCAAACTGGGGGCTGATGCCATTGTTGAGGTCACCCAGATCGGGAAAGAATGCCATAAAAAATGTGCCATCTATTACCGAACAGGGGATTGCATCATGCCCAAAGAAGGCGTGTTTGCTAAAATTCTCAAGAGTGGAACCATAAACGTTGGAGACCCGATTGAACAATTGGGTTTGAACGAATCTGCAACCCAGCCTGTCCAATAAGGGCTCACTCAAAAATTAATTACCAATTTTGCAAGTTGAGTCACCGGGCCGGAAAGGCGTTAAAACTAAGGCATGTCAAGATATGGTATGTTTTCACAACGCAATCGGGCGGGATGAATCGGCTCTCAAACTGGAAAATTATTTTTGACTGAGACCTGAGGATTAAAATAAATTCAAGGACTATTCATGACGTATAAAATTAAATTAAATGATGCACTAAAAGGGTATACTTACGACCAGGACAAAATCATGTCCCCCAAAGAGACGATTGCCGGATTCAAAGAAAAATCTGCACGTCTCAATCTGGACATATTGAGTGAGACCCGAAGAATCGACAACGGACGACTGGACATCCCGGTATTTTTCAGCGAATGTGGTGTTGATGCCAAATCTGTCATCGGAACCAATAAGCAGATGGGCAAAGGGGGAACACCGGAACAGTCCGAAGCCAGCGCTGTTATGGAACTGGCAGAACGATTCAGCTTTTTTTCTTTTGTAAAAAATGAAAAAAATTTTTTTAATTCAACCCCAAAAGATCTGGGAGAAAACTCATTTGACTATGATCTGATTATCAAATCTGTCCATGACAATGCAGAGGATGCCCTGAAGGTAAAACCAATTTTTGATGCACTTCCTTTAAGATGGACCAAGGGATACAATCTCACCAAAAAAAAGGAAGCCGCAATTCCGTTTAACTGGTTTTACATGATTAACGAATTTAACGGACCAAGTGCCGGCAATTGCACAGAAGAAGCCTTGAGCCAGGGCATCTGTGAACTTGTTGAAAGGCACACCTCTTCTATTGTCAGCCATGGTAAGCTCAAGGTGCCGGGCATAAATCTTGATTCGGTAAAAGATCCATTGGTTATTGAGATGCTGGCCAAGTATAAAAAGCAAGGCATTAATGTATATGCAACGGACTTTTCTCTGGATACCGGTATTCCCACCGTGGGTGTAATGGCATGGGACCCCCCTACCTTTCCGGAGCTAAGTGAGATCGTCTGGACAGCCGGCACATCACCGGACCCTGAAAAAGCATTGAGCCGGGCACTTACGGAAACAGCCCAGCTTGCAGGGGATTTTAACTCCGGGTCTAACTTTGTTGCCAGCGGCCTGCCGAAATTTACTAATATTGATGATGCCAGATTTATTACCCATCCTGGAAAAATGGTTGATATCAAAGACTTGCCTGATCTTTCGGATAATAATATAAGAATCGAAGTTGAAAATCTAATCGGCGCCCTCGAAAAAAGAGATTTTCAAATTTTTGTCATCAACACCATGCACGATGGTCTTGAAGTCCCGGCCTTTTATTCAATTATCCCCGGTGCCCATTTCAGGGAGCGTGCCGTTGCCGCAAGTGTCGGAATGTTTACAGCCAGATTCATTACCGAAAGCTTTGATCCCACCCAGGCTTTATCCCGCCTTGATGACCTTGAAAATGCATTGCCCGGTAAATACTATACCAGCTTTTACAAAGGCTTGATGTTCAATGCAATCTTTGACCAGGACTCGGCATTAAAAGAATTTGAAACAGCATTGACGTTAGAACCTGCCACACTGAACATGCCGGATATCTATTCTCATATGGGGGCCTGCCTTAAAGATCTTGAACAATATGACAGGGCTGTAGAGATTTGCCGGAAAGGGCTTGAAATAGATGACCAGAGGCCGGATATGTTCAATACCATTGGATTTTGCTATTTTGTGCAAAAAAAGCATGAGGCCGCACTCCAGGCATTTGAGCAGGCGCTTGAAATTGATCCGTCTCTTGCCATCAACTATGCCAATATCGGTTCTAATTACAGAGAACTCGGAGACCCGAAACTGGCTGTCCACTACTATGAAATGGCATTGAAGATTGATCCCTTAATAGACTTTGCACGGGATAACATAAAGAACCTAAAACCCACAATAACTTAAAATTTACTTTCTGTCCGGGATGACTATATGTCAACTTGGTCATCCCGGATAGAAAAAGACGAATCGATCCAAACCCAGGGCAATCTATTGTTTCAGCATATTGCAGGCCATCTTCCGCGCCTGGCCCGAATATATTTCCAGATCATTCTCATAACCATCCTCCATGCTAAAAACTCTCTGAAACTTAGGGTAATACTTGATATCAATGCCAGGACAAACCATTTGATTTTTTCTTAATACCACCCATTTCATACAAAATAAGCCATGGATTAAAATCAATCTCATTTTTAAATCTCAAATAATAATGAATGATTGAAAAAGAGCTATCATTTTCGCAATCTGAGATTCTTTTTATCAAAACAATCATTTATCCAAAAAGACAATGATTTACCACCCTAAACATTTCACTTTTTTTTGTGAAATGTTTTTCCTAAATATATGAATTATAATGAAAATTGATGAACTTTTGTTTCTCTATTTTCGTTTTTATGCTTATTTTTTTCTTATTAATAATTCTCCTTGACAGTGGATGAAATTTCTCATAAAAAAGGGATAAATTTAACTATAAGTAACAGGAATTATGACAGATTTTTTAAGTACACCATATTTATACAACAAATCGGTTGGAAAAGGTTTAAAAATAATTGAACTTTTATCTGATCATGGTGGACTCACTGACACTGAAATAGCGAAAAGGCTGAAATATAACCTGATTACCGTTCAACAATTACTCTTGATATATCAACAATCCGGCTATATCACTCGCGATAATGAAAATCTATATGACCTTTCCATAAAAATCTTTGATATCAGCAGAAAATTCAAGCAACGAAGTGAGATTAAAGATATCGCCCACTCTCACCTGTCGAGAATTGCCAAAAAGTATAATGAAACAACAACTCTTGGAACAGTGGAAAATACAAGTATCATTTATCTGGATAAAATTGACAGCATGGAGTTGTTACGCTTTGCACCACAGGCAGAACAAAGGATTACTGCTCACCACACAGCTTTGGGAAAATCAATTCTTGCGCACTTGCCGGTTAAAGAAATAAACAGGTACTGCCATCGAGCACCCTGGAGACCGCTCACCCCTAAAACTATTGACAGTAAAACAAAACTACTTATTCGACTTCAACAAATTAGACATCAAGGATTCGCCATCTGTGACGAAGAACACTGTCTGGGTTTGAGAGGTATTGCGGTTGCTATTTTAGATGCGTTAAATTATCCTAGATTCTCCATTTCCATCTGGGGACCTACAAGTAGAATGAGACCGGATATCCTGAGAAAAATGCAAATAGATTTGACACATGCAAGCATTGAAATTTCAAAATACTACACTGCTGACTACATTCAAAAGCCTTATGATTTTAAGCCATTATATCTTGACATGGAACAACGAAAATCAAAAATGCCAAAAAAGAAA
>JAKIUJ010000186.1 GCA_021647625.1 Desulfobacula sp.
AGATAGGTCCCGCAGCAACGCTGGGCATAGCCATAGGAAATCATGTTGGCCCCTAATTTTGTAAGGGTCTTTTCCATGATGCCGTAATAATTTTTTTCATGCCTTAAATCCGGTGGCATGGAGAGCATGCAGCCATAGTAGGGTGCGAGCTTAATCTGCTTTAATCTTTCTTTTGGTTTTTCAATGTAGTCATTAAGAACGATTCGATCAAAAATTTCAAAAAAATGGATGATTTCCAGGGTATCATCAAAGGGTTTGCCCCATGTGTCTTCATATTCTTTTCGAAGTGCATCGTCACCCTTAATCTTTAAATAAGTCAATTTCAAACGAATCATGCAGCTGGGACATGCAATGAGCAAAGGCAGCCCTTTGGGAGCTAGGCTGATATTTCGCGAAGGCAGTCTTTTTGCCACTTCATGATCCACACTGTGGGCAGATGAAGACCCACAGCAATTCCAATCAGAAAGCTCCACAAGTTTGATTCCCACACGCTCACAAAATTTAAGCAGAGATGCGGTATTCTCATGCCCGGAGGCTTTTAGCGAACAGCCGGGGAAAAATGAAAATATTAATTTTTTATCCTGATGATTGCTGTCATTTATTTTTTTTGAAAATCTTTGCAATGGCTGATTTATCCTTTATTTTAGACGGGGTTAAATCCAGCTTTCTTTTTTTGAGCATCTTCAATCCCATGCCCACATCACTCAGCAGATCCATTGTCTTGAGCTTATATCGCATCATGATTTCAAGCTTATGGGTCCTGCCATATTTTTTAACGGTTTTCAGCACCTCTTCATGAAAATGGAAGATATCCGGCTCAGGATTCTTTACGCCCGTCTCCATTGCCTTATGGCGCAGTGCATCCATAATTGCCGGAATGTCAATTGCCATGGGGCAACCACTGCTACAGGTATTGCATCCGACACAGATCCAGATGGTGCTGCTTTCCAGTACTTGTTGATCCATTCCCAATTGGATAAGTCGCAAAATTTGATTGGGAGAATAATCCATTCCTTCAAGAAAAGGACACCCGTTTGTACAAGTTTTACATTGCAGGCAAAAATTAAAATTTATGCCGGATGCGGTTTCAATTGCATCACAAAGGCCCTGATGATCATCTCCCAGTTCAATCATATCATTTTTCCGTCCTTCCAAAAGGGCGACATGGCCCGTAATTTTTCTATTGCCGGAACAAGTGTTGCGATAATGTGATCCATCTCTTGTTTCGTATTATAATGAGACAAGGAAAACCGAATGGACCCATGGGCTGACTTAAACGGCACTTTCATGGCCATCAGAACATGGGAAGGCTCCAGAGAACCGGATGTACAGGCAGACCCGGAAGAGGCACATATATCCTCCTTATCCAACAGCAGCAAAATCGATTCGCCTTCTACAGCATCAAAGCCAATGGAGACGGTATTAGGCAGACGTTGTTCAAGATCACCGTTCACAGAAGAGCCTGGTATTTTTTCAAGAAGTTCATTCTGAAGATAATCCCGAAGCTCTCGCACTATTGTATTCATAACCGGCAATGTCTCTTTTGCAAGCTGACACGCCTTGCCAAGACCGATGATTGATACTGTGTTTTCAGTGCCGCCGCGTCGACCTTTTTCCTGGTGACCACCAACAAGAAAGGGGGAAAATTTAAATCCCTTTTTCACATAGAGGACACCGATACCCTTAGGGGCATGTATTTTATGACCGGACATGGACAACATGCCTACATTTATCTTTTTTACATCAATATCAACCTTGCCTGCGGCTTGAACCGCATCTGTATGGAATAAAATTCCTTTTTCATTGGCTTTTCTGGCAATCTCTTCAATGGGAAAGACCACGCCTGTTTCATTATTGGCCCACATCAACGAAATAATTGCAGTATTGCCGGACATACTCTTGTACAGCAGATCAAGATCAAGTCGTCCTTTTTCATCCACAGGTACAAAGGTGACCTCATATCCTTGCTGACCCTGAAGTTGTTTGTACAGATTATTGATGGCCGGATGCTCGACATTGGACGTAATGATATGTTTTTTCTCAGGATATGCTTTAATTGCCGCATAGATAGCCGAATTATCACTTTCCGTACCGCAACTGGTAAAAATAATCTCTTCAGGATCTGCATTGATAAGATCAGCCACCCGTTGTCTTGCTTCTACGATCTTTGCGTCAACCTGCCCTCCGAAAGTATGCATGGAAGACGGGTTACCATAAAGTTCTCCAAAATAAGGGAGCATCTCTTCAATTACTTCATCGGCTACTTTTGTGGTTGCATTATTATCAGTATATACCGTTTTCATTTATCGCCTTACCCTTTTGCTTTCACAGATTCGATCACTGCTTCAATTCTGTCCAGGCACTGCCCACAACCACCGCCGGCCTTTAAATAATTTGTTACATCATCTGTTGTTTCAAGACCATTGGCCTTTACCGCTTCAATGATTTCAAGATCGGTCACTTCAAAGCATTCACAGATTAATTCCCCTGGTTTTTCCAGGATCTGGATACCACGATAATCTGCAATGGCTTTTTTCAATGCCCCCTGCCCCATGACAGAGCAATGCATTTTTGCTTTGGGCAGCCCGCCAAGGTAATCGGAAATATCATCATTGGTCACTTTTGATGCCTCATCCAGGGTCATACCCTTGATTATCTCAGTTAAAGCGGACGATGATGCCACAGCACTGGCACAACCGAATGTAATAAACGTGGCGTCAATAATTCTTTCGTTCTCGTTAATCTTTAAGTACAATTTAAGGGCATCTCCACAGTTCAACGAACCGGTCTCTCCAACCGCATTTGCGCCTTCCAGTTCACCCCCATTGCGTGGATTCAAAAAATGTTCTTTTACCTTATCTGTATAATCCCACATGGTCTCTCCTCAATCAATTTTCTCAGGATTGTATATTTTATTTAAAATCTCAAAGTTTAAAATACTACAGAGTGGTAGATTGTCAATAATGACCCAAAAAATTTTATCTATCAAGCCTTACAGACACGCTCTTTCCCACACAGATTCTTTGTGCATCAATGACGGTATCTCTTACCACTATTTCAACACCGTTATTTACAGCTTTTCTCAATTTTTTACCATATGTTTTATCAATGGCATCTGCCGGCTGAAAAATAATTGCATCCATACGCTGTATCAGAAAAAAAATCACCCCGCGGTGGCCTTCGGATACCAGCCGTTCCAACTCTTCCAAATGTTTTTGACCCCGTTTTGTGACCGCATCCGGAAACATGGCCACGCCATCCTCCACCAGAGTGCAGTTTTTAATTTCCACATAGCACTTTTTTTTGCCCACACCTTCCAGCATCAAATCCAGCCGGGTGTGGCTACTGGTCTTTACTTCAGCTTTTACATGCTCATATCCTGATAATTCTTTGATCATATTATTTTCGCACGCCGACTTCACCAATTTATTGGGCACAAGCGTATTGATGCCAATAAATGTCCCGGGCGCTTTAATCAATTCCCAGGTATGCGGATATTTGCGCTTCGGATTATCACTTATGGATAACCAGACCGATGCCCCCTCAATAGCACACCCCTTCATTGAACCCGAATTAGGACAATGAACAGTAATTGTCTCACCTGTATCCAAAACAACATCGGCTAAAAACCGTTTATAACGTTTGATCAATTTTCCTGTAATTAATTTTGGTTGTCTGTAGCAAGCACCGTGCAAATCGTTTTCCTCTCAATTGTTAACCATCTTTTCCAAAGATTTCATGTCTAAATCCCGACGAATACCAAACCGTGTCAGACAAAAATCATATTTCACAGGATCCTGCGGTGTTATTTTTTTAAATCCGCCTGTAATCTCAAGGGCTGTTTTTAAATCCGCAGTTTTCCGGGAGGTGAACCCCAGCATCACACCGGATGTATGCATATGCCTGTCAACCGGAACAATAAGCTTTGACGATGGTACCTGATCCCAGCCACCCGGATCAACAGCATCATTTCTCACCATCCACCTCAAAAACAAATGACTTCTTTTACAGGCACTTTTTTTAGCAGGATCGGCTAAAAGATGTCCGATTTGCTCTTTTCCCCGGATCTGATCCGACAAAAACTGCAGTCCGGACAAAACTGTATCATCATTTTGTCCCATTCCCTCATAAAAACAATTCTCAAGGGATGAAAACTCAAAAATTACTTTACGAATGCCCCATAACAGATTCACAAGATGATCCTCATTAGCAAACCTGTGCCGAACCCCTATAAACTCATTTTTCATATCTTTTATGGATTTTTCCATCAGGTACCTGAAAGGATCAATCCCAAGCCGTTCAAGAACATGACCAACTGTTTTCATGATCATCTCAACCCGTCCATAGGCAAAGCCGGCTGCGATAAACCCAACTATCTCCCGATTCTTTTTATCCGGATAATTGTATAAAAACAGCAAGGGGTCGGGATCTACATATTCCCTTTGGTTGTATGTTTCATAAAGGTGATCCAATTTTTCTTTTATTTGAGTGAACTCCACTTTTTGTATCCTTAGAATTATATTAGGTCCAACAAATGACTATGATATTTATAAGCAATAACAATACCACATAATGGGGTATCGTTTTAATAAAGGGGCTATGAAATTTTTATTTTTTGGATCAGAACCCATATCCTATTTTGTATATTTCCGAAGTTCTTTTTTGAGATCCACCATTATAACCATGGTTCTGTAGATATTGACCACGATTTCAAAAAATTGTTTTTCATACGCAGTGATCCTTGATCTAAAATTAAATGCAATAATTGAAATATCTGCCTCGTTGTATGTAATAAAATTCCTGATTGGAGCATTAATAAAGTCTAAAACAACAGAATCAAGTGGATTTTTTTGTAAGAACGCTTCTTTTGAATGATAAAAGGATATATCATCGGATATGATTTGTTCCTTCTTTCTGGAAACATTGATAGGCGCAAGTGATTCTTTGTTAATCGTGATTGCCTCGGATTTTATAATCTTCTGGGAATCGTATTTAAAAACAAACCCTTCAAGGTTATTTTCCTTGTCTGTCCTGGTTATAAAAACAGCTTTGTACTCTTTTAATAAAAATGCGGACAAGTGCTCATATTCAGTACCTGATTCCACAAGTTCTTCTAAGGAACCGATAAGAGAATCCGAATAACGCAAAAGATCCCGCAACCGAAGGTGATAAATTTTTCTCAAGGATATATCCTGAAACCAGACGAGTATTTTTTGTTCCTTATCTCCATACCGCATTCCAGTTACCTTTGCTTTTATTTCATACCATTTGAGAGATCTATTGGAAAAAACTTCTACAGAAGGTTGCGCACCACGGATAGGATCTTGGGAGAAAGCCACATTAATGATGTCGTCAAAGGCCTCCTCATTGATAAACTCCTTGATATTGCTAATGGCATGGGTTTTAAAAAGATCGAGAGTTTTGCCGGTAGACAAAATAATCTTGCCCTGCATATCCATGATAAAAACCGGATCCTCGGTTTGAGCCGGCAGTTCCACCAATGCAGCCTGGTGTCGGTTGCGGAACTTTGCATTTGATCTTACAAGGATCTGTACAAAAAGAGGGACAAGAAAAGGAATCGCAGAATAATTTGAGGTAAAAAAACTAATAACCGTGCCGATGAGTGCAGCACTGACATAGACTTGAAAAGCAGTCGCTTCTTTTAGTGCATACTCCAAATAAATTTTAAATTCAAATTTCATTTTTTTTAGACGATGTTGATGAGTTTAAAAAGCCTGACATGCGGGATCGATTTTTTTCAAGATCGGGGGGACATAGTTAATTATTGTCAAGTTCATTTTTTTTATTAAAAAAAATTTAGTGATATCGATCTGTAAATGCATGAGATTAGATCTGATCTCTCCCCCGATCTCCATCTCCCATGTAAGTGAGCCTTTTAAATAAAATATCTTCTATGTTACGTCTTGAATCAATAACTGATAATACATAAACTTTCATATCTGTTATTTTAAACATAATTCTCCAAGGTGATACAATTAATTCTCGATATTGCATAATACCCTGATCTCTAAGTTCTGGAATAATACGGCAACCTTCAGGCGGGGTATAAAGGCTTGATGTTTTCTTTTTAATCTTTTGGAAAACCTGCAACGCATTAAACCCATTTAACTGACATGTTCTGTCCTGCTTTCTATTATAATTTAAGTAGTGCCTGACCGAAAACCCGTGTTTGGATGAAAAGTTGTCCATATGCAAGGCGCAAGAAATCCTGAAACCGGAGTGTACTATAGTACATGAGAATTTCAGGATTTTGCAGCAACGAAGCAGATGGGTGGGTTTTCGTTCAAACACTAAGTATGAGCAGCATATTCTAAAGTATCTACAATCCATTGATTAAGACTTTTCCCTTCAGCCATAGCAGCACTAGCAATATTTGCATGGAGATTGGAAGGCACACGAACATTAAATTTTCCTGAATACTTCTTTTTAGGCTCAATATTACGTTCTTTGCAGGAATTAAGGAAAACTTTTAAAGAAATAGAACCTTCTTTTTTTAGACTTTCAATGTCTTTAGCATAAAAGTCTGCTCCACCATTGAGTTCAACAAATTCACCTCTAAACATTTCAATCTCAGGGTCATACGTGATAACCGCATTAACACCATTGATTTTCATTAAATTCATCATGGTAACACCTCATTGTCTTTTAACCATTTTCGAATACTCGCCACTGCACCTTTATCAGTATCAGGGCGAGGATGAGGTCTATGGTATACTCGAACCTCCTTGAAAAGAAACACCTCAATACGGGAACCTTCACGTTCAATCAGTTCAGCACCAAGCGCATTAAATAAAGCTTCTATATCCTGCCATTTGATATTTGCGCTTACAGGCTGTGAAAAGATTCGTTCAAGTGTTTTTTGGTGTTTACGTTTTATCATTTTACAGTACTATGGAACGGTACTATGTTCAAGAAATTATTTTCATGCCACTTGAATTATTGAGAAGTTACAAAAAAGGTCAAGAAAAATGAAAGTTTTTCTTTGGGGGGAGGTGTTTTTTCTATTAACCTGTCCTTTAACGGGTGACCCCATTTCCATTTAATCCCCCATTTACCATTTAGTTTTTCTAAACCTATTTTTAGGTTAATGCACCCGTGCGCCTTGAAATTGCCTATCCTTATTTGATATGCGCTTTTACTCTTTAGTCAGTCGTGGTGTGTGAAGAGTAATTGGTATATATTTTTTAAAGAAGAGGAAATCTTTATCAGTAGTGAATATTGGCATATTATGTCTTGTTGAAACAGCACAAATCAAGAAATCTATGTTTGAGCCTTGAATGCCTTTGCTGCGAAGGAAGTTGAAATATTCAGCCGATAGTTCAAAGTCTTTTGATGTCAGGTCTAAATCAGGAAACGCAACTAATATTTTTTTTAATTTTATGAATTGTGACTTCTTTTTCACTCCTGAAAGGATTTCTTGACGAATTGGGCCAATTATCTGGACTCTTACTTCTTTGATTAATTCTTGAAATTCAATTACATCAATGTTTGAATCAAGTTGTTTTTCCCTACGGAGTGCCAATGACCAGATACATGTGTCAACTAAAACTTTCATTTAACTTTCCGTTGTTCTTTATACTTATAGTCAGATTCATATTCGATCTTTCCAAACAAATTTATAATCTCAACCTGCTTCCGCCTTTGAATGTACTCATTAAGTGCCTCTGTTACCACTGCTTTTTTTGTGCGATGATGGCCAATTATAAGGGCTTGTTCGATTAAATTGTCGTCAATAGCTAAATTCGTGGGCATAATTATACCTCCTTTACACATTAAAATGTAGATTATCATGTGTAACCATAAGAAGCAAGAAGATGATGATTTTTGCACATATCGATTAAGCTGATGATAGTTTGTATCGCACACGGGTTTTTGCTCCAAGATTCGGTTATCTTGAAGATCCGGCTACAGGATCAGGGAATGCGACGTTCGGGTACTATTTAATCAAACATAATTTATGGAGTACAGACTTTACGGTTGAGCAAGTTCCTGACAAAAAAAAATCCAATCCCAATTTTGTTAAACTAAAAAAATACAACAAAAAGGATAAAGTACACATAATATTCGAAGGTTGTGGGACAACAAGAATCAAAGGAAATGATCAGCGTCAGTTATAATATGCAATACTTTTTATTTGACATTGTATTCCATGGGACTGCGGTTGAGGGAAGCTACAACACTCCAGGTTAAAGATATTCTTTCCGACAGGGGACTTGTGCATATTCACTGCGGTAAAGGGGCCATGGACAG
>JAKIUJ010000187.1 GCA_021647625.1 Desulfobacula sp.
AACATATCAGCGAAAAGGTTTCAAATATGAAAAGTTATGTGGTGACAGTCAAGCAAAAGGAAATCATTCATTTAATGCATTCTTTTTGGAACTGGGTCCTGGCCAGCAGCGGGGCGACAGTCATGACGGGCACATGGGGCGGGAACTGGGTATTGTTATACAGGGGTGCGCGCAATTGCTTTATGGCGAAGAGACCTATGATATAAGCAAAGGGGATTCGGTCTCTTTTTTTTCACAGATTCCCCATGTCATTGTTAATACCTCCAAAGACTGGTTTAAGGCATACTGGGTGGTAACACCTGCAGACGGGGAAGACTATTTTGGAGATAAATCATAACCTGAAGTTTTGGAGCTTAAGATGGGAAAAACAATAGCTGAAAAAATTTTTGATGCGCATTTAATGGATGAACCTTTTGGGGATGTAAGCGTACTCAAATTGGACAGGGTGTTTTGTCATGAAATAACAACGCCAACAGCAATCAAGGATTTGGTATCCCGGGGGAAAGACCGGGTGTTTGATCCGGACAAAATCAAGGCTGTTATTGACCATGTCACCCCTGCAAAAGATTCAAAAACGGCCATGCAGGGTAAAATATTAAGGGATTGGGCCCACCGGCACGGAATCAAAGATTTCTTTGATATCGGCCGTAATGGGGTTTGTCATGCCATTTTTCCTGAAAAAGGATTTGTCCGGCCCGGGTTTACGATTATCATGGGGGATTCACATACCTGTACGCACGGTGCATTCGGTGCTTTTGCCGCAGGCGTGGGAACAACTGATCTGGAGGTGGGGATACTCAAGGGGGTCTGTGCCTTTAAAAAACCTGAGACATATAAAATCGAGGTTGTCGGTACCTTGTCCCCGGGCGTATATGCCAAGGATATTATTCTCAAAATTATCCAGGAAATCACCGTGAACGGTGCTACCAATATGGTCATTGAGTTTTGTGGAAGTGTTGTAGCTCAAATGAATATGGATCAGCGGATGACCCTTGCCAATATGGCTGTGGAAGCGGGTGCCACCAGTGGAATCTGTCTTCCGGACATGACAACTGTGGATTACCTGTGGCCCTTTATCAAGGATGAATATGCAAGCAAAGACGCTGCATTGAAATCGTTTTGTGTGTTCTGTTCTGACCCGGATGCCATCTATGTCAAAACAAAAATCATTGATGTCAGTGACCTTGAACCCATGGTGACCTTTGGATATAAGCCGGATAATGTTAAACCGGTATCCCAATTGACAGGCACGAAAGTCGACCAGGTCTATATCGGCTCCTGCACCAACGGCAGGTTTGAGGATTTACAGATTGCAGCACAGGTTTTAGAAGGGCAAACCATCAGTGATCACGTCCGTGGTGTTGTTTCACCTGCAACTCCGGCTGTTTTTTCCCAGGCCATGGAGCAGGGCATACTTAAAATATTTATGGATGCAGGGTTTTGTGTGACCAATCCGACGTGCGGGGCATGCCTTGGTATGAGCAATGGAGTGCTTGCCAAAGGAGAAGTGGCAGCGGCAACGACCAACCGTAATTTTAACGGCCGGATGGGCAAAGGCGGAATGGTTCATTTGATGAGCCCTGCAACAGCAGCCGCAAGCGCTATAACGGGAGCAATTACAAATTCAACGCTTTACCATTCAAAGTGTTAATATTCTATAGTCATAACACTTAACGCTGTAATACCTATAGCTGTAATAGGGATAAGGGAAAAATATGAAAGAATTTAAAGGAAAAGTCCTGTTTCTTGATCGTTCGGATATCAACACAGATGAAATTATTCCAGCCAAATATCTAACCGAGATCGAAAAAATGGCAATGAAGGCCCATCTGCTGGAAGATTTAAAACTGGATGGGTTTGATGTTAAAAAAGATATAGAAGGCAAGGCTGTGATCGTAACCCGGGAAAATTTTGGCTGTGGTTCCTCAAGAGAACATGCGCCCTGGGCTCTTGAAATGAACGGCATCAATCTTGTTATTGCACCCGGTTTTGCAAGGATTTTCAGGCAGAATATGTTTAACTGCGGGATGATGGCACTTGAGCTTGCACCAGAGCAGATAGATTTGCTTTTCAGTGAATTTGCCGGAGACCAGGCTGAAATAATTGCAGATATTGATGCATCTTCTATCTTTATAAGATCAGAGAAAAGTAAAGCGACCATTGAGTTTCAAATTTCTGATTTTGATAAAACCCTTATTCAAACCGGTGGGTGGGTTGAATATGCGGATAACCATTATTAGCAACTTTTTTTTTACAAGGTTGATTTTTTTATCTTTTTTTGTCCATATTAAGTCTGGTTAAAATATCCGGATCCAAATAAGTTTATGTAGTAACCTGATGTGGTAAACCGGGAAGGACAGCTAATATGAAAAAAAAAGATCGAATGTTGCGAATTATTCCGGCAGGTTTTATTGGTTTTACTCTCTGTGTCTTTTTGGGCGCGACATATTGGATGGTAATACACTTTACTCAAAATGGACCGCTTGCCCTATACATGAGCGGCCTTGTGCTGGTAATGGTTTTTTGCCTGTTTTCTGTGCTTGTTGTTTTTATACCCAAAATATATGGTGATAAACTGGATCATTTGATTGCCGGAACCAATCAGGTTGGTGAGGGCAATTTAAGCATTCAATTTGAGGCAGAAGGCAAAGGACCTGTTGCTCGAATGTCTCAATCCTTAAATCAAATGATCCAATCTTTGCATACAACACTGACAACCATTGCCGGTTTTATTGAATCCTTAATGTTTTCATCAAGGGAGCTTGGTGAAGTGTTTCAACAGATGTCTGCCAATGCAGATGAGACCTTTAAAAAAACCGACAGTGTTTCTGCGCTTTCAACTGAAATGAAAAATGAAATGACGGCGGTGGCTTCTGCCATGGAACAATCTGCCGAGAATGTCACCCAGGTCGCCGGGGATATGGAGCAGATGAATGAGGCAATCTCAGAAACCTTTTCCTTTGTAGAAAAAACTGAAAAGTCGACAAAGCAGGCAGTGGAACAGACCCGGCTGGCATCCGTGAAAATTGATGAACTGGGAAAAGCCGCCAATGAAATCGGTAAAGTGACAGGCACCATTCATGATATATCCGCCCAGACAGATCTTTTAGCATTAAACGCAACCATAGAAGCCGCAAGAGCGGGGGATGCCGGTAAAGGTTTTGCCGTTGTGGCCGGCGAAATAAAGGTTTTGGCCAATCAAACAGCCGAGGCAACCCGGGATATCGACAATAAGATCAGCGATATATCCAATGCTACCCGGGAAGCTGTGGATGAAATCAGCCAGATTTCCAAGGTAATGAACGATGTTAATGAAACCGTAGCTTCCATGGTTGGTATTATTGAACAACAGTCACAAACAGTGCAATCGGTTACCGCAAATATTCAGCAGGCAGCCTCGGGTATCCATGTCGTAAATGATAATGTTAATAAAAGCTGCGGGGCAGCAACCCAGATGGCGAATGAAACAGATGAATTGTCCACCCTGGCATCCGGGCTCAATCAATTTTCAAACAAAATCAGGACACATTCAGATGAACTTAATAATCTTGCTGATAAATTCAAACAGGTGTTCAAAACCATAGAGTTCGGAAAAGTCCAAAAAACCTCTTCAAAAGAGGACGCAAAGAAGCTGGTTGAAAAGGGATTGACCTATCTGTCCCAAAACGGAAAAAAATCCGCCCTGATTGCGTTTAATGATCCAGGCGGCGGATTCTCAAAAGATGATCTGTACTTATATATTCTTGATTTTGAAGGCAAAACCATTGCCCATGGTGCCAATGCTGCTTTAATTGGGAAAAATCTTTACAATGCCCGGGACGAAGACGGAAAACCTTTTTTTAAACAGATGATTGATATGGCCAAAGATCAGACAATCGGCTGGGTGCGATACAAGTGGAGTCATCCAAAAACAAAACAGGTCGAAAAAAAGATTGCTTATATATCCCGCATTCCAGGTGAGGATCAGGTGATGGGGTGTGGTGCCTATGATACTGAGTAAAACTTAGCTCCGGCCACCGCTCCATTTTAATCGGGTTTTCAAAATTTTATAATAGGACTGGTCTTCAAAAGATATCATTTTGATATCATTTCGGCTTTTTTTAATATAAATTCTGTCCTGGGGGTCCATCTCAAAACCTTCCTGGCCGTCCAGTGTCAGGATCATATCTTCAGGGCTGCCTTTAAGGCGAATTTCCAATTTAGTGGAATCCGGAATAATTAATGGGCGATTTGTCAGTGTAAACGGGCAGATCGGGGTCAGGATAATGGAAGGGACAGCAGGGTTGACAACCGGGCCGCCTGCGGCAAGAGAATAAGCTGTAGATCCTGTGGGCGGTCCGATAATAAGTCCATCTGCTCTGTACGTAGTCAGATAGATGTTATCAAGGTAAACCGCGCAGGATGCAAGGCGTGACAATGCCGATTTGTTGATCACAGCATCATTGAGAACATCAACATCAATAATTTGTTTTTTATCTCGAACCACCTTCACATCCAGCCGGGTTCTTTTTTGGATAAAAAACTTACCGGCCAATAAGGCATCAATGGTTTGATACAGATTGTCTGCAGTGGTTTCAGCTAAAAATCCAACCTCACCGTATTTTACCCCCATCAACGGGATATCTTTGCCACCAATGAATCTTGCAACACTTAAAAATGTACCGTCTCCACCAAGGATCACAATGCATAAAAGATCATCGGGAATGTTTTTATTGTCTGATTTTTGCGCATCGATGACAACGCATTTATCACCCAGTTTTCTTATCAGTTTTTCAGCTGTTGTCTCAGCCTCATCTTCATTTTTGATTACAAGACCGATTCGCTTTTTATCAAATTTTGTGTCCAGTTTTATATCCATTGGCCTTATTTGTCTCCATTAATGTGCCTGTGCCCAGTTTTCGCCAAATCCGAAGTTTACTTTTAAGGGAACTTTTAAAGGATGTACCTTTTCCATGACTGTTCTTGCAAGTTCAATCAGCTGATCTTTTTCCTCAAAAGGGGTTTCAAAAATTATTTCATCATGGACGGATAATAGCATTCTCGATCCCATTTTATGTTCTTTTAAAGTCTTTGACATTTTGATCATGGCAATCTTTATTAAATCGGCGGCACTGCCCTGTATCGGTGTGTTGATGGCTGCCCGCTGGGCAAAATTTCGAACATTGGCATTGGAGGAATTGATATCATCCAGCCGTCGTTTCCGTCCAAAAAGCGTTACCACTTCCCCAGTTTTTTTTGTCTCTTCAATGGTTTTATCAATAAAGTTTTTTACGCCCGCATATCGCTTAAAATAATTGTCAATATATGCATTTGCCATCTTCCTGCTGATGTTCAGATCATTGGCCAGCCGAAATCCGCTCATCCCGTATACAATTCCGAAATTGATTGCCTTGGCCTGACTTCTTAAATCATCGGTAATAAATTCAGGTAACACCTCAAACACTTCAAGCGCCGTGCGGGTATGGATGTCTTCTCCATTGTTGAATGCCTCGATTAAAATTTCATCATCAGCACAATGGGCCAGAATCCGAAGTTCGATCTGGGAGTAATCCGCTGAAATGAGCAGGTGATTCTCTTTGGGAATAAAGGCTTTTCTTATCTTCTTGCCTTCGGGTTTGCGGATGGGGATATTTTGCAGATTCGGATTGGAGCTGCTCAATCTTCCGGTTACGGTGATGGTTTGGTTAAAAGAGGTATGAATCCTATGTGTTTGTTTATTAACCAAATTCGCAAGAGAGTCCACATATGTGGATTTTAACTTGCCAAGAGTTCTGTATCTTAAGAGTTTTTTCGGCAGTTCATGCTCTTTCGCAAGCTTGGTAAGCACCTCTACATCCGTTGAATATCCGGTTTTCTTTTTTGTCTTTTTGATGACCGGCAGTTCAAGTTTTTCAAACAAGATCGCACCCAGTTGCTGGGATGAATTGATATTGAACTTTTCTCCTGCAAGCTCAAAGATTTCTTTTTTAAGATCCTGCATTTCTGCATCAAAGGTGGTTGAAAGATAGCTTAAAAAAGAGACATCCACCTTGATGCCTGCCATTTCCATGTCTGCTAAAACAGTGATTAAAGGAATCTCAATGGTCTGCATCAAGTCTGCAAGATCCTGATCTTTTATCAGTTTTTTAAAATGCTGATAGGCCATAAAGGTCAGATCGGCATCTTCGGATGCGTAATCAACCGCCTGTTTGATTGGCACTTGGGCAAATCCTATTTGATTTTTACCTTTGCCGACAACCTCTTCATAGGAAATGGTTTTATACCCGAACAGGTTCATGGCGATTCCATCCAGGCTGTGGCCCCTGGTTGCCGGGTTTAAGAGATAGGATGCAATCATCGTATCAAATGCGATTCCCCGGAGGGTGATGCCGTATTTTGCCAGGACAATGAAATCGTATTTAATGTTCTGTCCGATTTTTTTTATGTCGGGGTTTTCCAGGATGGGTTTGAAAATCCGCAAGATGTCTTCTTTTTTCGGCTGCTCAATATCGTCCGGGAAGGTATGGGCCACAGGGATATAGAATCCTCTGTTTTCTTTGTAGGAAAAAGAGATACCCACAAGGTCCGCTTCCATGGGATGTTTGGATGTGGTTTCTGTGTCAATGGCGAACAATCCCTTGTTTTCAAGAACATGGGCCAGTTTTTCAAGTTCTTTGGTGGTTGTGATCAATTTATAGATTTTTTCTGACTTGTCTGCCTTGTGGGCAAATTGGGTGGCCAGTGCTTTGAATTCAAATTTTTGGAACAGTTCAAACGCCTTTTTGGTATCAAAGGGCTCAAGTTTGAAATCATCCATTTGCCGATTGACTAAAACACCTGTATCAATGGTTGCAAGTTCCCGGCTGAGCTCTACAATTTCCTTGCTGTTACTAAGATTTTCATGCAGTTTTTTTTTCTTTTTTAAACTGTCCAGATTTTTATAAACATTGTCAATGGAGCCAAACTCAGAGATCAGTTTTATCGCTGTCTTTGGCCCGACACCCGCAACCCCGGGAATATTGTCGGCGCTGTCGCCTGCAAGACCCAGGATATCAATAAATTGTGAGGGCTCAATGTCCATATCCGTCTTTACCTTGGCAAGATCGGTCACAACATCTTTCATGGGGTCCCATAGGGTACAGCGATCGGTAATCAACTGGATGAAATCTTTGTCTCCTGTGACCATGACAACATCGAAACCATTTTCCTGTGCAATTTTTGAATACGTACCCACAAGATCATCTGCTTCAAAGCCCTGCTTTTCAACTATTGGGATATTTAAGGCCTGTGTTATTTTTTTGATGTCCGGAATCTGGATTGCCAGCTCTTCCGGCATTGGAGGTCTGTTAGCTTTGTATTGGTCATAGAGTTTATGCCTGAATGTGGGTCCTTTAACATCAAAAAACATGACTGCGTATTCAGGATTTTTTTCTTTAATCAATTTTAAAAGAATTCTGGTGAATCCGAATGTGGCATTGGTCGGATGGCCTTTAGAGGTGCTCAGGCTTCTGATGGCATGAAATGCACGGTATAAAAAGGCACTGCCGTCGATGAGAAATATTTTTTTTGAATGTGACAATTGCACCCCTTATTTTGAGTATTGAGTTTTTCTTTAAACAAAGGCATATATACTATCTTTTCAGATAAAGGAGAAGTATATTTGTGTGATGGATGAAAAACGAAAAAAGCGACAGGAAAAAAGACTTAAGAAAAGGTCTAAATGCTGCCATTGCTGCGGTGATGAGTTTATGTTCTGCTGGCAATGCCGGTGCGGGTTTACCATGTGTCAGTCGTGCATGTATGATAATCAGTGGGGGATGACCTGCAACGGGATTACCTGGCAGTGTCCTGATTGCGGGGAGCAGAATGGGTTTGGGAACCAGTAAAAAAACTATGCTTGAATTTTGACATGACCTGGCATAAAACCCAAATATAAAACAGAGCATAACGCATTGAATGTTTGCATCATAAAAGGAGGAATTCATGGCAAAAAAAATAAAAGTGGGCACGCTGATATCCGGCGGAGGAACAAACCTTCAGGCCATTATCAATGCCTGTCTTGCAAATGAAATCGATGCAGATATTATTTTTACAGGTTCGGATGTCCCGGGTGTAAAAGGGCTTGAAAGGGCACAGAAAGCAAATATTGAAACTTTTGTTGTGAATTATTCAAAAATCATTTCTTTGTTGAAAACAGGGGGGTTGAATGATACAGATCTCCCAAAAGACTTTGACCTGGAAGAGATCAGATCAAAACAGCAGCTGGTCACCGATGCATCAACAAATGAT
>JAKIUJ010000188.1 GCA_021647625.1 Desulfobacula sp.
GGCCACTTCATTGGGATCTTAAATAACGGCTTCTGGATATTTTCGTGCCACAAGTGTTCCTTCCGGTGTGTAGGCCCGGTCAGGAAATGCTTCATACACTACCTTCAGCCCTGACTCTTTTCCCACTTGTCGCATCATCTCTCCTTTTTTTCCTGCCAGGGCAACAAAGAAAAGATTTGGGTCAAGGCTCATTATCCCTTTGGCAATGGCACGTGCTGTGGTCTCATTTTCCACGGCCTCAAGGTACAGTGCCCCATGGGGTTTCACATGTTGCAGTTTTGCGCCATGCACTTTGCAAAACCCTTTAACAGCACCAATCTGATAAACAATATATTGCCTTATCTCCTCTTCCGAACACGCCATATTTCTGCGTCCGAACCCCGGAAGATCAGGATAACCCGGGTGGGCACCAATACCCACCTTGTTTTCAACGGCCATTTTCACGGTTTTATCCAAAACTATCGGGTCTCCGGCATGGAAACCACAGGCAATATTGGCAGATGTAATATATGCCATGACCTCTTCATCCATACCAAGCTTATAGGCCCCGAAGCTTTCGCCCATATCACAGTTCAAATCAATTACTTTCATGATTCATCCTTTATTTTATAATTTATTTCCCTGTCATAAGCTGTGGCAAATACAATGCAATCTCCGGAAAAATAGTAATAATTGCAGTTGTCAGCAACATTAAAAAAAAGAAAGGCAAAGCATATCGGGCAATTTTCATGATGGGCTCCCCTGTCAATCCCTGTATCACAAAAAGATTGAACCCCACAGGCGGAGTGATCTGGCTGACTTCCACCATTAAAATAAGATAAATACCAAACCAGATGGGGTCAAAACCGGCTTGTATCACCATGGGAAGCGCAATGGGTAATGTCATGACAACAATTGAAAATCCGTCCAAAAGGCATCCCAAAATGATATACACACCACCTAAAAGAATCATGAGCATGTAAGGAGAAAGATCCAACTGGCTTATGGCCTGGGTAATGGCCGCCGGGATGCCTAAAAACCCCATGACCCTTGATAAAAACCCTGCGCCGACAACAATGAGCATTATCATGGCATTGGTTTTAACAGCACCTTTAAGGCATTCAAACAAAATTTTTATGCTCATCTGACGGTTGATGGCTGCAAAAACAAAGGCCCCCAAAACACCTAAAGCGGCAGCCTCGGTGGGGGTGGCATAACCGCCGTAAATACTTCATAGAACCATCAGAATCAGGACCAACATGGGAGCCAGGTCCTTAAGGCCGATAAACCGGTCTGCCCAGGAATAACTATCCTGGGACCGGGGTGCAATTTCAGGATTTTTAATTCCCCTGTAAATGATGTAGACGGAATAAACACCTGCAAGTAAAAGCCCCGGCAAAACACCTGCCATGAACATTTTTCCGATGGAAACCTCCGCCAAAATGGCATACACGATCATGATCAGGGAGGGAGGGATTAAAAACCCCAATGTGCCGGCACCTGCAAGGGACCCCATGGAAAGACTTCTGTCATACCCCAGTTTATCAAACTCCGCCAGGGTGATTCTACCCACAGTTGCTGTTGTGGCAGCACTTGAGCCTGATACGGCGGCAAAAAGAGTACAGGACACAATATTCATGAGCAACAACCCGCCGGGCAGACGATAAAGCCAGGGAACAAGGGCCTTGAAGAGCTTTTCAGAAATCCCGGAACGGTATAATATCTCCCCCATCAAAATAAACAGGGGCAAGGCTACATATTCCCACTTTTCTATGGATGCCCATACAGATGATGCCATATTGTTTCCCGCAGGCAAAAAAGAAAAAAAGGTCATGCCGACGAAGCCGACAATAAAAAGAGAAAATCCGACCCAGATACCGGCGGACAGGGTCAAAAAAAGAACACCAAATACAACAATTGACATGGTGAGGAGGTCAGCTTCCATTATAAAACCTCCTCTTTGCTTTTGATTGCACCAAAAGTTTTAACACTTGTTGCCAGAAGCTGGATGAAAAAGCAGCCTGCGCCGATAAGCATTATCGCCTGGGGAATCCATAACGGCGTGTTGGTCAATGTTCCTGATGTTGACTCATACCGGATAGAGGATTTGACCATTTTAAAAAGATACCACCACAGATATCCCATAAAAACAGTGGTAATAAGTGTTGCGATAAAGGTGATCACTCTTGCTAATTTCTCCGGCAGAAGCCCGAGAATCAGGGTTATTCTGATATGGCCTTTTTCCTTAAGGCAAAAGCCGGCCCCAAGAAAAATAATGGCTGCAAGGCCATAGGCACTGTATTCATCAGCGATCAATGTAGTTTTTTCAAACAGATTCCATAAAAAGATTTCCAGTAAAATCAACAACGTCAACAATCCTAATATCACAGCAGAAATATTGGCCATAATATCGCTTAAATCACCTGACAGTTTTACAAATTTATTCATTAAGATCACCAGGATATACAATAGTGGGCCGCATCAACGACCCACTATATGTATAATCAACTATAGTTAGTGCCCGACCGAAAACCGCCGATTTCTCCGATTACTGCATTGGGCAAAAATTAGAATCCTCAAAATACCCTCTGTATTCTTCCGGTTAGAATTTCTGCCCGCCTTTTACCCAAAGAAATTTTCAGGTTTTGGTTGAGACAATAGTTAAGATATTCTATCTCTATCAACGGCCTGTAATTTTATAATACTGGCTTAGAATAGCCTGGGCATCAGCTCCGGCTTTCTTTGCCCACTGGTCTCTGAGCGTTTCACCAATTGCATTGAGCTGTGCACGAAATTCCTTGCTCACAGGATTGATGGCCATTCCGTTTTTGATAAGCGTTGCCCGGCTTTTACGATCCATATCTCCTGCAAGGTTCCACATTTCATCTTCCATACGGGCTGCGACTTCAAGTACAATTGTTCGGATCTTTTTATCCAGTTTGTTCCAGGCAGTCATGTTTACATTGATCATGTTCACCGGGCCCACAATGTTGATCGGGGTAAAGTATTTTAAAATTTCCCAGGCTTTTGCATCAACACCGGAAGCTGAAGATGTGTACATGGAATCTAAAAGACCAGCTTTCATTGCCGGATATACTTCGGAAAAAGGCATTTTACGGGCAGCGATGCCGGTTGCTTTTCCAAAGGAGAGACCGGTGCCGTCGTAAACCCTCATTTTGAGGCCTTTTAAATCGGATTCCGAATTGACAGCCCGCTGGGTATAAATACCGGAAAATGGCCAGACAGATGTGTAAAGTGTCATCTGGTTGAATTTTTTCAGGTTTTTAGCATAAACCGGTTTGGAAAGCTGATACAAAAGACGTTGTTCAAATGCATTTGTGGAGACAAAAGGCTGTGCCGTCAATGCTAGAACAGGTGCATCACCTTCAACCATTCCGGTGGGAATTTCAGCGATGGCAAGCTGGCCTTCGGCAACAGCTCTTAAAAGTTCAGGTCCTTTAAATCCCAATGATGATCCCGGATGAAGAACGATTTTTAATTCACCGTTTGTGGCTTTGGCCACTTCATCGGCAAACTTTTGTGCGCCCTTGGAATGAAAATTACCTGCCGGATAATTTAAGTGCAGATCCCATTTTGTTGTTGCCATGGCATTTGAAAACAGGGTTAAAGAAAACAATAAACCTGTTAAAATAAGTAGTGCTTTGTTCATCTCTTTCTCCTTTTTTTGCGGGTTAGTATATATAAAAACCGATACACCTTAAAAAAATGATTCATGATGTCATAAAAATAATAATACGCTGCTTAAAAGTCCGGATATGCTTTTCAATGAGTTCTTTTAGTCTGGTTTCTTTTTTTTCAATAAGACACTCTATCATTTGTTCATGTTCTTTAAACACGGACATATAATGGGATTCAATCGGTCTTTTGGGATCAATAATATTATCATAGGATAAATAGGACAACCGTTTTGCCTCACTTCTGACATCAGCAACCGCACGGATGAGAAATTCATTTTGGGAGCACTTTGCAAAATTCATGTGAAATTCATGATTGGCTTCCACTATTTCAAAAACATCATTGGCAGCAATTGCTTTTTCAACCTGCTTATGTGAGCTTTTCATTTTCTTGATATAGTTTGAGCAGTCTTTTTTAAGCGCTATCTTGACCATACCCAGTTCTATGATTTCCATGCTTTCAAACATGGCCTTGGTATTCTGCAAAGTAATGGGCCGGACAATAACCCCTCTTTTGGGGTGGGATTCGACCATCTTTTCCCCGTGCAATCTAACAAGTGCTTCTCTTATGGGGGTTCTGCCGATGCCTAACTCTTCCACAAGCTGATTTTCTTCAAGATGCTGGCTGGGTTGATATTCAAGGCAGATAATCTTTCTGACAATGGTTTCATAAGCAGTCACAGCAAGGGGTTGTTTCGGGATTTTTTTTGTTTTGGATATTTTGGCCATGTGGTTCAACTATCCTTTATTCTTATGATTTATCAACCCAATGAAAATATACTTGACATAGATTCAAAATATATGTCAAGTATATTTTAAAAAAATCAAACAACCAATCGAAAGATTAAAGGAGAACTATAATGGATAAAAAAATACACATAGTGACATCCCCGGTGATGGGAATCTTTTACAAGGCATCGTCTCCCGTAGAAAAATCGCTGGTTGAAACAGGGCAAAAGATCAACACATCCGATATCGTGTGCATGATCGAATCCATGAAAATCTTTACTGAACTTCGAAGCGAAAAGTCCGGTATTGTAAAAAAGATTCTTGTGGAAAATGAAGAGCCTGTTATGAAAAATCAAGCCCTGATAGAGATTGAAGTGAATTAGTGTTTAAACGGGGAAAAAAGAATGTTTAAGCATATTTTAATTGCAAACAGAGGGGAAATAGCCCTCAGAATAATCCGTGCCTGCAAGGAAATGAAAATTAATACCATTGCTGTTTTTTCCGATGCAGATAAAGACAGTCTCCATGTGAAACTTGCAGATCAAGCCGTAAACATTGGTCCTGCCCTTAGCCGTAAAAGCTACTTAAACATTAATAATATAATTGCTGCGGCAAAAAAAACAAACGCACAAGCCATTCATCCCGGATATGGCTTCCTTTCAGAGAATGCCGACTTTGCCAAAGCCTGCAAAGATAATGACATCATCTTTATCGGTCCCTGTGCCCAAAGCATTGCACAGGCCGGTGACAAATCATCTGCGAGAAAAATCTTGATCGATCTTGACATACCGGTTATTCCGGGAAGTGACGATGTTATCTTATGCCCAGACTTTGCCTGTGATATTGCAGAAAAAATAGGCTTTCCTGTTATATTAAAGGCAGCCGGTGGTGGTGGTGGTCGCGGAATGCGAATCGCCGACAATAAAGAAACGCTGGTGACGGCTTTTTCCATTGCTTCAGCAGAAGCTAGAGCGGCCTTTGGAAATCCCGACCTCTATCTTGAAAAATATATTGATAAACCCCGGCATATTGAAATTCAGATTCTCGGCGACAATTTTGGTAATTATATCCATCTAGGGGAAAGAGAATGCAGTATTCAGATGAGATATCAAAAGCTCATAGAAGAATCCCCCTCTCCTTTTGTGGATGAACATCTTCGAAAAATCCTTGGTAAGACGGCCATTAAAATAGCAAGATCAATCAAGTATAAAAACGCCGGAACCGTGGAATTTCTTGTGGACAAGAATAGAAACTTCTATTTTATGGAAGTCAATGCAAGAGTTCAGGTTGAACATCCTGTAACTGAATTTATCACGGGTGTTGATATTGTTCAGGAGCAGATTAAAATTGCAGCAGGTGAAAAACTTAGTATAAAACAAAAGGATATCCACCTCAATGGATGGTCCATGGAATGCAGAATAAATGCAACAGATCCCGATGACAACTTTATGCCCTCTCCAGGTGAAATTGAATCCATTATTTTTCCCGGAGGCCCTGGAATCAGGATTGATACCCATATCCACGACAAGTATATGGTCACCCCTTTTTATGACTCTCTTATAGGAAAATTGATTGTATGGGCAAAGGACAGGCCGGCTGCAATCAGCCGGATGTCAAGGGCATTGGATGAGTTTGAGATTAAAGGGATTGCAACCACGATAGGATTTTATAAAAAAATATTTGAAGATGAACTTTTCCAAAAAGGCGACATTGACACCCATTTTCTTGAAAGATATAAAACATAAATGAAGTGAATCGAGTTAGTTTTTTATATATTATCCATTTTATAATTTATCTTGACTTGAAAAATTGAATATGATCTATCTGATAGCCAAGAAGGAAAAAAAGATGAGTTTAAGCTTTACATACAGATTTTATTTTTATTTTGGGTATTATTTTTATACCGGTCTGTCTGTATGGCGTTAGTGTTACCATTTTAAACAAAAAGCCGCAGGCAGCCAAAGCCTGCGGCTTTTGTTTTTTTATGGCTTGCAGGTTTTAAAATAAATAACCTGCAAAGGAGAAAACCATGAAACAAACCTTTGATGTAAACATTAAGTCATTCACACAGCTTGTATCACCTGAAACCATCAAAGAAGAGTTACCCCTTACCGACGAAGTTATAAAAACAGTCATTGAAGGCCGCAGGGATGTAGAAAACATACTTAGCCAAAAAGATGACCGACTACTTGTAATTGCCGGTCCCTGCTCCATCCATGATATTGACAGTGCCATGGAATATGCCGAAAAAATGCAACGATTACGGAATCAGGTAAAAGACAAAATCAATCTGATCATGCGGGTGTATTTTGAAAAACCAAGAACCACTGTTGGCTGGAAAGGTTTAATTAACGATCCATTTCTGGATGCCAGCTATGATATCAATACTGGATTGAAAAAAGCACGGTCCCTGTTAATTGACATCAACCGTATGGGAGTCCCCACAGCAACTGAAATACTCGATCCCATCACCCCTCAGTATATAGCAGGATTATTGACCTGGGTGGCCATCGGCGCCAGAACAACCGAGTCTCAAACACACAGAGAGATGGCCAGCGGCCTTTCCATGCCCGTGGGATTCAAAAACAGCACAGACGGCAGTCTTACTGCTGCGATCAATGCCATGACAGCCGCAGGTGCTCCCCAGCACTTTTTGGGCATTGACCCCAATGGCAGATCTTCCATGGTTTCCACCACAGGCAACCCATATGGACATATTGTTCTTCGCGGAGGCACACAACCCAATTATGATCCCATCTCCGTTGCCAGGGTCCATGAAAAACTTAAGGCAAAAAATCTATTGGATGCTGTAATGATCGACTGCTCACACGATAATTCAGGTCAAAAACATAAAGGACAGTCCTTTGTGTTCAAGTCTGCTTTAGATCAACGCATGGATACTGATAAAAGTATTGTCGGACTCATGCTGGAAAGTCATCTGTTTGAAGGAAGCCAACCCTGCGGTCCTGATTGCAAAAGCCTTAAATATGGCGTATCTATAACAGATGAATGTATTTCCTGGGAAACAACACAAAAATTAATTAACTGTGCTTATAAAAAATTACAGTCTAGGTAAAAATAAAATTGAATGCATTTGAAAAACGATTAAAAAGACGGGTGACCGGCAGAGAGCACCCGTTCTTTGCGGTTTGCCCTCCAGGGCTTACGGCTTTTTGTAAAAATGAAATACTGGCCACAGGGTTTGATCCGGACAAATTGGCTATAACCCGGGGCGGGGTTGAGTTTAATTGCAAGCCGGATACCTGCATGCAATTGAATCTAAAATTGGGCAGTCCTTCCAGAATTTTAATGCGGATCAGCCAGTTTAAGGCCGATAACTTTGGAAAATTTGAAAAAAAGATGGCTGGCATTGAATGGGAGCTTTTTCTGCCTGAAAACTGCTCGCCTAATTTTAAAGTCACCACAAAAAAATCCGCCCTTTACCATTCCGATGCCATTGCCTTGAGAAGCGAGACTATTTTACGGCAAAAGTCAGGTCTGGGAGAAAAAAAAAACATACGGCAAAATCAAAATACAGCACAAACCATTTTTATACGGGCAGACCATGATCATTTTACCATTTCCCTTGATACTTCAGGAGACCTTTTATTCAAACGGGGGATAAAAAAACAGGTAAGCCAGGCACCATTACGGGAAACACTTGCATTTGCCATGCTCACCTGGGCCAATTTTTCAGCCAAAGATATTCTGATCGATCCCATTTTCGGATCAGTTCCATTTTCACTTGAAGGTTCCATGA
>JAKIUJ010000003.1 GCA_021647625.1 Desulfobacula sp.
TTTCCGGACAAAATATTCATCCCTAATGGATTCATCCCCCCGAAGCATATGGTTAACGTGGGCAATGCCGATGGTGATGTCATGTTTTTTTTGAGAAGCCAAAAAAAAGAGAACAAGGGCAACAGAGTCAGGGCCGCCTGAGACGGCAATCAATACAGCATCCTTGGAATTGATCATTCGGTGTTCATCAATGGTCTGCTCAATCGTTTTAAAAAAAATGGCTGAAGGCTGTGTGGACATGTTCATATCTTTATTTATATTAACAGGCAAAAAGCGGAGCATTAAAAGGTTGCATCAACCCGGATTCCTGGGCCTTCTTAAAAAACAAGGTAATGGCTGCTTCGCCTTTGTCCCCGAGGTCTCTTGAAAAATCATTCACATAGAGACCAATATGCTGCTGAATGACGGATTCCTCCATTTCCTGGGCATATCCTTTAATATAGTCATATGCCGCATTTGGATTTGAAAACGCATGATCGATACTTTGTTTGATTAAATTCTGGATATCACAGGCAACAGAGGTGTCAATATCCCGCCGGATGGCAATACACCCAAGCGGAATGGGCAGAGATGTCTTGTCTTCCCACCACTGGCCAAGGTCCGCTTTCAGCTCAAGGTTCATGTTTTGATAAACAAACCGCCCTTCATGAATAATAACGCCAAAGTCTGCTCTTTTTGCAAGCACGGAAGGCATGATTTTTTCAAAGGACATGGGGCAGACTTGAACCTCCAATCCGGGAAAAAGATCATCCATATAAAACCGGAAGAGGTGATAGGCGGTGGTGCCAAGTCCCGGGACAGCGATGATTTGTTTTTTTTTGTCATCTTTTTTATCAGATATGCGCCTCCCGGGGCCGGAGATAATCAAAGGACCACAACCCAGTCCCAGGGCAGACCCAGTCCTTAAAAGCGCATATTTATCTGAAAGACTGCCAAATGCCGCAAAAGACAGTTTTGTGATATCATACTTTTGTTTTTCTGCATTCTGATTCAGGGTTTCAACATCTTCAAGGCTGATATTAAACCCATAGCTGTTGAGATCAATCAAATGCCGGGCAATGGCCTTGAAAATAAAGGTATCATTGGGACAGCCGGAATACCCCAAAGAGTATGATGAATCATTTTTCATACCATAGTCATATCAAAAAAACCTCCCTAAAATCAATTTGAATTTTTCAATTGGCGGGTTTACTTTTGTGCGGCCATGCTTATGATTTTCAGATGTTGAAATAGAAAATACGCAGCATTTAAGACAGGTGACAGGGTATGAAAAACGGCAGTATGACAGCAGCAGTTGAACATGAGAAAAAAGATCCCAAGGCCAGATACGCATTAAAGGAACTTGACCGGATTATTGTTAAAGGTGCAAGAGAGCATAACCTTAAAAATATCGATGTTGAAATCCCTAAAAAAAATATGGTGGTCATCACCGGTGTGTCAGGATCAGGCAAATCGAGCCTTGCATTTGATACCATATTTGCAGAAGGTCAGCGCCGATATGTGGAATCATTATCTTCTTATGCGCGTCAATTTATCGGTCAGATGGAAAAACCCAAATACGATACGATCAGGGGATTGTCACCCACCATTGCTATAGAACAAAAGGCTGCCAGTAAAAATCCAAGATCCACCGTGGGCACCATCACGGAAATCTATGATTATTTAAGGGTATTGTTTGCAAGGATCGGTACCCAGTACTGCTATAAATGCGGAAAAAAGGTTGGCCGGGGGCATGCCCAGAGCATGGTCTCCCAGATCGTTTCTCTGCCGGAAAATTCCAAAATATTGATTTTAGCGCCCATCGTGGAAAACCGCAAAGGGGAGCACAAAGACAAACTGGATGAATTAAAAAAAGAGGGCTATGCAAGGGTCCGTGTGGATGGTGTGGTCCAGGGTCTTGAAAATGTTCAAACCCTTGCAAAAAATAAAAAACACCATATTGAGGTCGTTGTCGATCGCCTGGCGGTGAAAAATACCAATAAGTTTGAAGAACGCCTCACCGATTCCGTGGAAAGTGCGTTAAGGCTGGGCAGCGGTCAGATCATTGTCCATATGCTGGGCAGGGAAGACTTGAAGATGAGTGAGGCGCGCTCCTGCTGTGGTATTGCCTATCCCGAACTGATCCCCCAGCTGTTTTCCTTTAATTCTCCTTTGGGCATGTGCCCGGACTGCAACGGCATCGGAACACTATTATCCATGAATCCGGATAAGGTTATTCCGGATAAGACGTTGAGCATCCGGCAAGGCGCGGTTGTGCCCTGGAAGAATTATTTTATTAAAAAACCCAGGTATCAAAATGACAACTCCTGGGGGATGAGTCAGTTAAAAGCCATGGAAACTCAATGGGGCATTGACTTTGATATGCCATGGGAAAAGTTGCCCGAAAAAGACAGGGATCTTCTCTTGTACGGGTCTGCAAACAAAGAGATGACGGTTGCCTGGAATTCAGCCAAAATCCAGGGCGAGTTTACACGGACCCATGAGGGATTGATTCATACCTTGATGCGGCGGTATAAGGCAACCCAGTCAGAGGGGCAAAAAAAATATTATTCTGCCTTTATGACCTCGGCAATCTGTCCGTCCTGCCATGGAAAAAGACTGAGGGATGAAGTGCTTCATGTTCATATCAATAAAAAATCTATTATTGATGTTACAGCAATGACGGTACAGGAGGCTTTTGATTTCGCAACCAGTCTTGAGTTAACCGGGAATAAACGATTGATTGCCGAAGAGCTGCTTAAAGAGATATCAGACCGGTTGGGGTTTCTCGTAAACGTGGGGCTGAACTATTTGTCCCTTGATCGCAGCGGGCCAACGCTTTCCGGTGGTGAATCCCAAAGAATCCGTCTGGCATCCCAGGTGGGGTCGGAATTAACAGGGGTGCTTTATATCCTTGATGAACCCTCCATTGGCCTGCACCAGCGCGATAATCTAAAATTGTTGAAAACCCTTCACCACTTAAGAGATATCGGTAATACCCTGGTCATTGTAGAGCATGACCAGGAAACCATGGAAAACTCCGATTGGATCATTGATATTGGTCCGGGAGCCGGACACCTGGGAGGACAAATCGTTGCCCAGGGAACGCCGGAAGATATAAAGGCCAATCCTGTATCCATCACCGGGAAATTTTTAACCGGAAAAGAACAGATTGAGATCCCCAAAAAAAGAAGGCGACCCAAAAAATGGATTTCAATTGTTAAGGCATCGGAAAATAATCTTCAGAATATAACAGCAAAGATTCCCCTGGGTCTGCTTGTTGCGGTAACAGGGGTGTCCGGGGCGGGAAAATCAACCCTGATTAACCAGATTCTATATCCTGCACTGGCTGTGGAGCTTCACAACTCTCAAATTACGGTTGGCAAGCATAAACAAATCAAGGGACTGTCCCATTTGAACAAGGTCATCAATATTGATCAAAAACCTATTGGCCGGACCCCTAGGAGTAATCCAGCCACCTATACAAAGGTGTTTGATTCTATCCGTGATTTTTTTGCCATGTTGCCGGAGTCAAAGGCAAGGGGTTATAAAAAAGGAAGGTATTCGTTTAACGTCAAAGGCGGAAGGTGCGAAGCCTGCAGGGGCGATGGATATATCAAGGTTGAGATGCATTTTCTGGCCGATGTCTTTGTTCCCTGCGAAGTCTGCAATGGTAAACGGTTTAACCGGGCCACCCTTGAAATCACATACAAAGATCACTCCATATCCGATATCCTTGATTTGTCTGTAATGCAGGCAAGAGACCTGTTTAAAAGCCATCCCAAAATCAGCCATATTCTGACTACCCTCATGGATGTGGGATTATCCTATATTAAACTGGGTCAGGCCGCCACCACTCTGTCCGGGGGGGAAGCACAACGGATCAAGCTTGCCCGGGAGCTTGCCAAGCGGGACACGGGTGATACGCTTTATATTCTGGATGAACCCACAACAGGGCTGCATTTTCAAGATGTTAAATTATTGCTCAAGGTCCTGGACCGGTTGACCCAGGCAGGCAATACCGTGATTATCATTGAGCACAATATGGATGTTATAAAAACTGCGGACTGGGTTCTGGATCTTGGACCCGAGGGTGGAAACAGTGGCGGCCTGATCGTTGCACAGGGGTCTCCGGAAAAGGTAAGTGTCAATAAAAAAAGCTATACCGGACACTATTTGAAAGATGTCCTAAAGTGATCATTGAAGCAGGAAGAGACAAACCTGTTAAGAGATATCAGGCAAGAAAAAATGGACCTATTCGCAATCATATTTAGATGGACCGTTAGACTGTATCTTTATTCCTGGTACTATTTTGAAAAAATTACCCGGACCAATGGATTCGGGTCTGATCAACCCGTTTATATCAAAAAGCCCTGTCAATCATCCGGCAATCAATTAAAAGATGCATTGTTTCAATACCATGTAAAGCAATTTCATGAATCTTCCTGCTCCGTGGCATCTGTTGTGTCTGTGGTCAATGCCTTAACCCATTTGCAGGGCACAATGAAAGATATGCCTGTCACACAGCAAGAACTTCTTGAAAGAGTGAAAGCCGCCCATTGGAAAGAACGAATGGGCGATAATGGATACAAGGGTAAAAGAGGGCTTCCCCTTGAAACCCTGGGCCAGGTGGTAAAGGCAAGTTTAACTGAATTCAAGATCTCCTATAAGGCCATGGATATCGTTCCGGCGATAGCGAATACAGACACATCATCCGATTTCAAAAATGAACTAAAAAAAAGTTTGGAACGATTTGAAAAAAAAGGAGATTGCCTGCTGATTTCCCATTTTGACCAGGGCAGTTTTATCCCGGAATTCCACATTCCCCATATTTCACCGGTGGGCGGGTTTGATGCCGATACTAAAACGGTCACCATGCTGGATGTTGATCCGGCACAAAAATGGCCCTACCAGATCTCTTTTGATGCATTTTATAAAGGTATTTCATTTAATTATCACAATGTCTTTCGACCCTTTGGATTTGCTCATGGAGGCTATATTTTCATCGAATTGTAGCCTGTTCCCCAGGCATTCCCCTTAATTCTTCCTTATTTACACTCTGTGGTATCATACTGGTGGTTTTATGAAATTTTAAGAAGACTTTTCAACAAAAGCCGGATTACTGCTCGGCAGCGGTTGGACTTGACTTACCGTTGATAATGGCAGATTGGAACCGGTGAAATACAACCAGTTTGATGGAATAACGATAAGGCCGCACAATAAAATACAATCCAGACAAAAAACTGCCGGCAGATTTTTATAAAAAATACAGCAAGTTATGATAAATGCGCTTTCTGGCACAAAAAATGAAAGGCATAAAGTGCTGGGTGGGGGTGAACTTGGAATGAATTTTTGAAGAGGAGAAAAAATGGGCTTTATGATTGAAGATCACTGCGACGAGAATATCAAAGAGTTTTACAGTGCGGAGTTTAAATTAATCGAACCTCGAATCCTGTATCAGTTTAAAGTTCGTAAAAGTGTTGCAGAACCAATGTATGCTGTTGTTAAGGAGGGGTCAAAAGCACTTGATAATATTAAGGAAGGCGATGTCATTAATATGCGGTATTACAGCGAGGATAAAACAATACCGGCGGAATCCTTTAACACCAAAATTAAATACATTACCAAGGACAGTTCCATAGGATTTAAAGATCATTATGTAATCGGGCTGGATATTGAAAAAGAAAAAGATTGTATTGTTGCATAAAATAGTTTTTCTTTAAGTTTTCTTGATAAAATTTGCCTGCAATATTATGGTGGTATTTTTTAACCCTTTTCAACAGCAGGGTAGAAATGGACCATAGTTTAATTGGCACTGTATTCCCCCTCCTTGATAAATCTTTGACGCTCAGTTTACAAAACAGGCTTGATTCTTTCTGGAAAAGTGCAGGTCAAGCCGCTGTGGACATCACGCTTGAACAATCGCTTGCACCGGATCTTGTGAAAGTTTTTTTGTTCAGCGAATTTGTAGCCACATCAATTACCCGAAATCCAAAACTATTCAAAGAGCTTATTGAGTCAAATGATTTATTTAAATCTTATTCTGAACATACCTATGATAATCTTCTGGATCGACTGCTATCCAGACAAACAAAATCGGCAGCGGTAAAGCAGATTCTCTTAACGACCAAACTTTATGAAACAATCAGAATTGCCTGGCGGGATTTGGCAGGGCTTGCGGAACTTGAAGAAACTCTTTTTGATCTGTCCTGTCTTGCAGATGCCATTGTGGACAGGGCGGTTAAGACAATTTATGACAGTGTTGCCGCACAATATGGCCTGCCGATGGATAGCCAAGGAAACTTCCAGGGGCTCATTGTTCTTGGTATGGGCAAACTTGGTGCCCGGGAATTAAATTTTTCTTCTGATATTGATTTGATTTTTGTCTATCCCAAAGATGGCTACACCAACGGGGAAAATCTCATATCCAACGAAGAATTTTTCACAAAAGTCTGTCGTAAGTTTTTAAAGTTTTTTTCTGCCGCATACCATGAAATTAATTTTTACAGAGTTGATACCCGCCTCCGTCCTTACGGGGATGGCGGTCCGCTCGTGATGAGCACTTCAGCGTTTGAAGAGTATTACCAGGCCCAGGGGAGAGAATGGGAACGATATGCCATGATCAAGGCAAGACCCATTGCCGGGGATATCCCGGCTGGATTTAAACTGTTGAAAATGTTGAACTCATTTATCTACCGACGTTATTTTGATTATGGGTCCTTTGATTCGTTCAGAGATATGAAACATCGTATTACGCTCCAGGTAAAAAATAAAAAATTAAAAAACAACATCAAACTGGGTGCCGGCGGCATAAGGGAGATAGAGTTTTTCGGACAGTTGTTTCAACTCATCCGGGGCGGTGTGGAGCCTAAACTGCAGGAACGGCCGATTCTAAAAGTCCTGGATCTTTTACAGGTTCATCATTGTATCAACGCTGCAACAAAACAGGATTTAAAGAATGCCTATATATTTTTACGGATGACAGAGAACAGGCTTCAAGCCTATGCAGATTTGCAAACCCATGATATTCCGGCAGAACAGGAACAAAGGCAAATCCTTGCACTGTCCATGGGAAAAAAAAACTGGGACGGATTTGAAAAAGAGTTGCACTTTCATCTTGAAAAGGTGCATCACCATTTCAGCCAGCTTTTGGTATCAGAAGAACAAGAAAAACAGGACAAGGAAACAGAAGGGTTAAAACAGATGTGGATCAATATTAATGATCCACAATATATCGCAGATTCAGTTGCCATTGGCGGATTTAAAGAACCAGAGCGGGTTTTATCCATATTGAGATCTCTGGAACAGCACCCAAATACAAAGCGGTTGACCTCCAGTGGGAGAAAAAAACTGGGACGTCTGGTGCCCGTTCTTGTCAAAAAAATCGGTGAAAAAAAAGACCCGGATGCTGTTTTACTCAAATTAATTGACTTGATCATTACCATAGAACGGCGAACCTGTTATTTATCACTTCTTCTAGAAAATAAGGGTGCCCTGGAAACCTTGATCACCCTGGCCCGGAAAAGTCCATGGATTATATCTTTTTTATCAAATCATCCTGCCCTGCTTGACGAGCTGATGCATCCGGGAACCCTTTATTCTCCACCGGATAAATCTGCCCTTGAAAAAGAGATGGAAACCAGAATGGCAGGGATACCCCCGGATGACCTGGAATTTTTACTTGAAGAACTGTGTATCTTTCGACAGATCAATATGCTTCGGGTATCCGCAGCAGATGTCAGTGGTGACTATCCGCTAATGAAAGTCAGTGATCATCTGACCTGGATTGCAGAAACTGTTTTGGCCCAGGTTCTGAAAATATCCTGGCATATTGTATCACAAAAATATGGCATTCCTGATGGAATCATCGACAATAGTGCCAAAAATTGTGGGTTTGCCATTATTGTCTATGGCAAAGTCGGTGGGCTTGAAATGGGATATAAATCCGATATTGACATTGTTTTTCTTTTTGATTCCGATGCAGGCATGACACAGGGAGATCAAAAAAGTATCGATAATGGTCTGTTTTATTCCAACCTGGGTCAGAGAATCATCAATGCTCTGACCATGCACACACCTGCCGGAACCCTTTACGGCGCAGATATGCGCCTGCGGCCAGGGGGCAATTCGGGTATGATCGTTTCTCACATTGATGCATTTGAAGAATACCTTAACGACCAAGCCTGGACATGGGAACATCAGGCATTGATCCGGGCACGCCCCATTGCCGGAGACACAAAACTTACCACCCGGTTTGAGACAATCAGAACCCGTGTGCTGACCAAATCAAGAAAAGAAAGTGAGTTAAAAAAAGAAGTGGCGGACATGCGTGAACGCATGCGCCGGGATCGTTTGAAAGATCCGGGAGATCTCTTTAGTTTAAAACAGTCCCCCGGCGGGATTGTGGATATTGAGTTTCTGGTTCAATATCTGGTGTTAAACCACGCAGATATCTATCCGGATATAATATTCTGGACAGACAATATGCGTCTTTTAGAAAGTCTTGATGAACAAGGTATTATAACAGGTTGTGAGAGTGAACGACTGCAGAATGCTTATATATCCATGCGAAAGGCCATTCATCGACTAAATCTTCAGGAAAAAAGCCTGATGGTTTCACCTGATCTGTTTGATCAGAACAAAAATCATGTCATTGAAATATATGAGAGGTATCTGGCCGGGTAAACCAGTCGTATCTAAGCCAGTATAAATGGACAAACTGCTGATCCGGTAGCCGTAATTGATTGCCATCGTAATCTTGTCCGAATTCTGGATTTAAGTTACCAATTCGTGCGGAGCAAGGCAAATAAAATTTAGATTTATAATCAGGGTGCTATGATATAAAAACAAGCGATAACCATGGGCAATAAGTGATGATCAGTACAGCTAAAAGCAGCACCAGCATAAAAGGAATGGTGGCCTTGTAGATGTCGATGATGGGTTTGTTAAACCTGTACCCTGCAATAAAAAGGTTCATTCCCACAGGTGGGGTGAAATAACCGATCTGCATGTTGGCAAGAAAAATAATACCCAGATGAATGGGATCGACACCATATTCAAGTGCCACCGGCAGCATAAGAGGGACCATGATGATGATGGCTGAAAAAATATCCAGCATGGCACCTAAAATGAGTAGAAAGATATTTAATAGAATCAAAAAGACCAGCTTGCTGGAAACAAAGGTCTGGCAGATTTCAAACAGTTTTACCGGCACTTCGACATCAATCAGATAGTTTGTAAAGCCCAGAGAAACGCCTAAAATCATCAGAATACCGCCCACCATGATCATGGATTCCTTGATGATGGCGGTCAATTTTGAAAATTTAATATCTTTGTAAATGAAAACTTCTACAATTAAAACATACAGTGCAGTGACGGCTGCGGCTTCCGATACAGCAAAATATCCTGAATAAATACCAGCAAAGACAAAGATGGGCAAAGGGATTTCCCAGATGGATTCCCGGACGGCTGACAAGGCCTTTTGAAATGAAAATGCGATTAAGGGTATGGGGTGTTTACGATTAGTCCAGATGCTCCAGACAGATAACATCACAATCATGAGAATGGCCGGCAGAATACCTGCGATGAACAATTTTTCTATGGAGATATCCAATCCCCGGCTCATTTGCTGGGCAATGACTCCATAAAGAATTAAAGGAAGGGATGGCGGCAGCAGCAGTCCTAAACTACCCGAGGTGGTCACCAGGCCCAGGCTGAATTTTTTTTTGTATCCGGCTTGTTTTAAGGCTGGATAGAGCAAGGCACCCATGGCCACAATGGTCACACCGGAAGCACCTGTAAATGCAGTGAAAAGTGCGCAGACAATAAATGCTACAATGGCAAGCCCACCGGGCATCCATCCGAAAAATGCCTGGGTCAGCCTGACCAGTCGTGATGAGGTGTTGCTTTCTCCAAGGATGTATCCTGCAAAGGTAAACAAGGGTAAGGCCAGGAGAATCGGGGTATCGGCAATTCGATACAGCTCAATGGTCAGAACGGATAAATCAATCTCGCTGGTATAAAAGCCCATCATGGCGGCACAAATGATTATGGTAAACAACGGCGCGCCTAAAAACGCCAGAATGATTAATATGGCAATCAGAAGATAAATCATGATCCAACACGTTTAATAATATGGATAAGAGTTTGAAAAGACAAAATCAAATATCGAAAGCAGATGATCCCAAAGGCAATGGGGATGATGCTTTCACAGAGCCATGCCGGAACCTTTGCAAAGGCGGTCATGCCGCCTGCTCTTTCCAATAAAACAAAGGTAAAGCTGAAATAAGCCATGATCCCACAGATCACGGTGGTGAATATGGCTATAATAAGGTCCGATAGTTTTTTGATTGGCCCGGGCAGATACCGGGAGATAATATCAATACTGATGTGGTTGTTATTTCGGCTGGCAATCATTGCGCCCACAAGCCCGATCCACAGAACCAGTACCTTCACCAGCCCGTCTCCCCACAGGATGCCTGAATCAAGCAGGTTTCTCAGGACAATCTGGAGTACAGCCATGATTATCATAACAAGCAAGAGAGTGACAAGAATACCATCTTCAAGTTTTTGAAGACAAGAAATAATGGATAAGGGGTTTTTTTTATTCGGCATTGTCAGCTTGTCGGGTTTTGTGAAAGTTTTTCAGGTGCATCTCAAGTTCGTCTGCGATACCTTTAGGCAGAACCCCTGATTCAACCATTTTTCGGGATGCTTTTTTGCCAAGGCTTTTCCATTCTTCCATAGCCGCAGGATTGGGTGTAATAAAGATAATACCCCGGTTTTTTAAAACCGCAATATTTTTTATATCATCAATTCTGTTCTGGGCCTGAATTTCCTTTGAAATTTGAGACATCTCCCTTCTTATAATCTGTTGATCCGAAGGTGAGACCTTTGAAAATTGTTTCTTGTCGAGGACCAGCATCGCGGAAAGATAGATTAGGGGAATCTGGGTGACATATTTTATCTGGGTGTGCCATTGCAGGACAAGGGCGCCAACCGGTGATGTGGCAACTGTGTCAATCAACCCGGACTGCAGGCTGATCCTGACATCAGCAATGGAAAGCGGGATGGGATTGATGCCGAATGCCTCAATTGATTCGGAGCTGATGGTGTCATTGTCAGGAATCCAGACCTTTTGTTTCCTCAAGTCCTGAACCGTTTCAACAGGTTTTTTAGACATAATATAGGAAAAGCCGCCGCCGATCAGCCCAAAGCTTACAAAGCCCTTCTCTGCAAGTCCTTTGGTGATATAATCGTCCATGTATTTTCTAACATAATCCACTTCTTTGAGGGTGTTGAATTTCATGGGCTGGGAATAGAGCTGGTTTGCGGTGAAAAACGAGGCAAGACTGCCACTGACCACTGCACCGCCGTGAAGCTGACCGATTTTGATTTTTTTTAAGACCATCTTGTCATTGCCCATCCGTCCACTGGGATAAAATTTGAATGTGACACGGTTATCGGTTTTTTGGGTCACCTGCTTTGCTCCTTTGAGCATTTTTTCCATCCACATTGAACCGTCCGGTGAAAGGGTGGCGATTTTAAATTTAACTGATTTTGCCGTAACACTCTGCTGGGTAACCAGAACTAATATCAGAATGAACAAGATCTGTTTAGATATTTTCAATGTCATTGTGGACTCCATCGGGTACGGGTTTAGAAATACTCATCCGCGTTGTTTAATAGTTTTTGGGCCTTTTTTTTTGCCCAGGTATTGATAAGGGTATGCCCGTCAACATAGGGGTCTGCCGCTATAACTTCATTTAAAAGCGTATCGTGCAGTTTTCGGTCAAAGATGTTTCTGGCATAGATTTCGGCATAGACCACCTTGACCATCAAATCTTTTCCTTTGGATAATTGAATTGCTTTGTCAAAATATTTTTTGCCTTCCTGTGGACGTCCCCCCAGGGCCGGCGGGAAAAATGAGGACAACGACCCCAGATAAAGAAATGGAGCGCCCTCCTTAAAGGTCTCATCCAGTTCAACAATTCTCAGCATGATGGCTTCAATGCGTGACAAATCTGCAATGGCATTGTAGTCGCTTTTATTGGCCATGATCCATCCACCCCAGGCATTACCAAGGGAAAACAGCGGGTCAAGGTCATCTTTTTTTAGGGCTGACAAGGCCTTTTCAAAGTCTTCAAATTTCATGGCTTGTAAATTACAGGCCTTTTTTTGTGACAGACAGAGCGCTTTTTTAGCATATCTTAAAGCCTTGGCAGACATTTTTTTGGCCCTGCCGGTATCTTCTACAAAAACATCTGCATACGCTGAATAGAGCATGGCTGCAGTGGACAGCATCTTTTTATTGTCCGGGTCTTTGCTGATTAAACTGTCGATCATTAAAAGATAGGCCGGTGCCCCCTGCTCCACAAGACCCAAGTCATCATTGTTAAGAATACTTTTAGAAAGATGAGACATGATATCGGATGTGGCCGAAGACATGAGCATGGAACATCCTGATAAAACGGCCAGGGTGAGAACAAAGGATATGTAAACGGCGACTGTCTTAAGTATTCGACTCACGGGTGCATTTAATGTCCGATGGTTCATTGTTGGAATAAATCCTCAGGTTCTTTAGCAATTCTGAACGGAGCAAAAAACAAACAGGCTAAAAATTAGCCTGTTTGTTCAAAAAAAGCAACTTGTTAAAAAAAGCCAGGATGAACATCAGTAAAACAATATGGCAAAAATAATAAGTTTTGTCCCCCCTTATAAATGAACACCCAGGGTAAACGCATGTAAACTTGGCATGAATTTTAATTCTTTATTTTACAGGTACTTATGCAAAACGATATTTTCATTTGCGTTTACCTTCAAACCGTAACTACCTGAAATCATTAATATGGAAAAGTTACATGCGTTAGCCCTGAATGAACACCGGGTGACGGCTTGTTACATTTCCAAAAATCGCACTATTCACATTTAAATAGATTTTAATTTGTCTTCTTGATATAAAAAAGTTCTGAATATTGTGTAGCAAATACCAAAACAGGCCCTACAAACATATTGGAACGATAATGAAAATATATCCCTATCCATCAAACAAAGCGGAACAACGAGTTCAAAACACCATAAAACGCGGCTTAGGCTTTACACAAAAAGACCAGCAAGCTGTAGAATCTTATCTTGACGATGTAAAAACAAGGGGGGATCTGGCACTTGTTGAGTATACCAACAAATTTGACTCTCCGCATGTCACCCTTGACTCACTAAAAGTCACCCAAAAAGAGTTTGCCGATGCAATAAAACAAGTTGATACCCCCTTTTTAAAAACCCTTGATCGATCCATCAATCAGCTTGAATATTATCATAACAAACAAAAAGAAAACTCCTGGATCGATACCCCGAGAAACGGGGTCATGGTCGGACAACTTGTTAAACCGGTCAGTGCTGCAGGAGTATATGCACCGGGTGCTAAAGGCGGAAAAACGCCGCTGGTCTCTTCGGTGCTGATGGGCGGTATTCCCGCCAAAGTGGCTGGTGTTCCTTCCATTAATCTTATGACCCCGCCAATGGAAAATGGATCTATCAATCCTTATATGCTTGCTGCCGCTCAAAAAATAGGCATTAAAAATGTGTTTAAGGCCGGCAGTGCCTGGGCCATTGCAGCACTGGCATTCGGAACGGATATTGTTCCCAAGGTAGATGTCATCGTGGGGCCGGGTAATATTTATGTGACCCTTGCTAAAAAGATCGTTTCCGGGATAGTGGGAATCGATATGATTGCAGGCCCCAGCGAAATTTTAATTATTGCGGATAAGGATGCCAACCCTGAGTTTCTGGCAGCCGATCTGTTATCCCAGGCAGAACACGATGTCATGGCATCTTCCATTCTTGTTACCGATTCCCCGCGCCTGGCAGAGGCCACCCTTTCTGCTGTGAAAAAACAGCTTGGGAGTCTTGACCGAAAAAAGATTGCCCAGCAGTCCATAGACAATTTTGGTGCAATCATGCTGGTTCCGGATATTGACACAGGTATCCAACTTTCCAACAGGCTGGCTCCGGAGCATCTTGAACTGATCGTAAAGAATCCGTTTGATTATCTGGACCAGATCCAGAATGCCGGCGCCCTGTTCTTAGGAGAATACACCCCCGAGCCCATGGGAGATTATATTGCAGGGCCCAACCATGTGCTTCCCACAGCCGGAACAGCACGATTCTCATCCGCATTGAGTGTGGACAACTTTACTAAAAAAACCAGTCTGATTCATTATTCTAAAAAAGCATTCAAAAAAGAGGCTGATGATGTGATACGCATGGCTCAAACCGAAGGATTGGGGGCACATGCCAACTCGGTCAAGGTCAGGAAATAACGGTTTGAGATAATTCTTCCAGTGCAGATTGAAGCGCCTTCATGCTGTAGGGCTTGGCAATTGCCAGGGCAAATCCGTAGTCCTGGCAATCTTCCATGATCCTGTCACTTGAATATCCACTGGCAATGATAGCCTTCACATCAGGATTAAGTTTTTGCAATTCCTTAATGGTCGCGGCACCGCCCATGCCCTGCTTGACTTCAAGATCAAGGATGACAAACCCGATGGGGTCTTTGGTGGTTAAATGTTTTTTATAGGTTTGAATGGCCTGCTCTCCATTTTTTGCTAAAATTGCTTCATATCCAATACGGTTCAGTATTTTTTTTGATATCTCCCGAATCATGTTATCATCATCCATAATCAGGACTTTTGGACGTTGTTTCGAATCTGAATCATTTCCTTCGAACGGTGGTACTTGCGTCTTATCAGATGTCTGCCGGACCTTTGTATCCGATGTCTTACCCGGTGGTTTACCCGGTGGTTTACCCGATTGGTTCTCGGGCAATTCCTGATCCTGACAAATGGGCAATATGATATCCACGCGGGTCCCTTTCCCAGGGTTGGAACCAATCAGAATCTCGCCCTGGTGACTTTTCACAATGGAATAGGCTATAGACATCCCAAGACCAGTTCCTTTATCTTTTCCAAATGCCTTGGTGGAATAGTATGGCTCAAATACTTTTTCAATATTTTCTTTTTCAATTCCCATACCCTGATCAACAAGAGAAATGACCACAAAATCTGTTTTTCCAGGATGCAATTGAAATAATACACAAACCTTTCCGGTTTCATCCATTGACTCATGGGCATTTTGAATAACATTTTTTAAAGCCTCTTTGAGTTGAAACGTATTCACTTCTATGGATTCGGGTATTTGACCAATTTCTAATTGATATGAAATCAACTGTTCTTGTGCAATTTCTGCCAAGGCCTGGGTGATGAATTGTTTACTTTTGGCTTGTTCTTTTAAAATGACACCGCCCTTTGAAAAAACAATAAATCTGGAGGCCAATTCCTTTGCCTGCATCACTGAAATTTCAGCATCATCAAGAATTTGGGTCAACTCGGGTTCAGTAACCATCATCTGGGCCAAATTAATATTGCCCAGCGTTATAGATAAAGTGTTATTGAAATCATGGGCGATACCACCAGCCAAAGTACCTATGGCCTCTAATTTTTCTGATCGAATCAATTTTTCCCGGGCTTTTTCCAGTTGCTTCTGGGCTTTCTTTTTTTCAATCGACAAAGCAATTTGATCAGAAACAAAGGTCAACACGTCCACATCAGATTCACTGTACTGACCTGGATTTGTATAGCTTTGAACAGCCATCACCCCCATGACTTCCTGATTGATCATCAGGGGAATTCCCAGCCATATTTTTGGTACGGTGCCTTTTAACCGCCCCTGCTCTCCGAGTCTTTTCAGCTCCTTCTCTTTAAGCAGCAAGGGCCTTTTAGCCATGATAACATCTCCGGTTAAGGAACGATCCCGGGTAAAATTTTCAATCCATTTAACTACTTTTTCATCATGATTATCAACATGGTAAACAAAACGAATCGCATTTTTTTTCTTAAAATATATAGCAATATAAAAATTGGTCATATCCATGAGTTTGGCTAAGATTTCATGGATGGAGGCGTATAACTCCTGAAGGGTGGAACTTGTGTTCAATGAGTCGGCTATATCAAAAAGTGTTCGATTAATCAGCTCTGTGCGAAGCGCCCTGTAAACCTTGTTTTCAAGTTTTACAACATAGGCTTGAAGTTCTTCATAGCTGGGTTTTTCTAATTTTCCCATATATTACAAAATCCCTTGTCACCGCGATCATTTGCCAAATTCATAATTATGTATTTCCTTAAATTAATCCATTTTGACTTAAATTTTCAAGGATTATTTATTTTCTTTATTGAATTCAAACATTAAGATTTTTTGAATTGATCACATTACATATTGACTAAGACCTTGAATTTAAACTATATAGAACGTTTGGTTAAATTTTGAAATAAACATAACAGCAATAAAGAAAAAAATAATGCAGACCATAAGAGGGTTCAGAGATATACTGCCGGAACATATTGCCCTGTGGCAGAAAGTGGAAAAAGAAGCCACACAATTATTTAGTGCGTTTGGATATAAAGAAATTCGGATTCCAATTCTGGAAAAAACACAACTATTTGCCAGAAGTATTGGTGAAGCCACTGATATTGTCGAAAAAGAGATGTATACGTTTCCGGATAGAAAAGGGGATAAGCTTACATTACGACCCGAAGCCACAGCCTCCATTGTCAGGTCGTATGTCCAGCATAAAATGTATGCCACAGATCCGATCAGAAAATTTTTCATGATCGGCCCCATGTTTCGCCGGGAAAGACCCCAAAAAGGTCGATACCGCCAGTTTTATCAGATTGACGCCGAGGTGTTCGGGATTGAATCTGCGTACATTGACAGCGAGCTGATCTTTTTGCTGAATGAATTATTTAAACGACTTGGCCTTACAGGATTGTCTGCCCATATCAATTCATTGGGCTGCCCTGAATGCAGACCTGGATTTCAAAAAAACCTGTTGGATCTATTGGAATCCCAAAAAGACAAACTATGTGACAATTGCCTGAATCGAATGAATAAGAACCCCTTAAGAACACTTGATTGCAAAGTTCAGGGCTGTCGGGATGCGTTAAAAGATGCACCGTGTACAATTGATCACTTGTGTGATGACTGTTCCGACCATTTTAATACGGTAAAACAAACCCTGAAAAAACAGGGTGTTGATTTCATAGTTGACAAATCTCTTGTTCGCGGACTGGATTATTACACACGGACAGCCTGGGAAATTCAAACCACAACCCTTGGTGCACAAAGTGCCTTGGCTGGTGGTGGACGATATGACGGCCTGGTAAAAGAGATCGGCGGCCCCCAGACCCCGGGTATTGGGTTTGCCATTGGATTTGACCGGTTGGTCGAAGTCCTGGAACAAATTGAAACCGCCCCAAAACCCAATCCGCTTGACCTGTTTGTCGTTTGTTTAGGAAAGGATGCAATGGAAAAAGGATATCACTGGTCCTGCGAGTTGAACCAAAAAAATATCCGCACAGATATTGATTTCAGAGGAAAAAGCTTGAAAGCCCTGATGAAACGGGCAAACAAACTGGATGCCGAATATGTATTGATTGTCGGAGAGAATGAACTCCATGATAACGCTATCATATTAAGGAACATGCAGACCAAGGAACAGAAAACATTTTCTGTTGAGACACTGATTGATGAACTGACGAAGATATTCAAAATATAAAGGAATGTTACACGTGACAGACTTATTAGGAGATATGAAAAGAACACATCATTGTTGTGAATTAACAGATGCCGATGTTGATAAAAAAGTGGTGCTCATGGGCTGGGTTCAGAACCGTCGTGATCATGGTGGTGTTATTTTTATAGATTTAAGAGATAGAGAAGGGATCACCCAGGTCGTCTTTAACCCGGGCGTTTCCAAAACAGCACATGAAAAGGCGGGAGAGATCAGAAACGAGTATGTCCTTGGCATTAAAGGAACGGTTATTCCAAGGCCCGATGACATGATTAATCCCAAGCGAAAAACCGGTGCCGTTGAGGTCATGGTGGATGAGTTGAGTATCTTTTCAAAGGCTGAAACACCCGCGTTTCAAATTGAAGACCGGATTGAAGCATCAGAATCCATCAGACTGCAATACCGGTATCTTGATTTACGGCGCCAACAGTTGAAAAACAATATCATGACCAGACACAAGGCTGCCACTGCTGTCCGAAACTATCTGGATCAAAACGGATTCATCGATATTGAAACCCCGTTTTTGACTAAAAGCACGCCGGAAGGAGCAAGGGACTATCTTGTGCCTTCACGGGTCAACCCGGGTGAATTTTATGCCCTGCCCCAATCCCCCCAGCTGTTCAAACAATTGCTGATGATTGCAGGATTTGACCGGTATTACCAGATTGTTAAATGCTTCAGGGATGAAGATTTAAGGGCAGACCGCCAGCCTGAATTTACCCAGATCGATATGGAACTCTCCTTTGTTGATGAAAAACAGATCATGACCGTCGCAGAGGGCATGATCGTTGAGATCTTCAAAAAAGTACTTGATATGGACCTTGTTACGCCCTTTTCGCAAATCACCTATGACCAAGCCATTGAAAGATTTGGTCTGGACCGGCCGGATCTTCGATTTGGACTTGAGTTGATCAATGTTTCAGACATTGTCAAAGATGCCGGATTTAAAGTTTTTGCCAATGTGGTTAAAAATGGCGGCCTTGTTAAAGCGATCAATGCCAAAGGGTGTGCAACATTTACCCGTAAACAGATTGATGAACTCACTGATTTTGCAGGTGTCTATAAGGCAAAGGGCCTTGCCTGGATCAAAATCAAGGAAGATACCTGGCAGTCTCCCATTGCCAAGTTCTTTACGGATGAGGAAAAAGATGCATTAAAAAACCGTCTTGATCTTCAGCCCGGAGACATTGTTTTCTTTGTGGCTGACCAGCCAAAGATCACCAATGAAGCATTGGGCCAACTGCGAAATGAACTGGCCAGACGTCTGGAACTCGTCAGCAATGACACCTATGAATTTGTATGGGTCACCCACTTTCCCCTGGTTGAATACGATGAAACGGAAAAACGCTATCAGGCATTGCACCATCCTTTTACAGCACCCCTTGAAGAAGATATGGAAAAACTTTCCACAGATCCTGCTTCAATTAAATCAAGGGCCTACGACCTTGTACTGAACGGTATTGAAATCGGCGGCGGCAGTATCCGTATCCATTCTTCTGAACTTCAGCAAAAAGTATTGAAATGTCTTGGAATTGATGACAAAGAGGCCAATGAAAAATTTGGATTCCTTTTGACTGCTTTAAAATCAGGAGCACCACCCCATGGCGGTATTGCATTTGGCCTGGATCGATTGATCATGCTCTTGTGCAAAGAAGATTCCATAAGGAACGTCATTGCATTTCCAAAAACGCAAAAAGCCACCTGCATGTTGACCCAAGCGCCATCCAAGGCAGCAACAGCCCAGCTTCAGGAATTGGCCATTAAGATAAATAAAATAGAAGAATAAATAATTCTGTCTGAACTCAAAAAGGTGTCTTCCCTGTTTAAAAGAAGACACCTTTTTGAGTTCTGGAGCAGGGTATAACATAGCCGTGTTTTGCTTTAATACAATCAAAACAGGAAGCTATATTTCTCATAGCCCTCTTTTTTAAGATCCTCTTTGGGAACAAATCTTAATGATGCTGAATTGACGCAATATCGTAATCCTGTAGGCTTGGGACCATCGTCAAACAAATGCCCTAAATGAGAGTCACCATATTTACTGCGAACTTCGGTTCGGACCATAAAAAAGCCCTTGTCTGTTTTCTCAACGATATGATCCGATTCAAGGGGTTTTGTAAAACTTGGCCATCCGGTTCCGGACTTAAATTTATCCTTTGAACTGAAAAGCGGTTCTCCTGAAACAATATCCACATAGATCCCTTCTTTTTTATTATCCCAGTATTCATTGGAAAAAGCACGCTCAGTTCCATTTTCCTGGGTAATGTTATACTGTAATGGCGTCAATTGCATTTTTATTTGCTTGTCATCCGGTCTTGACCATAAAGGTGTTTCCATCATTTGGGTTTTATCCTCTCTTTCGGCAAAAGACTGATAACCTAAAAACAGAACACCGGCGATCAGCATTGAAATTATTTTCATTTTGCATCTCCTTTTTTAAAATTTCTTTCCTGTTTATTAGGTATAGATGCTGAATCTCACAGAATAATTTAATAATAATCACAAATTGATCACAAAAAAGGGAAAGAATACGATTATATCAAGATTTGATCGAAGGAAGGGTAAAACAAAAAGCACCAAAACAAAGCTGTTTGCTTCATCTTGGTGCTTAACTTACCTGAAATTTTATTATTTAGTACTCGATCGAAAACCGCAAATTTCTCCGATTACTGCGTTGGTGAGGCACTGTTTATGCTCTTTTTCTTTTTACGTGAAGAATTGGTGTATTGAATACCAGGGCAGATACATTGTCATCTCTTTTTACCTTAAGCTCAAGAGAATCCTTATCAATTTCAAAATAATTTGAAATAACCGCTACAATATCTTTTTGCAGGTCTGTCAGGGTGGTGTCATTCAGCTCAAGTTTGTCATATATCAATGAGAATTGAAGTCTTTTTTTGGCAGTATCCTTGCTCGGCTTTTGGCCGGTGAATCTTCTCAATAATCCGCTTAACATCCAACTCTCCTTATCTTTTAAGCCCAAGGGTTTTACTCAGTTTACGCCATAGCCCTGTCTTGTGGGTCGGTACTTCGATGGGCAGGTCTGCTTCCCCATTCAGACGTCTTGCAATGCGTTTGAATGCATGGCCGGCTTTTGATTCATTTTGCAACACAAGCGGTGTGCCTGTATTCGAAGCGATAAGTACATGTTCATCCATGGGGACTAATCCTGCCAGATCAATTGAAAGAACCTCTAAAACATCTTCATGACTGAGCATTTCGCCTCTTTCAACCCTTGCCGGTTCAATTCGGTTTACAATCAATTTGGGATTCAGAGACCGTGAATATAAAAGCCCGATCACACGATCCGCATCCCGGACAGCAGAAACATCCGGAGTACAGATAACCAGGGCCTCGTTGGCACCGACAATTGAATTTTCAAACCCTTTTTCAATACCGGCCGGGGAATCCATAATCACATAATCAAACTCTTTTCTCAGCTGCCTGGCCACGCGTTCAACACCAGAAGTTGTCAACACATCCTTATTATCACTTTGGGATGCCGGGATTAAAAACAGATTTTCGATCCTTCTATCCCTGATCGCAGCCTGGCTGATTTTACATTTTCCCTGAACAACATCCACAATATTAAAAACGATCCTGTTTTCCAGCCCCATGACAACATCAAGATTTCTCAACCCGATATCCATATCAACGATGGCGACCCGTTTTCCTTCAAGAGCCAGCGCTGCACCAATGGAAGACGTTGCCGTCGTCTTGCCGACACCGCCTTTTCCTGATGTTACAACAATTACTTTACCTTCCAATTGTCACCTCTATTCTTAAGCATTTATCAAATAGTTTGAGGCCATGGCATTTTTCGAAAGGGGTTGGCCTTCATATAATCTTTTACAACAATACCCTCGTCTTCAACACAGGCAAATTCAGGTTTTGCACTGAATTCTTCATCAATTCCAGCAGCTGCGACTTCTCCGATTTTAACCTGTGTCGGTTTAAACTCCAGTGCAAAAATAATTGCCTCTTCATCCCTGGGACAACCTGCATGAACTTTTCCCGAAAGTTTTCCCAGAACAATAACATTTCCACCGGCACAGATTTCCGATCCGGGATTAACATCTCCGGTAATCACCAGGTGTTTCTTTGTTTCAATCTTCTGGCCGGACCGGACTCTGCCCTGGAGCATCAACACATCACTTCTATGATGCTTCCATCCTTTTGATAGATCCCGCTGCCGGATTCTCTCAGTGGGAATTGATCTTTTCTCAGGAGGTGCGGATACTTTTGACACCTCAAAGGTATCTTTCAAATATTCCCGAAGAGTGTCTATTAGATCATCATGGCCTTTGGCACCACCAATATCAATCACGACGCCCGCCCCAATGGTCAGGTGTTTTAAATTTTTAAATAGCTTGTCTATTTCCGATTTGAGAACATCTTCGGGATGGGACGGATCAAGGGTTATCCAAAAACCATCGCCGACCCCTTTGAGTCTTACCGGTGCAGAATTATCAAAGTTAATCATTGTTTATCTTCAAGCAAATACGTATAAAATACTATTAAGTTTCATGGACTATAGAAAATCAAAATTGAAGTGTCAAGCATTGAATGCGGTAAGATTCAGGATCCCGCAAACAGACTCAAACGCTTGTGTTTACGGGGGGTTTTGAATGGTCTATTCCCCAGTTATAACTCTAGAATTTCTCTGAGTTTATGGGAAAAATCAATCACACTATAGGGCTTTAATATATATCCCTTACAACCTTGCCTAAGCATCTCCTGAGCTTTTTCATCGATGGAATATCCAGTGGAAAGCAGAACTTTTATGTCTGGATTTAATTTTTTCAATTCCATAAACGTTTCAAGTCCGTTCATTTCCGGCATGATCATATCAAGAATAACCAGATTGATCTTTTTTGTTTTATTTTTATAAATCTTTAATGCTTCTTTGCCTGAATCAGCCGTTACGACACTGTATCCCAGAGCTTTACAGATTTCACGTCCAACCGTTAAGATGCGTTCTTCATCATCAACCAGAAGAACAGACTCATTTCCCATAATCAATTTTTCATCTTCTGCAGGAATATCAAAATTATCAGCCGTCTCTTTGAGCGGCAGGATAATAGAAAACGAAGATCCCATATCCGGAGAACTCCATACATCAATAACCCCATCATGATTCTGGACAATTTCCCGGGCAAATGTCAGCCCCAGGCCCTTTTTTTCCGGAAACCGCTCATGATCGGCAGAATAAAAGGGAGAAAAAATGTTTTCCAGCACCGCTTTTTCCATACCGATACCTGAGTCTGTGATGGTAATTTTTACAAAGAACCCGGTTTCAAGACCGTATGATTCTGCCGTCCCGTTTAAAATTGCTGCCGATTCCGTGACAACAGACAGCTTGCCTCCTTTTGGCATTGCGAGTATGGCATTGTGAACAATACTTGCCATCACCTGGTTAATTTTATCAGGATCACCATCAACCACAAGGGGCTTGCTATCAAGATCAACATCTAAAACAATTCTTTTTCCTGAAAGATCCAGATTTTCCATGGATTTTCGAACGAGCCGGTTTATATCAATGGAGCTTGTGTAATACTCGTCCACCTTGGCAAAGCCCAATAATTGGTTGGCAATTTCCGACCCTTTATCTATGCAATTGATAATTTCAATAATATGATGATAGAGCGGGTCTGATGGTTTGACACTATTCATCATCAAAGATGCCCTGCCCTTGATGGCTGCCAGCAAATTATTAAAATCGTGGGCGATGCCGCCCGCAAGTGCTTCCACTGCATCGGGCGTTTCATTTCTCAATTGTATATGTTCCATTTTTCCCCTTGCCTTCTTGTGCCTGTTTTTTTAATCATTATTCAAATTTTTTCTTACTATAATAAAAAAAAACAGGGAAAACAATCAGGGTAAACCCTGAGTTTTGCAAAAAAATTAAACTTTTTTTAATCCAGAGAAACAATTCCTTCTTTAATTGCAAATTTTGTCAGGCCTGCTATGTTAAAAATATTCAATTTTTTCATTATATTTCTGCGATGAGTTTCAATGGTTTTAATGCTGACGCCCATTTTTTCGGCGATATCTCTATTTTTGTCCCCCTCTGCAACCAGTTGAAGTACTTCTCTTTCTTTTTTTGAAATATCTTTTGATCGGGGTCGTTTGTAACTGGAGGTAAACAGGTTGCCATGACCGTCAACATACATTCGAGCAATGGAAGGGGATAAATAATAATTACCTTTATTTACCTGTTCAATGGCATCCAGTAACTCATCAAAGGCTGATTCTTTAATAATATAGGCTGATGCACCCGATGCAAACATATTATCGATATGCTTTTTGGTTGAATGCATGGAAAGGGCGATGATCTTCGTATTGGGCACTCTATTTTTTATGGTTGCTGTGGCTTCCACCCCATTTAGATCAGGCATAGCTATATCCATTAAAACCAGATCAGGATTATGCTTAATCGCAAGTTCAACAGCCTCCCGGCCATTTTTGGCAATCGCAATGACGTCAATCCCTTTTTTTTCCAGAAGACTTTTTAAGCCCTCCCGTATAATGGCATGATCGTCTGCTATGATTACTCTTGTTATCATAATCCTCTTTAGGTGATAGTTTAAATTTAATAAAAAAGTCTATCCTGATCCCCTTGGAAAATCAAACAATTAATCATATTTTAACGGTCTTGTCTTTAATAATATTTGTTGTCGCCTGCGACTGTATGAAGAAGATTTTAATTTTTTAATTAAATATATTATTGACAAATAAATTTTTTCTTTTATAATCACATTCATTATGATGTTCTTGTATATAGAAACAATTTTTAAAAAAAATCTTCCAAAACAAGTTGCAGTTTGTTCCGGTTGCTGGCGGTGGTGGCGCAAGAATTGCTGCAGCAAAAATCTGTAATAACAGATAACAATTAACGAAAATTAATGGCTGCAGGGAATCCCGGCAGCCTGTTTGTATTTTTTGGGGGGGCTGCTAACCATAGCGGCCTTTTTTATTGCTCAAAGAAAAGAATACTGATACAAACCCAAATGGAGGAAAACCATGTTAGTTGTAATGGAAAAAGGTATACCAGAAAAGACAATACAAGCGTGCATAAACGCAATTGAAAAAAGAGGATACACTGCTCGCCCCATACCCGGAGGAGATCGGGTATCCATTGGAATCCTGCACAATACAGGTTCGGTGGATGCTGCCCATTTTCTGGGGCTTGATGGTGTAAAGGAGGTTATTCCGGTGACAAAACCATATAAACTTGTCAGCCGGGAGTTCAAGCAGGAAAACACCCGAATTAAAGTTGGGGATGCTGTTTTCGGCGATGGAAGCCTGCCGGTAATTGCGGGTCCCTGTGCTGTAGAAAGCCTTGAACAGGTACTGTCTATTGCCGGATCTGTAAAAAAAGCCGGTGCCCTATTGTTCAGAGGAGGGGCATTTAAGCCCAGAACGTCTCCTTATTCTTTCCAGGGACTTGAAAAAAAAGGACTTGAATTTCTGGCTGCTGTCCGTGAAGAAACCGGATTGCCTGTTGTTACAGAAGTCATGGATGTTGAAAATTTTGATATTGTCGAGCAATACGCTGATGTTGTTCAGATCGGAACCCGAAATATGCAAAATTTCAGTCTGTTAAAACGCGCCGGAAAATCAGACAAGCCTGTTATTTTGAAAAGAGGCATGTCCGCCACGCTCCAGGAATGGCTCATGGCTGCTGAATATATCATGGCAGAAGGCAACAATGACGTTATTCTTTGTGAAAGAGGCGTAAGAACCTTTGTTCGACACAGCAGAAATACACTTGATCTTTCCGTTGTACCCGCTGCAAAGAAAGAAAGCCATCTGCCCATCATTGTAGATCCCAGTCATGCTGCCGGGGTCAGGGACCAGGTCATCTCCCTTGCCTTAGCCTCTGCTGCCCTGGGCGCGGATGGTGTGATGATCGAGGTTCATAACAAACCGGAAGAAGCCATGAGCGATGGGGCTCAATCTCTATATCCCGACCAATTTATTTCCGTAATGGATAAGATGAACGCCATCCATCAAATCGTTGAACAAAAATAATGCAGACATTCCATGTCAATGCTCAAACAGGGCTTTCTTCCATCCATGTGGGAGAAAGCCTGAAGAATCTTGAAGCATACCTGCCATCAACGCGCACTATTATTGTAACTGATGAAAATATAAAAAGACTGTACAAGCACGATTTTCCAGACGTGCCCATTATCAGTATAGGTACCGGAGAAGGGATAAAAACCCTTGCCACTGTGGAAAAAATATTACAGGATCTGCTCAAATATGACTGTGACCGATCAAGCTTCATTGTAGGTATTGGTGGTGGGATTGTAACTGATATTACAGGGTTTGCAGCATCAATTTTTTTGCGAGGAGTAAATTTCGGATTTGTTTCCACCTCCTTGCTGTCCCAGGTAGATGCCAGTGTCGGTGGTAAAAACGGTGTTAATCTTACATCTTACAAAAATATGATTGGCGTCTTCAACCAACCCGAATTTGTGATTTGTGACATTGAGCTTTTAAACACCCTTCCAAAAACAGAAATTTCGAACGGTCTTGCTGAAATTGTTAAACATGCTCTCATTTGCGATTCCAACATGCTTACTTTTTTGGAAAGAAACAAACAAAAGGCGCTGGATCTTGATACTAAGACTATTTTTAAACTTGTTGCAGATTCGGTAAAAATTAAATCACAGGTAGTGCAGCAGGATGAAAAAGAAGCAGGAGAACGGCGCAAACTCAATTTTGGCCATACCATTGGCCATGCCATAGAAAAAATAGAACGGGCCGGACACGGAAGGGCTGTGTCCATGGGAATGATGGCAGCGGCTCTTTTCTCACAACAACAAAAAATGATCACGGCCAATGATGTTAACCGCATCAAAAACCTGTTACATGACCTTCATCTTCCCACGGATCTTTCTTATGCCGCCCAGGACATTATCAGCGGGGCCAAAAAAGATAAAAAGAAACAGGGCCAGAACCTGTTTTATGTTTTTCTTGAACAGATTGGAAAGGCCAGGGTTGAGAAAATCAGTTTTGAACGGATGGATGCTTTTATTCGTCAGACCTTTACCATGTAAAAACCTGTTTATTTTTCTCGCTTTAGCACCAATCGAAACCCGGTTCGACCATCCTTGATTCCGGGAAGAGATTTACCCCTGGCTGTGCATCTGAGCTTTATCAGGTTATCATTAAAAGAACCGCCCCTGACCACCCGTGAAGATTCTTTTTTCAAATAGACAGGATTATTTTTTTTATGTTCTGAGTACGCTTTTTTATCATAATAATCCCGGCACCACTCCTTTACATTGCCGGCCATATCATACACCCCCAAATCATTGGGTGCAAAATAGCCCACAGGTATTGTCTGCCCCCGTAGTTCTTCCGGCAACTCACCCGGATTACATGTGCCGCAATTTGCCTGTGGCCCACTTAAATCCGCATCCCAGGGACTATTGGTTTCCTCTCCGGCACTTCTACACGCATATTCCCACTGGGCCTCTGTGGGCAATAACACCTTTCCAGCTATCTGTGAATTGACTCGTTTGATAAATATTTGGATATCAGTATATGACACGTTTTCAACGGGTCGGGTCAGATACTCCGGAAAACCGGAAGAACCAGAGAAATAGGCCGGATTGTATCCCATCACCTGTTTCCACTGGCCCTGCGTCACCTCAAATTTACCCATCCAGAATCCGTCCATACAAACTTTGTGCACTGGTTTTTCATCCTTTTTGCATTTTATGGCACCCGGATAACATCCCATGGAAAAACATCCCTTGGGTATATAGGCGAATTTAATGCCTGTGAGAGGTTCCACATATGTCTTTCCCTTTGAATATTCGGGTAAAGGCGTATCATCAAAAGATGCGTCACACCTTCCTGAATACGTCCACAATTCAAAATCATTCCAGATTTTTTGTGCCCGTTTTGATCCTTTATGATATGCTTTTTCTATCCAGCATTTGGCCTTGAAAGGATCTTTGAGTGTCTGCCTTCCTGAGTAATATGCCTCCCCAAGATCACACATGGCTTCAATATCGCCATTTCTTGCTTCTGATAAGACGCTGGAAAAATCAAATCGATCTCTTGCTGTGGCAGAACCTCTAATTAATAAACCCATGGCCAAAACAATTATAATCATAAGTGCTAATATATTTTTTTTCATATACCCCTCCCAAACCTCTATTAGATTGACTCTATGGGTTGAAAAAAAAGGTGTCAAGCCGGAATCAATTGAAACAGTAATTTATTCGCTTTAAAAAACCTTTGGATTATAGTATTTATATTTTCTATTCAGTAATGCATCGTGAATTCAATCATCAAATGATATAGGAGGAAAAAAATGGCAAGTCTAAAAGGGTCCCAAACTGAAAAAAATCTATTGACGGCATTTGCCGGAGAATCCCAGGCAAGAAACCGATACACTTATTTTGCCAGTGCTGCAAAGAAAGAAGGATTTATTCAAATTTGTGATATTTTCACAGAAACTGCTAATCAAGAAAAAGAGCATGCCAAACGCTTTTTCAAGTTCCTTGAAGGCGGAGAACTTCAGATTACAGGTTCATTTCCTGCCGGTGTCATCGGCTCCACTCTTGAGAATCTGAAAGCTGCGGCAGCAGGAGAGGAATACGAATGGACCACGATGTATCCAGATTTTGCAAAAACAGCAAAAGAAGAAGGGTTTAACGCCATTGCCCTTGTTTTTGAGATGATCTCTGTTGCAGAAAAACAGCATGATAAGCGGTATGCCGATCTTGCGGCTAATGTCGAAAAAGGCACGGTCTTTAAAAAGGCCGGCAGTACAAAATGGTGCTGTAGAAACTGTGGATATGTACATGAGGGCGAAGAAGCCGTTGAAGTCTGTCCTGCATGCGTTCATCCCCAGGCACATTTTGAACTGCTGGCTGAAAACTGGTAAACCGATATTTTCAAACACTTTTGATGCTCTTGCAGATAAAATATATTATGGCTTGATCCCACTATATATTGTATTGTAACAATCATGACCTGCAGTATATAGTGAGCAAGAGCCATTCACCGGTATTTCTGCAAGAGACTCTTTTATATGAAATAATATTCAAAATCAGTCTAATATTTCTGGTTTTTTGCGCAATTGCTTACAGGCAAAGCTGCGCATTGCCGTTATTAAGGGGCAACCGTTTATTTTTTAAAGCATTAAAAACGGTTGTCCCTTTTTTAACCGGCCCTGGTGCATTGATCAATTGACAAAGAATAAATAAGAACATATATTTACAGGGAATTTTTAACTTTTTACCCAAATGTAGGACGGACCAATCATGGCAGAAAATATAATTGAAATAGAAGATGATACTTTTGAGCAAATCGTTCTCAAATCAGATAAACCGGTAATGGTAGATTTCTGGGCTCCCTGGTGTGGCCCCTGCAAAGCGATCGCCCCCACTGTGGAAGCCCTTGAGAAAGAATTTGGTGATAAAATGACCTTTACAAAAGTCAACGTGGATGAAAATCCCATCACCCCCAGCAAATACGGTGTACAAGCCATTCCTACCTTAATTTTCTTTAAAAATGGGGAAATTGCCGATCAAATCACCGGAATGGTTGCAAAAGAGAAACTTGAAGAAACCATCAAAGGGGTATTGTAAGGGAGAATAAGAAAATGGCAGCAGTGGACTATGACCTTGTCATTATCGGTGCAGGGCCTGCCGGATTAACCGCAGGCATATATGCAGCCCGGGCAAGAATGAATGTTCTTCTCTTGGAAAAAGCAGTTCCGGGCGGTCAGGTCCTGGTAACAGACTGGGTTGAAAACTATCCGGGATTTCCTGAAGGTATTTCAGGGTATGATCTTGCTGAAAAAATGAGAGTGCAGGCAGTGGATCTGGGATTAAAAATAGACACATCCGAAGTCCATTCACTCAATATTTCAAAAGACTCAAAAGAAATTGTACTAAAAGATAAAAGCATCTTTACCAAGGCATTGATAATTACATCCGGTGCCTCCCCGAACACCCTTCATGTTGGTGAGGATAAATTTGTCGGTAAAGGCGTTTCCTATTGCGGTACCTGCGACGGACCTTTTTTCAAAGAAAAAACAGTTGTTGCTGTTGGGGGTGGTGATACTGCTGTGCAGGAAGCCCTCTTTCTAACCAAATTTGCAAAAAAAGTATATCTGGTTCACCGAAGAGACGAACTTAGGGCAACGAAGATACTTCAGGAACGCGCCCTTGGCAATGACAAGATAGAACCCGTCTGGGACAGCATTGTAACCGGATTGGATGGTTTTTTTGGATTGGAGGGAGTTAAGGTAAAAAATGTAAAAACCAATGAAGAAAAGACCATAAAAGCAGATGGCTGCTTCATCTGGATAGGCATTCTTCCAAATACCTCATTTTTAAATGACTCGGTTAAAACCGATGAATACGGGTTTATCTGTGTGGATGAAACCATGCAGACATCTGTTTCCGGCGTTTATGCCGCCGGCGATGTTCGAGATACCCCCTTAAGACAGATTGCAACCGCAGTTGGAGATGCCGCCATAGCCACCCTTTCCGCAGAACATTTCATTGAGAACAATTAAAATATGAAAAAACTAATATTCATTGTTTGCGCAGCGCTACTGATATCCGGATGTGGTTTGTTTGAGGAAAACTATGTGATGGAAAAAAATGCAGAACAACTTGTTTCCGAAGGATCTTCCGCATTTGTTTCCAAAGATTACAAAACCGCATTAAAAGCCTATACGGATTTAAAAGACTGGTATCCGTTCAGCAAATATGCCACGTTAGCCGAATTAAAAATTGCAGATTCTCATTTTCGTCTTGAAGAGTATGGCGAAGCCATCGTGGCTTATGAAGAATTTGAAAAAATGCATCCCAAAAATGAAGCTATTCCATATGTGATTTATCAAATCGGCTTGTCCTGGTTCAACCAATTGGGAACCATTGACAGGGACCACACACCGGCGAAAAAAGCCCTGACCCATTTTAACCGCCTGGTCGATCAGTTCCCACTAGATGAATATGCTCAAAAAGCATCTGAACATTATAAAAAATGTATGGCGAACCTTTCCGGACATGAACTCTATGTGGCGGATTTTTATATGCGGACCCAAAAGTATAAAGCGGCACTGAACCGTTACGAGTACCTGATTAAAACATATCCAGACTCAAAAGAGGGGCAACAAGCCTTGAAAAAAATCAAAAGAGCCAGAGAACTTGCAAATAAAAACTAAAAACCTCTTTACTTTTTATCTGGTTTGATGTATTAATTCCTGGTTAATTTTTTGTTAAGAAGATTTTTCTTTTAGGAGTATTAAAATGTCAAAAGAATGTGCAATTTGTGGAAAAAAACCGATGGTCGGCAACAATGTCAGCCATGCTCATAATCTGAATAAAAGAAGATTTAATCCCAATCTTCAAAGAGTTCGTGCTGTTATAAAAGAAGGATGCGTAAGAAGAATTGACGTTTGCACAAGCTGTATAAAAGCTGGTAAAGTCGTTAAAGCAGCCTAAGCTTTCCCCCCTTCATTATCACACAAATATTCTCGTTCGGGCAATGATGTATCGTTGTCGCCCGAACGGGCTTACTCAAAAATAACTTTACATTTTGAGAGCCGATTCATTCTGACCGACTGCGTTGTGAAAACACGACATATCTTTATATGCCTTAGTTTGAACGCCTTATCGGCCAAGCGAGTCAACTTACAAAACTGGTAATTTGGTTTTGTAAGATTTCTGGTTTTTGCGCAATTGCTTGCAGGTCAAGCTGCGCATGGCCGTTATATGAAAGTCTAATGCTTTGTTGTATGGCAAACCGAGACCTAAAACCAGATCTGCCACACGGTAGTTTATAAAATCTTTGATGCCAGTTCTGCCAGTTCAGATCGCTCTCCTTTTTCAAGATTAATATGGGCATATACTTTCTGACCCTTCATTTTTTCAATGATAAACGCAAGACCATTGGTCTGGCTGTCCAGATACGGATGGTCAATTTGATAAATATCACCGGTGAAAACAATTTTTGTTCCTTCCCCTGCCCGGGTAATAATGGTTTTCACCTCATGGGGTGTCAAATTCTGGGCCTCATCCACTATAAAAAACACCTTAACAATACTTCGACCGCGGATGTATGAAATCGGGGTAATAACAATTTTTTCTTCTTCTATAAGCTCCTTAATTTTTTTTGTGTGCCCATTAGTTTCGTTAAAATGATTCTGGATAACGGAAAGGTTGTCATATAAGGGCTGCATATAGGGATCCAGCTTGGATGCTATATCACCGGGTAAAAATCCGATATCCTTGTTACTTAACGGAACAACCGGTCGCGCAATAAAGATTTGACGATAATAGCGTTTTCTTTCAAGAGCTGCTGCCAGTGCCAATAGTGTCTTACCTGTTCCTGCCTTTCCGGATACGGTGACCAGCGGAATGTCCGGATTAAGCATGGCGCTTAATGCAAAGGCCTGTTCCGAATTCCTCGGTTTCACGCCAAAACATGTTGCAGGCTGTATCCGCCTTATTTTCCGGGTCTTACCATCCAAAAAGGCCAATGCTGATTTGGAGCCATTTTTTAAAACCAGGTGTTCATTATTGTATATGGTATCTTCCTGTTCAAATATAGATGGTTCTATTTCATAAGGCTTTTGATAAAGTGCATCCAGTAACTTCTCATCAACATCGTCAACAACCTTAAGCCCTGTATACATTTCAGAAAGGTTTTCAACATATTTTGAATTATAATTTTCAGTCTTGAGGCCTATTGACCTGGCTCTTAATCTCAAATTAACATCTTTGGTGACAAAGATAACGTTTTTAAAGTCATGTTTTTTTGCCACGGTATAGGCAATATTTAAAATCCTGATATCCGATGTTATCTGAGTAAAATTCTTTTTGATAACATCATCCAGTGGCGTATCCAGCCGGATACAAATCCTACTATCCCCATTATCAATGGGCGCACCGCCATTTAACATGCTATCGCTGGATAAGGCATCCAGAGATCTTAAAAAATCCCTGGCATTGCTGTTGATTACATCATTACCTTTTTTAAACCTGTCCAGTTCTTCGATGACGGTGATGGGAATGTAAATGTCGTTGTCTTTAAACTGATTAATACAGGAACTGTCGTGCAGGATTACATTGGTATCGAGAACAAAAATTTTTTTCATAGGCGTCTCCCTTCAGGGTTGAAACCAGTATAGTTACAGCATAAATAAATATTTAAGACTTGTAAACATTTTGTTCTGCAAATAGGGGTATTTTGAGTAAGCATTTTCATATGGTCGATCTGTGGTTACCCTGTTTACTTCAGCTCCGAAGAAAGGAATAGGACTACTGTTAATTACAACATTATTCAAAACATCTAAAGCATATTATTTTCAAAATAGATTGACTTAATTCAATAATTTGTCAGATTATTTGGGCTTCGGAGAGAAGCCTTTTTTTTATGTAAAAAAAATGCCGGAGAGAGTTGTAGCCCTCATCCGCCAAACACTACATTATAAGTCAGGAAAGCACACGGTGATAATCATCGTGCTGTATTGTCCCCTAAAGTTTCCGATTGGTTACTTTTCAAAGTGATTTTATTAAAAAAATAAAAAAAGTCCCTGATCGAGAACTTTTAGTTGCATTTTGCTTTCAAAGCTGCTAAAAGTATCCGATCAGAAACTTTTACATGAGAGGCAAATTGAGACCTTCAAAAAAAATCAATAATCCGAAAGAATTAGGGCAACATCTCCTTGAAGAGCGTAAACGTCTCCAACTGACTCAAAAAGAGATTTCTGAGTTTAGTGATGTTGGCAGAAAATTTATTATAGAGATTGAAAAAGGTAAAGTAACGGCTCAGCTTGGGAAAGTATTTGAATTGTTGAACAGCCTTGGTCTTGAACTCCATATCATTAAACGTGGAGATAGTTGATTTTGGAAACCTTGAATGTTTTTTTTGAACAAACCAGAGTCGGTTCCTTGAGTATTAATGACAGGAGACTTTTTTTATTCCAATATTCTAAGGAATGGTTGGCATCACCTGATGCTTTTCAAATATCTATTTCTTTGCCGATGCAGGAAGGTGTTATCTCAAATGACAAGGTAAAATCATTTTTTTCCAATCTATTACCTGAATCTGCCGTTAGAATATTAATAGCGAAACAACTTGGGATTTCAGATAAAAATGATTTTATGCTTCTCAAACGTATTGGGGGAGAGTGTGCCGGAGCAATAACAATTCTACCTGAAGCAGAAATACCTGAATCACCGAATCAATACAAATATCGTCTTCTATCAGACGAGCAATTGGCAGATTTTATAAAGAATATCCCCAGAAGACCTTTGCTTGCAGGTCAGAAAGGTATCCGAATATCACTTGCAGGGGCACAGGAAAAGCTGGCACTTTTCTACAACGACCCTTCATTTTATATCCCAGAAAATGGTGCACCAAGTAACTTTATTTTAAAACCGAATATGGCGCATTTTCAGTTTTCCATTGAGAATGAATGCTTTTGTATGATGCTTGCCAATGCAGTTGGTTTGGCTGTCCCACCTGTTATGATTGCTCGAAAAGAAGATCAAAAGGTTCTATTAATTAAAAGATATGATAGAATATTGGATAATGATATTCTCAAACGTCTTCACCAGGAAGATTTTTGTCAGGCCATGGGGCTCTCACATGAACTGAAATATCAGGCTGATGGTGGCCCTGGTCTGAAAGCATGCTTTGATCTGGTTCGATCATACTCTGCGAATCCGATTAAAGATTTTCAACAACTGATGCAATGGGTATTTTTTAATTACTTGATTGGGAATATGGATGGCCATGCAAAAAACTTGTCTTTTATATATCAGGCCAGACAGATTCGCTTGGCACCTTTTTATGACATGTTGTGTACGGACATATATGATGACCTGTCACAAAAACTTGCTATGAAGATAGGTGGGGAGAACAGATCCGAATGGATAATGGAAAGACACTGGAAAGGATTTGCAGAGGAGATAAAAGTAAGTCATCCGATTCTCAAGAAAAGATTATTGGATTTTTGCCTTAAAGTGGCCAGTAAAATTGACAATACATATGCGGACTTTATAAACAGATATCAACAAAACAGTCTGTTAGAAGATATCACAGCTGCGATAAAGAAAAGATCGACTATAATGCTTAAACAATTCAATTCAACAAAAAAATGAACCGGGTGCGACCGGTTATTTTGGTGTTGTACAAAACCGCTTCGCGGAGGAAGAGCGGCGGCCTCTAACCGTATAATTACCCTTTATGTTTTAAAAACAGACTCACAGCAGGAAGAAACCAGGTTGCCAGGCTATCTGCATTGATGCCGATTGGAAAACTATTAAAACCTGTCTCCCCTGTTTTTTTACCTGTACATCAAGATCTGCCTCTAAGGTTTTCACCTGCATGTAATGTTTGAGAAGCAACTTTCCTAGTCGAGTCGCACGGGGGGGGGTGTCGTACGGGTAACCAGGATTTGACCGACCTGATCTTCCAATGCCTTGATACGCTGCGACACCGCAGACTGGGTGATAAAAAGCTTTTGGGAGGCTTTGTCAAACCCAAGCTCATGGATAACGCAACCCAGGGCTTCTAAAAGTTTATAATCCAACATTTTTTATTATTAGCATAACTATTTAGGGTAATCTATCCCATATACCTCTCAACCATTTTCGCCAATGCGTCATAGGGTTGGGCACCCACCAGCCTGTCAAGTCCCATAAAAAAGGTGGGAACAGCATTCACCCCTTTTGCCCGGGACAATTCCCAGTCGGCATCCACAGCATCGGAAAATGTTCGTTTTTCGATGACGTGTTGGCCCTGATCTTTATCCAGCCCGGATCGCTCAATCAACGCCAGCAAAACATCTGTCCGGGCTATATTTTTTCCATCCACAAAATAGGCTTTAAAGGCTTCCATATGAAAGGCGTGGCCTTTATCTTTTGATTCAGCCCAAAGCCCGACTTCCTGTGCAAGTCGGCTGTTATAGGTCATCCGCCGATCACCCAGCGCAAGCCCCAGTTTTCGGGCTGTTTTTTTCAGCTGGGCCATGATCTGATCCACATCAACCAGCATCCCTTTTTTCTTGAACAGATCGTCCAGAGAAAAACCCTGCTTTGGTGTATCCGGATGGAGCGGAAATGCCCGCCATTTTACCTTGATATCATATTTTTCTTCTAATTTTTCAATACTCCCGGTAATGAAATAGCACCAGGGTCAAACATAGTCTGAGAAGATTTCAAGCGTGCATTTACGAGGCTTTGAGCCTTTACTCTCGATCATTTCCAAGTTATCCATTTTTAGCTCCAATTTACCGATTTTTACCTAATTTTTTGCCAATTTGGTAACAATGTTACCAAGTGTATCACCTATATATAATAAGAAAGAAAACAGCATGAGCAATAAAAAAGTATCCGATATTGGAAGTTTCCGCTGAAATAGGGCTTGAAGGACATTTTGTTTCATTTAATTTTTTCAAATAAGAGTAAGAAAATGGCAAACCAGATACAAGAAACATATAATTTCTTTTTTCGTTTAAACAGTCAAAAAAGAATCAAATTCAATAGTAACTGTGTTTTCCTTCAATTCCCCAAAGGCTGGCATGGCAATACCCTGGAAAACGGCAAATCACAACCCTCTGGAGATATGCTTTGGAGGATCGCAAAAGCTTCTGGCGTATCGATGGATTATTTCATGGATGAAGATGCAGATGAAGCAACCCCTGAACCGATACTATCATTAAATATGGGATTGATTGATTCACGCAGGCTCACCGAAAGGACACGAAGCAGCGCGAAAAATATCCGCGTTAATGCATTTGTTCTGTGAAGACAGGCATCAATTTTCAATTCGAAATTTTTGTATCTTAATTTCAGGCAAATGCTTGTAGTGCTTTTCGTTTCCTGTAATTAGTGGGAGTTGCCTTGTCACAGCACATGCCCCAATCAGTGCATCAGCAAGCTCCATTGAATGACTTAATGCATATTGTTCAATGAAGAACATTGCTTTTGTAGAAATTTGTTCATCAACTTGAATGACTTGGGCTTTAAGAACTCCCAGTGCTTTTTTAAATGCATTGAGTTCTTTTTTGTTTCTTACTCCCTGAATAATCTCTATGTATGTCACTACAGATATACTAAATCTATCAAAACTATGAACCAAATTGATCGCATTCTGGTAACCTCTTGAATACCAGACTAATACATCGGTGTCGATAATCAAAATGTTCTCCTCTTTCTAAGTTTGCGAACATAGGTTTCGACATCTTCCATATCTGTCCGATCTTTCCACATTCCACAGAATTCATTATTTTTATCCATTTGCTTAGATTCAGAAATAGGCACAATTCTAGCGTAAGGTTTTCCGTGAAAGGTTATGACCACTTCCTCTCCTCTTACCGCTGCATCTAATATTTCTTTTGTATGGAACCTGAGATCTTTGCTGGTTGCTTGCATTGTTGACTCCTCATAAAAGTTTATATAAATAAGTATGAACTTTTGTTTTTTGTTTGTCAAGGAAAGTTTGCATGAAGTATGGAATCAAGTGCAGAGAACGTTTGGGTAACTGGCAGCAAGTTTATACCACCTGCTTTCATTTTAAAATAATTATTTCAAATTTTATACGTGAATTATACAACCTTATTCTTTATTTATTTCACGAGAAATAATTAGTTATCCAGTTGATTATGATGATGTAGATCTTGTTGAAATAGCGGTCGCTTTTTCACAAGGGGCGCAAGTTATCCGGAGTGAACTGAAAAACAGATTGCTTCCAAAACTTATTAATTCAGTCGATTAAACCGGGAAAAATAGAATGAAAAATCTCAGCATGCAAAAAAAAGATGCCAACAACGAGGAATCAAGAACCGACAGATCGAATTAATTTTGAAATACGGAACTTTAGAACACAAACGGGGAGCTTATGAATGCTATATCCCTAAAAATATATTCAGACAAATAATTTCCGATTTAAAAGGAAAATTCAGGGTCTTGAAAATATTTCGAGATCTAATAAAACCCTGATTCTCAATGAGGGGACAATTATCACAGCGTACAATAAAGTAAACTTCTAATAAAAAGGAACATAAGTCATGGCTAAAAATTTTAGACTCATCCCCGGAGAGAATAATAATTGGGAAGTTGCAGCCTTTTTATTGATTGACCATCTCTATATATCAAGTTCTCGAATATCGCATATTGAATTTTCTCGAACTGATATGCACTCTTCAACCAATGCATTAAATTTTATTGAGAACTTACTTGGGCCTATATAGGCTATGTGGTAAATGGAACACTAAACAATTCAATAAGTAATGCCATCACAAGGCTTGAGCGGGAAGGATATTTAAAATGTGAGGATGGTCAATGTGTTTTGACGAATTTTTGTTCCACCAAGGCCTTCAATTATCGGGGATATTTCTCGGGCAGCATATCGAACCAATTCTGCTGAGGTCTGCGGTTCAATTCCGTTGATCTTATTGTAAAGGGACGTAATCGAAACGCCTATTTGCTCTTTTGCCGCCTGGTAGGCTGCATTTATCGATGGGCGACTCTGGCAGACTACTTGAGACATGATGTCAAAAACACTGGAAAAAAGCAGATCTTTTGTATATTGTTCCTGAGCGGTAGTGTCGAACCATTGATCCAACTGTTCAGGATTAAAAATTCGCTCCATGGCACTTCGAGCAATTACTGATATAGGTGTTTCTTTGACAAATCGTTCAAAAACAGGGCTTAACATCTTGATCTCCTTAAGATACAGGTTCCGGGTTGTGATTCCCGGCTTGTATCCGCTAGAAACGAAAATGTCTAGATTTGTTTTATGAACGATATTCATTTAATTATTTTTCTCTATAGTAATACCTTGAAAGGGCTGGAGCCGACCCTTAACTCCTAAAACTATGGAATATGCAAAAAAGTATTGAATCTTTATTTTTAGATTGGTATATTGACAGGATCTTGTGGGGTTGCCAACTTGTCAACCTTGCTACCAAGACCCCGGCGATTGTCCAGATTGGCGGGGTCTTTTTTATATAGAGGTCGTCAATTCAAATTTTCACCTGTTGTTTCACCTGTAAAATAAATGCCGCGATCTTTTTTAAATCTTTTATACCGGGCGATTTTTCCACACCCGATGAAACATCAACTGCAGCGGGGCATACATCTTTTACAGCCAGGCAGACATTTTTAGCATTCAGTCCACCTGCAAGAATCACTGGGATACCAGTATTCAAATTGCGACACTGCTTGTAGTCCCAACTCTCTGCATTCCCGCCAGGCAAGATACCTTTACCATATTCGACCAGAATAAAAGATGCACGGCTATACTCAGTTGCCTGGTCAATAAAAGGCGCTTTCTTTGAAAACAAGGCCTTGATTACCATAAGTTTTTTTTTTACTAATTGTTCAACAAGTTTCGGCGACTCATTGCCATGAAGTTGTACACCCTTTAAATGGCAGCTTTTCACTTTCTCCATGATTGCATCGTATGAAGCATCAACAAAAACGCCGATGGGGAGGATATGGTCCGGCAGCGCTTTTGAAATCAGGGCTGCCTGTTCCATGGATACATTGCGCGGGCTTTTTTTGAAAAAGACAAGCCCAATGGCATCAGCTTCAAGTCGAGCACACTCCAGAGCAGTATCAGGGTCGGTTAAGCCGCATATTTTAATCCAGGGTGCTGTTGGCAACATGTTATCAGGCATATCCTTGTTATTCCGGTACGTTATGGTTCCTTAAGGTTTTGATAAATTTTTCAGGGTTATCTGATCTAACAATGCTTTCACCCACCAGAAAATTGAACATATTATGGTTCATGCTGTTTTTTATATCTGCGAACGATGAAATGCCACTTGCTTCCACAGGGATAATATCCGGTGGTAGAATGGCGGCTATTTTTTTTGATACATTAAGATCTGTTTCAAGGGTTTGAAGGTTGCGGTTATTGATATCAACAATGGTTGCACCGCAGTTGTAGGCAATTTCAAATTCTTTTTCAGAAGTGATTTCAACCAAAGGCTCCATACCAAGTTCTCTTATAAGACAGATGTAATCTTTGAGCTGATCGGCAGACAGAATGGTTGTGATCAACAAAATTGAGGATGCCCCGGACCTGCGGGCTTCATAAATCTGGTAGGAACTGATTGTGAAATCTTTTCTCAGAACCGGCAGGTCGGTGTTTGCACAAACTTTTTTTAAATCGTCAAGATGTCCTTTAAAATAATGAGGTTCCGTTAACACCGAAATGGCACGGGCACCTCCCTTGGTATAGGCCTGTGCAAAAAGTTCAGGGTCAAGATCGGTTCGGATATCACCCTTGGACGGGGAGGCTTTTTTAATTTCTGCAATTATGCCAATATCATCTGCACAGCTTTGCTGCATGGCAGATAAAAAGCTTGCCGAAGTGTTTGCTTCTTCAGCCTCCTTACGAATCTTATTCAGTGAAATATGAGATTTTGCCTCGGAGAGTTCCGCAAATTTAATACTTAAAACTTCTTTTAAGAATCCATGAACAGCCATTAAGCATTCTCCCTGGAAAACTGAACCAATGCGTTAAGTTTATCAAGCGCTTTGCCGGAATCAATGGCCTGGGAGGCAAGAACTATTCCGTCTTTGATATTTTTTGCCTCTTTTGCTGCAACCAGGGCTGCGCCAGAATTTATCAGGACAATATTTCTTTTGGGCCCTTTTTCACCTTCCAGTATGTTTAGACTGATGGCGGCATTTTCTTTTACATCCCCGCCTTTTAAATCTTCGGGCACAGCATAGTCTTCAAAATAATCCAAGGGATCCAGGTCATAGGAGCGAATGGTCTGATCCGAAAGTTCTGACACGCGTGTAAGAGTGGTGGTCGTGATTTCATCCATACCATCATGGCCATGCACAACAAAGGCATTCTCAACGCCTAAAAGCTTTAAGGCCTGGGCAAACATTTCTGTTAATCGGGGGGCATAAACCCCAAGCAATTGGCAGCTGGCCGCAGCAGGATTGGTCAAAGGCCCAAGCATATTAAAAATACTTCTGATCCCGCACTCCATTCTTGCCTTGCCGGCATATTTCATAGATCCATGATAAAGCGGTGCAAACATGAATCCGATTCCGATATCATTGACTGCTTCTTCCACAATTTCAGGGTCAACATTCAGATTGACTCCAAGTTCTTCAAGAACATCGGCACTGCCGCATTTGCTTGAAATACTTCGATTGCCATGTTTGGCCACAGTTACCCCCGCACCTGCCACAACAAAAGCTGTGGTCGTGGAAATATTAAATGATCCCGAGGCATCGCCTCCGGTGCCGCATGTGTCAATGACTTTGCCGGCCCTTGTTTGTATCCTTGTTGCTTTTCTTCGCATGGCACGGGCAGCACCTGCAACCTCTTCAAAGGTTTCTCCTTTTGTTGCCAGGGCCGCCATGAATGCACCAATCTGTGATTCGGCGATTGAGCCGGAAAAAATATCCATGAGCATGGAAGCACTGCTGTCCTGATCCAGGTCCTGTCCCTTGATAATTTTATTTAAATTCTGTGTAAATGTCATAGTTTTACGCCCCTTTGATAAAGTTCCTGATCAATCGTTTGCCCATACTGGTCATAAAAGATTCCGGATGAAACTGAACTCCCTGGGTGGGGTGCTCTTTATGGCGAAGGCCCATAATTTCGCCATCTTTAGTCCGGGCTGAAATGATTAATTCTTTTGGGAAATTATCCCTTGAAACCGCAAGAGAATGGTAGCGCATGACTATGAAGGTCTTTTTAATACCTGAATAAATATGCTCACCATCGCAGGTAATGGGGGATGTCTTTCCATGCATGATTTTACCGGCCTGGATGATATCTGCTCCAAAATTCTGGGCAATGACCTGGTGTCCGAGACAAACCCCTAATATGGGAAGTTTTCCTGAAAAGTGTTTAACAACGTCCAGAGAAATCCCAGCATCCTCGGGGCGGCCGGGCCCTGGAGAAATGACAATGGCTCCAGGATTCAAGGTTTCAAGTTCCTCTATAGACGTTTTATTATTTCTAAAGACCTCAACCTTTGCACCTGCATGAAGAATATAGTGAACCAGGTTAAAGGTAAAAGAATCATAGTTATCAATTACTGCAACTAACATTTAATTGCCTCCATTTGTTTTGCCCTGATGATTCGTCAGGGCCAACTTCAATGCCATTTCAACACTTTTTGCTTTATTTTGACACTCTAAAAGTTCTTTTTTGGGATCGGAATCGTACACAATGCCTGCACCTGCCTGAACCGTGAGTTTGTCGTTTTCTATTACCGCTGTTCTGATTGTGATTGCAAAATCCATATTTCCTGTAAAGGAAATATAGCCTGCAGCACCACCATAAACCCTTCTGGGCCTATTCTCAAGAGATGAAATGATTTCCATGGCACGGATTTTAGGGGCACCGGAAAGCGTTCCGGCCGGAAATGTTGCTTTGAACAAATCATAGGCATCAACTCCTTTTTTCATGTCACAGGTGATATTGGAAACCAGGTGCATGACATGGGAGTACCGCTCAACCACCATGGTATCTGTTACCTGTACTGTGCCGGTTTCGGCGACCCTGCCAAGATCATTTCGTCCAAGATCAATAAGCATGACGTGTTCGGCTTTTTCTTTGTCGTCGTTTAACAGTTCATCAGCAAGTTTGCGATCTTCCTGTTCGGTTTTTCCACGGGCTCGGGTACCTGCAATGGGTCTCAATGTGGCAATATTATTTTCAAGCCGCACCATGGTCTCCGGAGATGATCCGGCAATGATGATGTCATTAAAATTCATGAAGAACATATAAGGGGATGGATTAATATACCGCTGGGCACGATACACCTGTATGGGATCGACATCTGCCCTGCATGAAAAAGGCTGGGAATAAACGGCCTGAAAAATATCACCCTTAATAATATGCTTCTTTATTTTTTCAACCCCTTGTTTGTATTCCTGTGGCGAGGTTTCCGACTGCATCTTAACTTCAACATGGGTTGATGATTTTGCAAATGATAGCGGAGTATTAATATTATCTATCATTTTTTCAAGTGAATTTTGTGCCTGGTCAAAAACCATTTCAGGATCGTCATTATCGGCCAGGTAACATATTTTAAGACAGGTTATGGTCTGCTTGATGTTGTCAAAAATGATCATTTCATCAGGGATAATAAAGTGGCCGTAGGGTGTTTTTTTAGGTAAGGATACCGGTATATCTTCAAAAAAAGAAACCATCTCATAGGTAAAGTAGCCTGTGAATCCACTCCAGAATCTGGGCAACTCAGGAATATCTGCCGGGATATAATCTTTTGAAAGTTGTCTGATAACATCCAGAGGATCATTGTTATGGGGAATGATTTTTGTTTCATTTCTGGTTTTAATTTCTACGTCATCAGAAAATATTTTTATTGTTCCAAAAGCAGACACCCCTAAAAAACTGTATCGAGCCCATCTTTCGCCACCTTCCACACTTTCGAGCAGGAAAGATTCTTTTTCTTTGATATAAAACTTTTTTAATATGGACACCGGGGTTTCCATGTCGGCGAGCACCTGGGTACACACCGGGATAACATTGACGTTTCTAGCCAGATTAGAAAAAGTTTGTTTATCCGGAAAACGATCTAAAATCATATTATGGATTCCTTTATTTTAAAAATATCTTGCCACCGTTATATACCATGCCGCCGTGAAAATAAAAAAAGGCTGCGCACATATTATATTTGCTGCCGCAGCCTTTTGTTTTTTTTTGTATCTATATTAAAAATCTAGCCGGACGGCAGCTTGGGCCATGATAAGCTTAGCCACCACCACTGGATTGTGCCCTTTATATACGTATTTTTTTCCATGTTCGGCTAAAATAACCAAGAATTGACTTTCTGTCAAGGTAAATGTTTCTATAAATAGAAACAATGCTTGCGGGCAATCGCAGAGCTAACGCATGTAACTTTTTCATATTCATGATTTCAAATAGTTACGGTTTACCGGTAAACACAAATGAAATTATCGTTTTGGATAAGTTCCGTAAAACAAAGAATTAAAATTCATGCCGAGTTTAAATGTGTTTACCTTGCGGGCAATCGCTTTTTGTCTGAATTTATGGTAGAAAAAAACAATTTATAGCTCCTAGCAAGTGAAATGATGCTTATTTTAACATTAATTAATAAGAAGACGGTATTTATTCATCTGCGATGAACTATAGGTGATGGATTTTTTAGGATTCTTTATGATGATACTCATTTTCCCGCCTGTTGCCAAACCCTGTGAGCCACCCGCCGGAGTGGCACTGTTGTCTGCTGCCTTAAAAGAGCAGGGGATAGGTTGTTGTGTTGTTGACGCCAATGTTGAAGGGCTGATGTATTTAATTCACTCGGTGAAAGAGCCCATTGATTCCTGGTCCCAAAGGGCGTTGAAAAACAGGGACAAAATTATTGGTGATTTAAAAGATCCAGCGCTTTATAAAAATATGGATCGGTATCATCAGCGGGTCTATGATTTGAATAAATTGTTATCTATCAGTGTCGATTCCAAACGTTTTCGCATTACACTATCAGATTATTCAGATAATAAATTGTCTTCGGTTAATAGTAAAGATTTGTTGAAAAGCGCTGAAATATATCATGAAAATCCATTCTATCCTTATTTTGAAAAAGAATTAAAACCACAGATATCATCAATGGATTCTGAATTCATTGGGATTTCTCTTTGTTATTTGAATCAAGCCTTGGTCAGTTTCGCTCTGGCCGGGTGGATTAAGGATAATTTTAAAGATAAAAAGCTTGTCATGGGTGGCGGGCTGATATCCTCATGGATGAGCCGGCCTGATTTTGATGATCCGTTCAAAGATCTGATTGATGTGATGATCAAAGGGGAGGGAGAACAACCGCTTTTAGAGTTAATGGGTAAAAAGAATATTGAAAAACGCCACTATGTTCCGGATTATGATTTTATAAAACAGGATTTGTATTTATCACCCGGCAAAATTTTGCCGTTTCGCGCGACCATTGGCTGTTATTGGAGCAAATGCCGGTTTTGCCCTGAAAAAGCGGAGACACGCCCTTATAGTTCACAACGGGCAACAAAGGTCTTAGACGATGTAAAAAATATGGCTAAAGCGTATCAACCTGATGTTATTCATTTTATTGATAATGCAGTTACCCCGGCTTTTATGAAAACATTGTCCCAAGAGGATTCAGGATTTAAATGGTATGGGTTTGTCAGATTTGAGAAAGAATTTTTAAGTGCCTCTTTTTGTCGGGATTTAAAAAAAAATGGGTGTGAAATGCTAAAATTAGGCCTGGAATCAGGAGATCAGGGTGTACTGGATCAAATGAACAAGGGAACCGATCTTGATATGGTGTCCGCCACTTTAAAGAATCTTCATGGGGCCGGTATATTAACCTTTGTATATCTATTGTTCGGGACCAGTTTTGAGGATGAGAAAGCCGCCTTTAAAACCCTTGAATTTGTTGAAGCACATAAAGACTATATCAACTATCTGAACATGGCTGTTTTTAATCTGCCTAAATTTAGTGATGATGCCTTGGATCTGGATACCCAGGAATTTTATCACGGGGATTTATCTTTATATTTAAATTTTAATCATCCACATGGCTGGGATCGGCGCAAAGTAAAGAATTTTTTGGATAAGACCTTTAAAAAAAGAGCATTTTCAAATGGAAAAATCAAAAGAAATCCCGCTTTTTTTTCTTCCAATCATGCCATGTTTTTTTGAATATTTATAACACAAATTCGGAGTGAAAATGATTACAGCACATATAATGTCCACAGGTGACGAAGTTCTTTTAGGCGATATTGTCGATACCAATGCCGCTTTTTTATGCGCAGGGTTAAAACAGATGGGTATTGGTGTTCAAAAACTTGTAGCAGTGGGTGATAAGTTCGATGATATAGTCGGCACGTTAATTGATATATCCAAAAAAGCGGATATCTGTATTGTCACAGGCGGGCTTGGTCCCACCAGTGACGATCTGACCGCCATGGCCTGTACAAAAGCTGTCAAAGAAACTCTTGAATTGAATCCTGCAGCCATGGACAGCATGGAAAAATATTTTAAAAAACGCAGGTTTGAACTGACAAAAGAGAACAAAAAACAGGCCATGTTACCCAAAAGCGCAACCATATTGATTAACGACAACGGGACTGCTCCTGGATTTTTTATTCAGATCGACCAGTGTTTGTTCTTTTTTTTGCCGGGTGTTCCTTTTGAAATGAAATTGATGTTTGAAAATAAGGTTAAACCGGTTTTGAAAGAAAGGTTCACCCTTGAAAAACAGATTCTAATTGAACGGCTTACTGTATTTGGCTTGGCAGAATCCAGGGTGAGTGCATTGTTGGCCGGGTTTAAAGATTTCTTTCCGGAGTTTAAATTGGGATTTCGGGCCGATTTCCCTTTGATAGAAGTAAAGCTTATCTGCAAAACAGGTGGAACAAAACAGATAAAATCTCAAATGACTAAGGCCAAAAATTGGGCGGTTGAACATCTTGAAAACAAGGTCATTTCAAAATCAGGGCTGTCCTTGGCCCGGCAGGTAGGAAGCCTGTTGATAGAGCAAAAGAAAACCCTTGCCATTGCAGAGTCTTGTACCGGCGGTTTGATTGCTAATATGATGACGGATGTGTCCGGCAGTTCTGATTATTTTTTGTTTTCCGGCGGGACATACTCTAATGATGCCAAGATGAATGTCCTGGGTGTGAAAAAAGAAACAATCATTGAGCATGGTGCCGTTCATGAACAAACCGCACAAGAAATGGCAATGGGTGCAAGAAAAATGGCCCGGGCTGATTTTGCCATCTCCACCACAGGTATTGCAGGCCCCACTGGCGGAACAAAAAAAAGGCCGGTGGGCATGGTTTGCATTGGCGTCGCAGGAGATGGGTTTTCAGGTGCAAAAACCTATAGATTTGCCGGAGATGACCGGTTGATGAACAAGCAGATGTTTGCTGCGATGGCTTTAGAGTTATTAAGAAGGCAACTGGTTTCGGAAAGTATTTCTTAAAACGAGAAACACTTTAAATACCAGGCAATGGTTTTTATTTCAAACTGGATCTGATCTTTGGGTGATGTCATCTGGTGATCCCCGTTTTGATGGATGATCATTTGTTTGGGCTTTTTTGCCTGACTGTATATGGCGTGGGCATTGGAAATCGGGACCACGTTGTCCGCATCCCCATGAAAAACAAGCAGATTGTCTAATTCTGCGGCTTTGTCTGTGATATTAAACAATAGATTTTCTTTAAAAAAACTTAAGGGCAGGGCAGGGCGATTCCCCGTGGCCTGGGTGGGGATATTTTCAATTGACCGGCTAATTACCGGTGCAGAACATAAAACAGCACCGCAAAGGTTAATATCCATAGCTGTTAAGGTGTTCCAGGCATTGATACAGGTGGCACCTCCCATACTTGAGCCGAAAACAGCAAGATTCCGGGATGTTTTATTCATTGATAATACGTGGTTAACGGCACAAATAAAATCAATGGTTCTTTTTTCAAGGGATGTGTCTTTTACAAATTCCCCGTCACTTTGGCCGCATCCCCGATGATCAAACCGAAAAAAAGCGATCTTGTTTTGTACAAGAATTTTGGACAATATTTTTTGTTTTGTTGATTCCTTTGTTCCCTCAAGGCCGTGTGATCCAACAACAATTGGTGGATTTTTAATATCAGGCAGATGCAGCACACCTTTTAGGGTAAACCCTTGGGAAATAAATTGAGTATGGTGTGTAGTCATTTTCATCGCTTGTCTTTATGCCATTAAATCATTATAATGGCAAGCTTTTGAAGATGATTCTAATTTACATAAAAATGAAAGATAAATATGTCGATAAAAAAAAGAAAAACCTATGAACTTGATGTAATTGACCTGGCTTTTGGTGGTAAAGGTCTGGCCAAGCCTGATGGATTTCCGGTCTTTATTGACCGATGCATCCCGGGTGATCTGGTATTTGTAAAAATAATCAAGAAAAAAAAATCCTGGGCCGAGGGCAAACTGATAAAAATTTTAAAAGAATCCGAACTCAGACAGGCAGGGAAATGTCGATATTGTAAATTCTGCGGTGGTTGTAAGTGGCAGCAGCTTTCTTACGATCAACAGCTTGAGTATAAAAAAAGGCATGTGCAAGAATCAATAGAACATATTGGTAGATTAAAGGATGTGCCGATCAATGACGTTATTCCATCGGAAAAGATTTTTGAATACAGGAACAAGATGGAATTTTCCTGTTCCTCAAAACAATGGCTGATGCCCGAAGAATTAGAAAATCAGGAAATTAAAAAAGGATTTGGCATTGGTCTTCATGTGCCGGGAACCTTTGATAAAGTCATTGATATAAAGCAGTGTGAGATCATGCCCGCTTTGGGCAATAAAATTTTAGAAGATGTTCGCCAATTTATTAAAACTTCTGAATTGCCGGCCTATCATTTAAGGTCGCATGAAGGGTTCTGGCGCTTTTTAATGCTGCGTCATTCCGTGGCCTATGACAATTGGATGGTAAATGTCGTCACCAAGAACAAAAACCTTGATGTAGTGCAGGATCTGGCCGATCTTCTGAGCCGGAAATATCCCCAGATAGAATCAATTGTGAACAACATTACGGATTCAAAATCCGGTGTGGCATTTGATAAAGAAGAGATTTGCCTTTTTGGCAAAAATTATATCAAAGAAAAACTGGGAAAACTGGAGTTTAAAATTTCTGCCAACTCATTTTTTCAGACCAATACCCGTGCATGCGAAAAATTATACGCCAAGGTAGAAGAATATGCAGGGTTTACAGGAGATGAGGTCGTGATTGATCTTTATTCCGGCACCGGCACTATCCCTATCTGGCTATCGGATAAGGTGAAGATGGTGTATGGCATCGAAATTATTAAAAGCGCGGTCATTGATGCTAAACAGAATGCAAAGCTTAATAAAATAGACAATTGTGAGTTTTTACAGGGGGATATCAAAGATGTTTTACCAATGCTGAAGTCGATTCCCGATGTTATGATTATTGATCCCCCAAGAGTTGGAATGCATAAAGATGTTGTTAAACAGATCCTTGCGATAGCTCCCCGAAAAATTGTTTATGTATCCTGCAATCCTGCCACCCTGGCCCGTGATCTTGAAATGCTGCATTTAGTATACACAGTAGAAGAAATTACACCGGTGGATATGTTTCCGCACACCTATCACATTGAATCCGTCGCATTATTGAGAAAAAAATGAAAATAATGCAAAATTGATTTTTACTATCGGTCTGATATTAACCGGAATCCAACCTAAGGAACGTACATTAAATAACTTACCCATAATTATTGCTTTTTTTGCCGTCTTCTGCGTTTCTCGTTGGGCACATAGCTAGTTTAGCTTCCTCCTCGCGCCTTGAATACGACAAAAACTTCTGCTAATTACGGGCACTTAATTTAATTCCTGTTCCTAAGCTAATATCAGGCAGGTTCATTCATGTTTGACTGGTTTTTCTTTTCTGGGTTGAGAAAAAAGACAATTTAAAATTATCATATCATCATCTTTTTCAGATTTAACCATATAGGGAAGTTTTTTGAACAGTTTAATCATCTTTCGGTTTTCAGGGGAAGTATAGGCTACCAGTCCTTTAATATTGTTGTCTTTGGCGGCTTTAGCAAGTTTTTTTTGCAGTATATCAGCAATGCCCATACCCTGAAAGTCCCGGGACACTGAATACGCCACTTCGGCCATGTTAATAATTGAATTTCTAAAATATTCACCCACTGCGATGATTTTTTCAAATCCAAGTTCCCCAATGGTTGCTACAATGGTAAGATCATTGATATAATCAATTTCAAAGGTGGTATCAATTTGATCATGAACAAAACTTTTTTTTTCGTGAAAGAACCTTGAAACAATATCACCCCGGTTCATGGTATAGTAATGTTCCTGTATGCTTCTTTCATCAGACGGCTTTGCCGGGCGGAACATGATGGTAATACCTTTAATGGTCACGGTTTTTTCATATTTTAAAGGATAGACTCCTTTTATTGCCTGCTTAAATCGCCTGTCGATATCGATTAATTCGAGTTCTTTTGCCTTTACAAATAATTCATCCCTGAATTTTGGATGGGCAATGCTGATAAGCGCCATGGCCCTTTCCTGAAGTGTTTTACCAAAAAGGTTGACCACACCATATTCGGTGGCCACAAACTGGACATCACCGCGGGGTACAACCACCGAGATATCAGAAAGTGCTGGAATGATACGGCTTTGTTTTTCATGGTCAAAGGTGGCGGTCAGCATCAGAATAGATTTGCCGCCCTTTGACATGGCAGCTCCCCTTGTAAAGTCCAAAAGTCCGTTAATGCCCGTATAATTATTAAATGGGAGCGCATCAGCGGCAACCTGACCGGTCAGATCAATGGCCATGGCTGTATTTAAAGAAACCATGGCATTATGGCGGGCAATAGTGATCGGATTATTGATATAATCGGAAGGGTGGAATTCTATAGATGGATTGTCATCGATAAATTCGTATAATAATTCGGAGCCGACAGCACTGCCCGCAACCAATTTTC
>JAKIUJ010000189.1 GCA_021647625.1 Desulfobacula sp.
ATTGATATCACCATGGATCAGGGAATGCGGGAGGGAGGCGAATAAAGGCTTGGCGATTGCAGCATACAGATGGAAAATCCACTCAAGGATTTGCCGTTGCCCGGAATTGTTGATGCTGCTGATATCAGCCCTATGCTGGTCAGCCTTTGCCAGATCCCAAGAATGGGTCCGTTGGGTTGCAGGATGGATAATATGGGCCATTGCCAGATTTATTTGTGCAATGATTTTTCCTAAGTGACCCAGCCGGACCCTGCGGTTAGTGTTTGACGGTAGCTGTTCACACCAGGCTGTTCCATTCACAAATTCAAGAAGCCGGCCCCGGATTTCTTTGCGATCCCGGGTCATCAAACATGCCTGGACCTCCCCGGTTCTTGTTTCAATGACCCGGGGCAGACGGATATTAAATTGGGTACCAAGGCCATCATCAATGAGTCTTTCTACTGCCAGGTGCTCGATTTCCACCATCCCGGCTGTGGTGTCTTCATCGGCAAGTTTTAAAACATATCGCGTGCCTTTTTTTGTTTTAACCAGGTAATTTTCATTTTCACCTGCCAGGCGTGTAATCCTGCCACTGATGTCATATGAAATATCAAGAAGCTGGGCAATGATCTGTTCTTTATGATCTGATGGCACATCTGCCATGATGTTCAATCTCCAGATTTTTTAAGGTCTGTGTGTAGAGCAATTTTGTCATGACACCGAATCGGGCATAGGTCTGTACAGCAATGACAAGTTTGTCCCGGTGGCCTTTTTCATGCCGGACCGATGTCGTCCCGAACCCAGATAAAAATAGTTGCATCCCTTTTCAAATACTTCTTCAAACGCCTCGGCCGGGGCACCGTAACTTGAGGCAACACCCAGCCGATCGACCGTGAGGCCGGTATCAAACAAAACCGTGTAATCGCCATCTTCGATATGAAAAGATAATCCCGGTTCAGCAAGAAAATATCGGTCTATCAAGGTGTTGTTGTCTACAAGAACGGTGAGTTTCATGGTCTTTCCTTTTTCAGTGCTTTTTTTGGAACTTTGAAGGGTTTAGTCTTCCGGGGCACTCCTTCATCCTTATACTGAGTTTCAAAACAACTTGAAAAATAAGCTGGTATTTTTGTTTCAAATACCATTTCTTCTTTATTAAAAGGGTGTTTAAATTTGATCGAGAGTGCATGCAAAGCCAAACGTCCCTGAGGGTTTTTGTTATTATATTTTAAATCGCCGAGAATTGGGTGGCCTCTTTCAGACAAGTGAACACGGATCTGATTTTTTTTCCCTGTCAAAAGATCTATTTTCAATAAACTATAGTCTTTGGACTCTTTTATTACTCGATATCTTGTTCGGGCCAGCTTGCCTTCTTCAGGATTCTTCACAGAAGACATCATATAATCGTTTTTTTCAGCAAGATATGATTCAATAATACCAATTTTTTCTGCTAAATTGCCATGGACAACTGCCAGGTATTTCTTTTTCACATATTTCCATTGTGCCGCAAATTCCTCACGAAGTTCATAGCTTTTTGTAAAAACCATGACTCCGGATGTCTCGCGATCCAAACGGTGAACAACAAATAAGTTGGTCCTTGCCTTTGAGTTCCCTTTTCTCACGTAGTTTATCAATAACTGATGAGCTGTTTTTTCTTTTTCATATCTGGCTTTAACACTCAAAAGACCAGAGCTTTTATCAATGATAATGATGTCCCGGTCTTCATAAAGAATCTTAATGCCATCGGGTACATATTTAGATCTTATTTTTATTTTCGATTTAATCATTATCATTTCCTTATTTTTTCTTTTTTCTTATATTTACCACAAGTGTTGAAAGGCTGAAAGAATTGATTTATATTGAGTATTAATAAAAAAATCTCGTCTTGATTTTTTATTAAAATTCTGACCCAAATGCCCTCTTAAGAACGTACATTAAATAATTTAGGGCTCACTCAAAAATAACTTTAAAGAAGGTGTCCGCAAGTTCCGATACGGCAATAATTTGTAGTGATATTTATAATGTGCGTTCCTAAGCACTTGAAATATTATTTGATTTACATTAGAAGGGTAATAGTAATTATTTATTCGCATCGTAAAAATAGAACACAATAGAACGAACGCTTTCAATTAATGGGAGATTGTTTATGAAAATGATGATTGGTGGGGCAATCGCTGTTGTCCTTGCTTTGTTTGGTTTTACCGCATTCCCAGCAGCTTTTTTGAAATTTTTAGCCGGGGTTGTGCCAATACTTTTAATCCTGACCGGTGGATTGGCAATTTATGTGGGTCGTGATCAAGTGAATGAAGCCGATGAACTGGAAAACGAGCCGGGTGAAACGGAAATGCAGGTAGCACCGGACCCCGAACTGGAAGCAGAACCGGACCCCGAACCGGAAGCAGAAGTAGAGCCAGAAGTGGAACCAATTGAAGCTGAATTCCTTGTTGAAGAAACACCGGGATCATCAGAAACGGCAATTTTTGTTGGAAATGCAGACACCTTAGTGTTTCACACCTCGGATTGCAAATTCAGTAAAAGTAAAAAATGCACAGCAAGCTTTAAAACTAAAGGAGAGGCACTTGAGAAGGGGTATAAGCCCTGTGGAGTGTGCAAACCTTAAATATACAAGGCGAGAGATTTTTTACAGGGACTCAACAATACATATATAGCTTGTAGCAAGTGAAATGATGCTTCTTTTAACATTATACCAAGATCGGAAGCATAGATTTTTTTTGCGGACAATAATTTTTGATAAGTTCTTCAATTATTAGTTTCATGTAAATATTGTTTTTTAATTCAGGTTTTATCAAATGAATTTACAAAGATCGGGGAACATCTATGCTAAATAGGCTTGATAATTTTTGTCATTGAAAAATGTTTGCTGTCGTCTGTTCCCACGCTGTGTCACATGATGGAAAATGCCAGGGGGAACAAACCTTGCTATGCGTGCCATGTGTTAACCTAATCAGATGAGAGGATAGTTGTTCAATAATTAAGTAAGGTGTTTGATCTCAAATTAAGGCAGGCATAAATCAGCGAGCCATTTGTGAGCAGTCCTTATTTCGACACCATTTGGAAAAGTCTTTTCTTTTCTCAATTCTTTTGTAACCTGAATCATTTTTATCTGTGGGAAAAATTTTTTAAAAATTTCAAAATTAGAACTCAGTGTTCCATCTTTCCATTTCACTTCCACCATAAGTGAGGGACTTTCATTTGCTGTAGTGCAAAAATCTATCTCTTTTCCCTCTTTGTTTTTTAAATAGTAAATCTTTTTTGTTTCCCCAAAACAATCTTCTCGAAAATGAATTTCTTTTTGAATGGCACAGGCAACAGTATTCTCTAATTTTATGCCTGGATCTCCTATAACCTGGCCGGTATCATAAAAATAGAACTTAGGTGCTTTTTGAATTGCCCGGGCAATATTTTTATGAAAAGGTGGTACTTTAAAAATTACATACATATTTTCAAGTATCGTAAGCCACCTTTTAACTGTTTTATCCGAACATTGAAGATTCCGTGCGAGAGAACTATAAGATACCGGGCTTCCTACTCTATTTTTTAATAGCTGGATAAGTGTTTCAATCTGAATGATTTGTTGAACATTTTCAAGATCAATAAGATCTTGCTTTAAAATAATATCAAGATGCGATTTTTTCCAACGATTATAGAAACGATTCGTTCCGTTAAGGAATGGTTCGGGAAATCCACCGAGTTCCAATAATTTATCTAGCTCTGTTTCAAGATTTTCAGGATTTATAAATGTTTTAATTTCTTTTAAATCCAAAGGATGCATTCTGAATTGGAAGAATCTTCCTGCCAGGGAGTCGCCAACTTTTCGATAGGTATCTAGTTTAGCGCTTCCCGTAACAAGGAGGGAAGGTGGAATTTTTTCAGTGTCATAAACTCCTTTTAACCATGATTTCCAGTTTTTTAGCTTATGAAGTTCATCAAAAATAACAAGATCTTTTGATCGATCCCAAGATTTTTCCTGCAAACTCAACCGGTCTTCAAGGTTGTCAAAGTTGAAATAGTCATAGTCACTTTTCAACATTTTAGACAAAGTCGTTTTCCCGGTCTGTCGTGGGCCTGTTAGAAGAACTATTTTTATTGCTAAGTCTTCTTGAATATATTTTGTCAGGTAACGTTTCATAACGTCTATTTTGGCACGAATTCCGAAATAGTCAAGACTTTTTCGGAATGAAGTTCGATTAAGTCAAGATTGTACTGGAAAAATATCAGCTTAACTCGGTCTCCAGTTTTTTGGGGTAGGATCAACTAATTGACATCCATGTCGCCTGATTTGAAACTGAAATCAAGTATGAGTAATATTTTATAATAACGAAAAAATAAATTTATTGGTAAAAATGAGTATTTAAGCGGTTTAAAAATCTGAAGAGGCAATAATTCATTCCAGCTCAATTTATTTCCCATTGAGCGAACATAGATCGGGGGACGACTTAAATATTGTCAAGTTCGTCCTCCGATCTAAAGTTAAGATAGAATCATGGGAGCTGCCCATAGGTGAAGTAACTAACGATGACCTTGATGTTCTTGAGGCGTATGAAGAACTTCTTACCTCTACTGAAGCGCTTTATAAAAAGCTACTCATATTTATCGAAAAAATTTCTGGAGTTAGACAAATCTTATAAAAAAAGTTCAATCTGACCTGGTGAGTACTGGGATGAGTTCTTTTGAAACAGAATTGGGTTCCATTAAATATTTAGGGTGAATCCCCTACGGACCTTTTTGCTTAAAAATATCCAGTCAGGTTGCATTTTTTCCCTGTATTAGGGGTATTGCGCGTAAATGCGTGCTAAGAAAAGTTGGTCAGCATAAAAACTAATATTAACTTTTGGGGAAAAGTTAATATTCAAAGGCAGGGTAGCCTTGTTCAACGTGGTGTGCCAGTACAGAGGGTATTATGGAATTCTATCCTTGCTTCCATTTCTTCAACCGCTTTTTGCATTCATTGCCAGGCAGTCTGGGGTTTGTTTTTGATAATCGGTTCAGCTTTCCATATGCCGTTTGGGGAGTGATGATCTTCTGTTCTACCAATTGGTCAAATACCCAAAGAATGCCATGTACCTGGATATCATTTTGTTCGGCTGATCGCCTGAGGGCGGCATCCCCTGTTAGTAAACGTCCGGCCGTCTTTTGGGCATGGAACAGACAAGAGCAGTCAGGGACGGATAATCGCCGATGTTTTACTTGCAACAATTGGATTTCAATCAACTCCTCATATTGGAAGGTCTTTTTGTGCAAAGATCCGTTTTCAAAACAACCATCCAGCTCATGGCGATTCTCTTCATGAATCTCTGTGGCCACCATATCTGTTACATGAAACTCATAGGGCAATTGGAAAAAATCCGATAAGAGATTAATTTTTAAAAGGTCGATGAAAATATTGGCATCATTCACCAGAAGTATCATGAGACAAAAAGGACCTCTTCATCAAATTGAGCTGCCGATATATTCAGGAACTCTGCTGCCTTGCTGAAGCTGATCACTTGTTCTGCAGCACCATGGTAGACTAGCTGTTTGAACCGGTTGGCCACCTCCTTGCCTTCGTATTTCCCTGGTTCTTCCTTGTGCCATCCATTTTTCCGAACATAAATGCAAAAGGATTTATAGGTGCTTGGTGAAATAATTGACAGGTTGACTGCCCGGGCCATGATGGCCTGGATGGAAACACCAAAGATGCCTTTTAGTTTTTTCAGCTCCCACAGGGTGATTTTTGACCGATGCCCACCCAGTTCCTTTTGCATCACCGCCTCTGGCAGCAGCAGGGCACCGGCAAAGGTATGACACAACTTTTCAATATTATCCTCTTCTGCCTGGGAAAAATCAAGGAGCAGGTGTCCCAGTTCATGGGCAATAGTAAATCGTTTACGGGCGAGATCACAGCCCTTGTAAACGGCAACAACTGGAATATTCATGCCGGACACAAAACCGGAAAGACCGTCAAAATAATCGAACTCTGAAACTTCAAACACCTTAAAGCCCTTGTCCTCAAGCAGCTCAATCAGATGAGGCACAGGCCCTTGGCCCAGGGCCCATTTTTCATGAATTTCGCAAGCTGCCGCCTCTATGTCTTCCCGGGTTTTCACCAAAGGCTGGGTTACGGGATTTTCGAACGCGGTCTGAGTATTAAGGATATCTTCCAGCTCTAGATACTTCTGAATAAAGTCAATGGTCTGGTATTTGATCCGATCCTCGACCTTTCGGGTCATCTTTGCTTTTTTTCTAAACTCCAGGCCCTCAATAGTCATGGTTGAGGGCCGGAAGAAATAATCTACCTTTACCTCAAGAGCATTGGCCAGGGCGATCAAGACAACGCTGCCCGGGTTGATTAACCCTTTTTCATACTTGCTGATGGCCTGTTTGGTCACGACGGCTCCTGCCTTTTCAGCCAGGGCAGCCATGCTCAGGCCTGCCATTTTTCTTGCACTATATAGTCTTTTGCTGAATTCATTGATCATGATTATCACCTCTGGTTGACAAATATCATTATTTTTAACTTTTTGTCAACCAAATAGTCCTTTTCCCGGTTACTATTGAGAAATTATTCAGAAATTCTTTGGAGTACAGAATTCTATCAAAAAGGGCAGTGCCAAAAAAACCCCTGTATAGTGAACACCTTCATTGGGTGAAAATTCAGGGAGTGCCTCTGTTATGGTACCCCTACAGGCCAATACCCGCTCTGCTCCCCTTATTGTGGCAATGCCAGCCTTGCAATTGGCTTCTTCCTGCGACCGTTTCGACGATCCTTTCAGATTTATAGAACCTTTGGTCTGACCTGATGACTTGATCTTTCTTTCAATGAGACCGCTCCGTATGGCTGTGCGGACACATCCTTCGCTGACTTTCACTTCAGCCGTAGCTGCCGTGATGGTCCTTCGTCCAGAAGGCGCTTGACAGTTTGTTGTTTTTTTTGGGTGAACTTGTAAGGACTTCGATCGGACCGATTATCAATAAAGCCTTCAGGCCCTTTATCTTTATATAGCTGAACATTTCTTGATACCGTTGTTTGATTTACACATAGAGCCCTGGCAAGTTCACTGGGTGTTGCAAGATTCAAAGAAACAACAATTCCCTAGCCTAATCTTTTGGCAAATAAAATGATCAAACAATATCCTTCGATAAAAAGACTTCGCCCGACCGGGCATGATTGGAATGAAGTGCTTCAACAAAATGTTCATCCTTGAACAGGTCCTCAAATTTGAATAACTAAACTGAATTTTAAACTGAATTTGAGAACTACTTGGAAAAGAAAAAAATGCTTATTTTGTGGTTTATGTTGTGAACCAACGTCTCAATTTATCAGAGCGCTATAGATATACTTAGCATTATTTTTTGAGGCCGTCAAACAAATTCCAATAAAAAGCGTTGAGATGGTTGATAGTTATAGTTTTTAGCGATTTTGTCCGATGCTAAGTTTTTAACTAAAGTTAGCATCGGAGAGTTTGAAAATATGTTGCTTGAAATTTGAATCTGGGGAAAAAAATACTATCACCTTGTACTTGTACTCTGAAGAATTTTTATAACGTATTAGCGTATTCGATCTAAATTATACCTCTCCTTTCTATTATTTTTTTGAGACTTTCATAAGATACCTTAAAAGAATCACTATCAATAGCAACTTTTTTTATTAAATCAAAAAATGGAGTAATGATTGAATAATAGTATTCGCCATCGCTATCGTCAACATTGCCAAGGAATTCCTGGAATTCTTTGGCAGTCTCTTCTTTGAAAGATTCATCTTCATTTATGAAGATAAATTTTCTCCAAAATTTAGAATCTACAGAATTATCTGGGGTGGCTAATCTCTTTAGCTTTAAATATAATATAACTACGTCTTCAGCAGTTTTATTTACGGGTGGGCTATTGTTATATTCAAAAACTAATTTTTTCGTCCTCCTTTCGTTTTCAAACATCCATTCATCAGAATCGTATTTACTGAAAGGCCTGATTTCAAGTTTGTCATCATTTAGATATTCTCTATAGGTTTTCCTTTTGTTTTGTTTCTTTTTGAAGCGTAGTTTTTGGCT
>JAKIUJ010000190.1 GCA_021647625.1 Desulfobacula sp.
TGACCCGGGTACTTCGTAAATATATTGGTGACAGCTTTCACACCACTGCCGTTGAAATGACAACCCAGGAATTTATCAGATCCCTGGCAAAAATTAACCTTGAAAATAAGATAAGACAAAAGATTGTTCGATTCCAAAAATATTGTGATCCCATCAAGTATGCCGGGATTTTACCAAATCAGAGATCGGATGCTCAATCTTCAAACGATCAAACGATTCAACACGATCTGCAACTTGTGGAAAATCTGATTGAGCAAATAGAAAAAAACCGGGTTGAAAATAGATTGCTTAAAGATAAGCAAATTAAAATTAAATTGCCGCAAAACCAATTGCCGCAAAACCAATTGATTGTAAAAAAACAAAAAAATGAGGAGACAAAATAATGTTCAGATTTGCCTCGCCTCTTTTTTTTGGGTTGTTATTGGTATTAGGTGTTCTGCTTTTTTTACGCTTTAAAAGAAAAAATGATCAATATTTAAAAGTGGCCTGCCTGAATCAGATGGATGCTATATCACCAACCTTCATGGTTCGAATGTCAAAACTAATTGTCCTGTTGAAAATTTTGGCCATCGTTTTTTTTATTATTGCCCTTGCAAGACCCCAGTGGGGGGATAAAAAAGTGAATGTTTCAACCGAAGGAGTCAATATTATTCTGGCCCTTGATTTGTCAGAATCCATGCGGGCTCTGGACTTTAGAAAAAATAACAAAATTGTTACACGCCTTGCAGCGGTCAAACAAGTGGTCACAGATTTTATCATGAATCGGGAAGGAGATAGGATCGGTATGGTTGTGTTTGGCTCCAATGCCTTTACACAATTGCCGTTGACCCGTGATTATAACACAATATCATTTATTTTAGATCGATTAAAAATAGGTGCAGCCGGTCCCAGAACTGCTATCGGAGATGCTATCGGCATCTCCCTCAAGCGTCTTGAGGACATTAAAAGCAAATCGAATATTATTATTCTGTTAACCGATGGCAGGAGTAACTCAGGAGAACTGTCCTGGCAGGATGCAACTAAGATCGCAGTAAAAAGAAAGGTGAAAATATATACCATTGGTGTGGGCACAAAGGGCGAAGCCCCGTTCCTTGTTGATGGTCTGTTTGGTCAGCGGTATGTATACCGGAAAGTGGATGTTGATCTTGATGCATTGAAAACCATTGCCGGTCAAACAGGCGGTAGTTTTTTTGAGGCCGGTAATCTGGCTGCACTTGAACAAATTTATCAGATGATCAATCGTCTTGAAACCACAAAAGTTGATGTTCAAAAATGGGTGGAGTATAAAGAGTTGTATCCACCATTTGTTGCAACCGGGTTGATCCTGTTTTTGATTTATCTTTTATTGATTAATACCCGGTTTTTAAGGATACCTTAAATGAAATTTGCCCATCCCTATCTTTTAAACCTGCTATGGTTGTTAATTCTTGTGCTCGGCATTATTGCATACGGCATGTTAAAACGAAAAAAAATTATGGCAGCTTTTGCAGACACCAATATGTTGTCTTCAATCGCACCGGGATTTAACCCGAAACGGCGATGGGTCAAAGCATGTCTGATAGTGCTTGCCGCAAGTTTTGCCATCGTGGCCCTGGCAGCTCCCCGGGCAGGCTTTCGGTGGGAAAAAGTGGAACAAAAAGGGGTGGATATCATGATCGCCCTGGATTGCTCCAAAAGCATGCTCGCCCAGGATATTAAACCCAGCCGTCTTGCACGCGCCAAATACGAGATCATTGATTTGCTGCGAATGATGAAATCTGATCGGGCAGGACTGGTGGCTTTTTCCGGCAGAGCAATACTTCAATGCCCATTAACCCTGGATCGTGAAGCATTTAATATTTTTTTAAATGTATTGGAACCTGGGTTTTTGCCAGTGGGCGGTACCAATCTTGATGAAGCAATAAAGACAAGCTATGAAGGATTTGAGAAAGATTCCGATACGCAAAAGGCCATTATCCTGATTACAGATGGTGAAATTACATCCGGCAGTATTGAGAATACGGCCAAAGAGATGGCCAAATTAGGTGTTAAAATCTTTTGTATCGGGGTAGGCGATCTTGAAGGTGCACCGATACCGGATGATAAGGGCGGATTTAAAAAAGACGGTTCAGGCAATATCATATTATCAAAAGTGGATGAAAAAGGGCTAAAAAAAATATCTTCCATAACGGGCGGGGCATATGTACGCTCTGTAGCAGGGGATATGGACCTTGATCTTATCTATACAGATAAAATTTTGGGAACAATGGATAGGCGGACCTTGACTTCAGGGAAAAAGAAAGTGTGGGAAAACAGATATCAATGGTTTCTTTTTCCATGCATTCTGCTTTTATTGATCGAATTGCTGCTGCCTTCGAAAAGGCAAAAAAAAAAGCGGGCAAATCAGCGGAAAAACCAGCAGAGCAATCGGTTACCCATATTTGTTTTGGCCGTTTTGGTTGGCACAAGCGTATTCAATAGTAATATTGCCCGGGCAAAAATGGTATCTTCCAGTGTGAAAGAAGGGATTTTGGCCTTTGATGCACAAGAATATGAAAAGGCAAAAAAATATTTTATTGATGCACAGCTTGAAAATCCTGAAAATGAGACCCTTTATTATAATATTGGTTCGGCAGCCTATATGAATAAAGATTTCGAACAGGCAGAAAAAAATTTTATGCAGGCAAGCGAAACAAAAAACTTGGAATTAAAACACAATGCATTGTATAATCTTGCCAATACCCGGTATCGACTTGGGAAAATGGAGGAGGCCATTAAAGGATACAAGGGATTATTAACCCAATTTCCTGAAGACACCCAGGCCAGAGAAAATCTTGAATTTGTGAAAAAAAAGAAAGAACAACAACAGCAGAAAAAAAAAGAAGACCAGAAGAAACAAGAAAAAAACGATAAAAAAAATCAAGATACTAACAAATCGGATCAGAAAAAGCAGGATCAGAAAAAGCAGGATCAGAAAAAGCAGGATCAGAAAAAGCAGGATCAGAAAAAGCAGGATCAAAAAAAGCAGGATCAAAAAAAGCAGGATCAAAAAAAGCAGGATCAAAAAAAGCAGGATCAGGATAAAGAAAAACAACAGGCAAAGCCATCTGATAGTGAACAGCAAAAAGCCAAATCAGATAGGGCCCTGCCTGGTCAAAATATAGAAAGCAAGCTCAACCGCCTTGAGGATAAACCAGGCAGGGCCATGATGCCTGTGGTACGAAAACACAATATTGAAAAAGACTGGTAATGAAATGAAACCCGCGACAACCTTTATTATTGTATTTTTATTCGGATTATTGGTGTCATTTAATGCATATGGGTTTGAAGTCACAGCCCTTGTGGACAAAAATCAAATTTCCCGGGATGATTCGATCCTCTTAAGGGTGGAGGTCCGGGGTGGCAAGGCCCGGCTGGACCTTTCCCAGATAAAGGATTTTAAAGTCATACCACGGGGATCATCTTCCTTAACCCGGATTATCAATGGTAAGATTGAAAAAAAAATTACCCATCAATATGTCCTGATACCGTTGAGCGAGGGTGATTTAAAAATCGCTCCCATCACAGCAATCAGCAAGGGGAAGACAGCGCTAACCGATCCCATTAAAATTAAAGTGGCAAAAATCATAGAAGATCCCGATGCAGCAGAAAAAATATTTGCAAAAGCTCAAGTGGTGCAATCCGATCTGTTTGTGGGACAGCAAACCGTATATTCTTTAAAATTTTATACCTCCCTGCGTTTATCTGGTTTGGGATTTGAAAATCCGCCGAAATTTAACCATTCTTTTGCAAAACCTTTTGAAAATGAAAAAACAACTACCCAGCGGATTAATGGTGTGCTTTACCAGGTTACCCAGGTCGATTATGTCGTTATTCCTTCAATCGCCGGCACCCTGACTATAGATCCGGTCGTATTGGTGGCCAATGTTATCGTAAAGACCAACCAGGCCCCCCGGTTTGATTCCTTCTTCAACGATTCGTTTTTTTCAAATCAGAGGACAAAACCTGTCCGTGTATCATCAAATCCTGTGACACTCACAGTTTCTTCTTTACCTTTATACGGCGGAGGCAGTGGGGGGGAGACATTTTCAGGTCTTATCGGTCGTTTTGAGGTTGAAAGCCATGTGGACAAATATAGGCTGAAAGCGGGAGAGTCCCTTACATGGACAATTAAAATATCCGGTTCCGGTAACATTATGGATACCGGGCCGCCCAAAACGGTCCTGGTTGAAAACCAGTTTAAGGTCTACGATGACAATCCAACAGAATCCATTCGTTTGACATCCACAGGTTATCAAGGATTCAAGCTGTTTAAAAAAGCCGTTGTACCAATTAACCCAGGCAAATTTACACTGCCATCGGTCAAACTGACTTATTTTGATGTGGAGAAAAAAAACTATCATACCATTGTCTCCCCACCCATTGCCCTGGATGTCATCCCTTCGGAAAAAATGCGTGTCGCAATAGCAAAACTGCCGGAAAATAAGGATTTGGCGCCGGTGAAACAAGAAGTTTCCATGATCAATAAAGATATTCTGGAAATCAGGGAAGGCCTTGAAGTGCTGGAAGAATACAAACAGATGCGCCCACTCTATTTTGGAATATGGGTGCTGATTCCCGGGTTTTTATTTGCAGGCCTTAAGTTGTTTATACTGGTACAAAAAAAAGAAGTTTCAGTTGAAAAACAAATGGAGCTAAAAGCTAAATTCTATTTAAAACAAGCCGCAAAAAGCAATATAAAAGAGGATACCTTTCTTTCCCATCTGTATTCGGCACTTGTGTCGATGATTTTATCTAAAGGTAAAAGACAGGCCGAAACCATCACACTTGGAGAAACCAAAGAGATCCTGACCAGCGCAAATGTAACCCGGGATGATATGATAAAGGTTACAGATCTTTTAGAGTCTATTGAGTCCGGCAGGTTTGGTCAAAAGACAATAGACCAGATACAAGCTAATGCATTATTAAACAAAGCAAAACAAGTAATGAAGTTGCTTGCTGTTTCCATCTTTGTTTTGGGCATATCAACCTTAATTCCCAAAACTCTGCTGGCCACGCCATCAACGCATTATTTTGAAGCAGTTAAAAATTATAAAGCCGGTGAGTTTAAAAAGGCCGCTGAGAAATTTGAAGCTATTGCAAAAACTCCGATCAATAATCCTTATCTTTTTTATAATATTGGAAATGCCTATCTTAAATCCGGTGATATCGGTCATGCCGTTGTCTGGTATGAAAGGGCAAAACGCCTGGCACCCAATGACCCTGATTTAAAATTCAATCTGGCCTACGCCAACAGTCAAATAAAAGATAAATCTGAAGAGGCTGTGAATATGATGGATGTGCTTTTTTTCTGGGACAACCTGATACAGATCAAATATCTTCAGTTGGGGACTATTTTCCTTGCTTTTTTGTTTTTTTCCTGGGCTGGGTTTCGCACCATAAAACAGCAGCCGGTATTGTCGGGTACCGGCATTTTAATTTGTGCCGTCTTCTTATTGACGACAACGATAACAGGTATTTCAATGGTTAAACAAACAGCGCAACTGCATGCCATAATAATTGAAGACAAAATTGATGTTCGTTCCGGTGTTTTAAATAATGCAACCCGGCTGTTCGCACTCCATGCAGGGACACGTGTGCGGGTGGAAGAAAAAAGAGACAAATATCTAAAAATATTTTTCGCCAAAGATAAAGTGGGTTGGATCAGGGCCTCTGTTGCAGAAATTATATAGTTAGGAACGTACATTAAATTAAGTACCCATAATTATTGCTTTTTTCGCCGTCTTCTGCGTTTCTCGTTGGGCACATAGCTAATTTAGCTTCCTCCTCGCGCCTTGAATACGACAAAAACTTCTGCTAATTATGGGTACTTAATTTAATTCCAGTTCCTTAGTGTTTGAACGAAAACTCACCCGTCGGCAGCGCCCATCTGTTTTATTGCTGCAAAATCCTGCCAAATTATAAATCGGGCCTCATGTACAGTAGTACACTCCGGTTTCAGCATTTCTTGCGCCTTGCATATGGGCAACTTTTCGCCCAAACACGAGTTTTCGGTCAGCCATTAGTTATTAAAATTTGCCATATTTACACGATCTGATATATACTTGTAAAATATTGTTTGTGCTGAAATTAAAAATTATCATACCATACTCAAACAGGACATATTGTCTTACCGGATAAATTTGTTCCCCTTTGTAATTTGTCGTGATTTTACAAGGAATATGCTGTAAATGACGAAGATCCAGAATAAAGAAGTTTTTGCGTATATTATTAAACAACCGATGCTGCGTTATACCTTGTTGATTTCAATTGCCACAGCAATTTTTTTCCCCATTTACAGTTTCTATTTTATCTTCCCTCAATTTAATAGCCAATTAAAAAACTATACGCAAGATGCTGCAATCAGAGTGGCAACCCATCTAAAAGAGACACTTTACACACATGGATTGTCATTAACTAAAGAATCATTTTCAAACAATGTCATCAAGGATATCGTCAAGTTAAAGCAGGATCTGCGCATCGAAAAAATAAAAATATTTTCACATTCAGGTGTTGTCCTTTATTCCTCAAACCCGGAGGATATAGGAAAAAAGAATACCCATGATTATTTTTATGAGAAAATTGTATTGGGCGAAATCTATTCTAAAATAGTGAGGAAAAATACCAAAACCCTGGAGGGAAGGGTTGTCAATTTCGAAGTTGTGGAAAGCTATGTCCCGTTGATGCAAGAAGGTGTTTTCAAGGGTGCTTTTGAAATTTATTATGATATTACCTCAAATTATAAAGCACTGACAAGATCTTTGAATAAGCTGAAAATAACCATTAGTGCTTTTTCAATAACCTTTTTAATTGTCATATTAGCCATATTGTTTAAAGCCGGTCGGAATAGAATAAATAGAGAAAATGCCGAAGTTTTATTGTTCAGGGCTCACTCACAATTGGAGCATATTGTGGAAGAACGAACAAAAGATCTTAAAAATATCAATCGTTCCCTGAAACACGAAATAAAAGAGCGCAATGCAACCAAAATATCTTTGCAACACAGCCATGACACCCAAACCATTGTAAATTTATTGTTGAGAGAGTCACTGGGAAACGCCTCTTTGATGAATGTGATAAACAAATGCCTGGATCTTGTGCTTTCCCTTTCCTGGCTCTCTTTTGATGCCATGGGGTGTATTTATCTTGTTGAGAATGAATCGAATGTACTGGTGCTGAAAGCTCATCGAGGGTTTTCGAAAGATCTTCAAAAAAAATGTTCTAAAATTGCATTTGGGAAATGTTTGTGTGGCCTTGCCGCATCTACTCAAAAAACGATTTTTTCGAAAACTATAGACGAGCGCCATGAAATTCTTTTACCAGGCACACCGGATCACGGACATTATTGTATTCCCGTAATTGCAAAATCAGTTACCCTGGGCGTCATCAATATCTATCTCAAACCGGGTCATAAAAGAACTGAACCCGAAGAAAATTTTTTAAAAATATTGGCAAATTATACTAAAAAACTTTTTAATTTTTCATTGATTTGATGAAAGATTCGTAGATATGTTCAAGCTCTAAGTCTTGTTCAAGTACTTCTCTGTTCTCTTTTACAAGCACATGTTCTAAAACAGCAACTCTTTTTAAAAGATACTCAAACATCTCTTTGTTGATATCAGGAAGCATATTGTGCATAAAAGGGTCTTTACATCTTCCTTTTTCAGTGACATGTGCAGGTATGCCGATGGCTGTTGAGCACGCCGGTACAGGTTTTACAACAACAGAGTTTGCACCGATTTTCGCATTTTCGCCTATCTCAATGTTTCCGAGTACTTTTGCACCTGCACCGATAACGACACCTTGTTTGATAGTCGGGTGTCTTTTGCCGTGTGTTAGTGAAACACCACCGAGTGTCACACCTTGATAGATAATGACATCATCTTCAATAACAGCAGTTTCACCAATGACAACACCGATTCCATGGTCTATAAAGACGCGCTTTCCAATTTT
>JAKIUJ010000191.1 GCA_021647625.1 Desulfobacula sp.
GTTGAGGGATCAGGCTACGCCTCAATCATCAAATTAAATCAGAGCAAATTTTTCTATTTCTAATGCTGGGCCTGGTTCTTTTGATTTCGGCCTGTTCGGATGAACATAAAAAAAATGATTTTTCCGGGGTTTCGGATTTGATCGCCAGCCGAAATAAAGCACGCTATGATGTGGCAAAAAAACCATCTCAAAAAAAGGTGGTTACCCGGAAGAAAGTTACGAGAAAAGACAGCATACCTATTCCCAGTGCAAATTCAAAGAAAGAAGGAATTTCATCCATTGTTTTGTATGAACAAGATATCGAAATTGTCGGGGTTCAATCGGGTAGGACAATGGCCAAAGGTGTAGCCTACGTCAATAAAAAAGGCCAGATTGTTAGAATTAAAATCCTGCGAGACTGATTTTTTTGTTTATATGGGAAGGCCTTTCCGATTGGATCCGGAAGGAAGGTCTATGAACTTTTCTTTGGGATCTTCTTGTGTTTTTGGTTTTTTCTTTAATGAGAGTTTAGGGTTTAGAGCCTCTTTCCCCGAAATTTCAATGGCCTCGCTGTCTTCGATACCCAGTTTTCCTTCATACTTTTTTATGGACTGGTTGGCCTTGTATAGTTTGTGAACAGAATCATCCCGAATTTTTTTAAGCTCAATAATGGTTTTGCTTTGCTGTGCAATTTTAGCTTTATGGCTATTGATGATTTTTCCATATCGTCTGGCCGCCTTGGCCTCAACCGTCTTTGTCATGGTTTGTGTCATGAAAAGATTGATCAGTTCGGCAACAACCGCAATGATAGTAATGTATATCAAGCCACTGGCCTGAAGATAATAAAGTATAACGACAATAAGTATACTGGTAAAAAGTATCATGACTAATTTATTTTCAAATCTTGTTGAGTATTATTTTTGCTCTTATATATACAATCGGCCAATTGATAGTTCAAGTTTAAAAACAATTAAGATGTGCAGATAATTTATTTTGTTTTAGAAAAGTCGTCGGAATTGTCATCAATGGTCGGGGCGAGAGGATTCGAACCTCCGACATCTTGCTCCCAAAGCAAGCGCGCTACCAGGCTGCGCTACGCCCCGATCAGGTGATTGACACAAGTAGAATAAATATCAGTTTTTATATAACTTGGCAAGTAAATTTATTGATTGCTGTCAATTTTTTGAGAAAAAGAATCAATAGATTTTGAAATCAACATGACGTACGCATCCAGGATTGTTTTGGATTTATTCTCTTTTTCAGATAGATTGGCTGCGGTTAATACTTCGGCATGAGTCCCCCGCCCGGGATCGATTTAATCTGCGTATTTGTAAATCCTGGTGTGCCAGGTGTGGAAATGAAGGCTGTGATCAGGAAAAATATGAATGGGAGGCGGTTTAGTTTGGGCAATTTTCTTGACACCTCTATATATAAGCGTTATTTTAATTAACTTTGTGTAAAGGGTATAAATATGTAGTATAAAATTTATATATTGCATATTTTTTTAATGAATTAGTGGTGTTTATTAGCAAGTCAATTTTAATTAGGATAAAAAACAGGACGAAAAAGAATGCAGGTAAAAATCGAAGACAAGAGCAGCGTGAAAAAAGTGTTCTCTTTTGAAATCTCCAAAGAAGATGTTACCAAAGAGCTTAACAAAGCATATAATGAGTTAAAAAACAAAGTGGATGTAAAAGGATTTAGAAAGGGTAAGATTCCTCGCAAGGTGCTGGAAAACAGGTTTTCGAAAGATGTCCACGGCGATGTTGCCCCGCGTTTGATCCAGGAGGCATTTATTGAAGCCATTAAAGACAAGCAATACAATATTGTGGGCAGTCCGCAAATGGATCCGCCTGAACTCAATCCCGATGCCGGCTATGCTTTTGATGTAACAATAGAGCTTAAGCCTGAACTTGATGATATTGAATTTGAAGGCATTGCTCTGGAAAAAACAAAATATGAAATCTCTGATGCCGAAGTCGAAGCTCAGATCCATATGATTCAAAAAACCATGGCTAAAAAAGAAATAGTCAAAGAAGAACGTCCCGTTAAAGAGGATGATTTTGTGTTGATAGATTACGAAGGTTTCTTGAATGGCGAGTCGTTTGCACCCACCCCGAAGATAGAAAATTATGTAATGGGGTTGGGGCAGAATGTAATGCCAAAAGAATTCACACAAAAACTGGTCGGTGTTATTCCGGTTCAGGATCTTGAAATAGAAGTGCTTTACGATGATGAATATCATGATGAAAGCCTGAAGGGAAAAACTATTGTCTATAAGGTAACACTCAAAGAGATTCAGGAAGAAATATTGCCGGAAATTAATGATGATATGGTCAAAGGTCTGGGTGACTTTAAAACGCTCGATGATGTCAGGGTATCTATTAAAGATAATTTAGGTAAAGGGTATGAGCAGAGAATTAAACATGAACTTTCCGAACAGGTTTTTCTGGCGCTTTTAAAAAAATATGAATTTGAGGTCCCCGATGCAATGATTGAAGGTGAACTCAACGGTATCACCATGGAAGCAGAGCAAGCATATGCTGCCAATAATACCTCACTGGAAGAAGCTGGGTTAAGTAAAGAAAAACTCCGAGAGCAATATCGTGATGTGGCTGAAAAACAAGCCAGACGTCATTTGATTCTGGATAAAGTGATCACCCAGTTAAGCCTGGAACTCACAGATGAGGAGTTGGAAAAAAGTTTTGAAGAAATGGCAGCTGGAATGAACGCGCCAGTGGATTCGATTAAAAATTATTTCAACATGGACCCCAAACAATTGGAATATTATAAGCATACCCAACTTGAAAAAAAAGCAGTGGACCTTATAATAGAAAAAGGCAGTGTGACAGAAGTTGAACCTGATGCTGTTGGTGCAGATGTTGTTGAATCGGATGCAGTTAAGCAAGAAACTGTGGAAAATAATGAAGATGCATCAAAAGAAGAATAGTTTTTTATTGAATGAGCATCTAACAGTCTTACCCGAATATGAAAACAAAACAAAGGAGTTGAATCGTGCCTCTAATTCCAATGGTTGTTGAACAAAGCAACAGAGGTGAGCGTGCATATGACATTTATTCACGCCTTTTAAAAGATAGAATTATTTTTATTGGCTCTGCTATTGATAATGAAGTGGCCAATGTGATTGTTGCCCAACTGCTTTTTCTTGAATCGGAAGATCCTGAAAAAGATATCAGTTTTTATATCAATTCTCCCGGAGGCGTTGTAACCGCCGGTATGGCCATTTATGATACCATGCAATATATCAAATCCGATGTTGCAACCGTATGTATTGGTCAGGCTGCAAGTATGGGCGCGTTGTTGTTGACAGCAGGGGCCAAAGGGAAAAGATTCGTTCTACCCAATTCAAGAGTTATGATTCATCAACCACTTGGCGGTGCCCAGGGCCAGGCCACGGATATAAAAATTCAGGCCACGGAAATTTTAAAGATGAAAGATCGATTGAACGATATTTTATCTGTACATACAGGTCAGGGTGTTGAAAAAATAGCCCGGGATACGGAAAGAGATTTTTTCATGTCAGCTGCTGAAGCAATGGAATATGGTATTGTAGACAAAGTGGTAACTGATCGAAGCGAGTTGGAAGAGGAAGTATCAGAGGATACTTCAAAGGAGTAATAAAGAAATATGGCTTCCAAAGATAAAACTGATAACGATCAGTTCTTTTGTTCTTTTTGTGGGAAAAATCAAAAAGAGGTAAAAAAATTGATTGCAGGCCCCAGTGTATATATTTGCAATGAATGTATTAAGCTGTGCGGCGAAATTGTTGAGGACGAGGAAAAAGAAAAACAGGCTGAAAAAAACGGTTTAAAAGAGTTCTTAACACCAAAGCAGATAAAAGCGTTGTTGGATGCTTATGTTATCGAGCAGGATCGTGCCAAAAAAGTACTTTCTGTGGCGGTTTACAACCACTATAAGCGCCTGACTTCAAAGCTTGAAAAAAGAGATGATGATGTTGAAATCCAGAAGAGTAACATCCTTATTATCGGTCCGACAGGTTGCGGTAAGACGCTTTTGGCACAAACGCTGGCCAGGTTTTTGGATGTTCCTTTTGCCATCGCAGATGCAACGGCATTAACTGAAGCCGGGTATGTGGGTGAAGATGTCGAAAATATAGTATTGTCACTTGTTCAAAATGCAGATTATGATGTCGAGAAAGCCCAGAAAGGCATTATCTATATTGACGAAATTGATAAAATTTCCCAGCGGGGTGATAATCCGTCCATCACAAGGGACGTGTCTGGTGAAGGCGTGCAGCAGGCACTTTTAAAGATCATTGAGGGTACTGTTGCCAGTATTCCGCCAAAGGGTGGAAGAAAACATCCACAGCAGGACTATGTGAAAGTAGACACATCAAATATCCTTTTTATATGTGGTGGTACATTTAACGGGCTTGAAAAGGTTATCGAAAGACGGATATCCAAGAAAACAATGGGGTTTGGTGCAAAGCTTGTTGATAAAAAAGATAAAAATATCGGTGAGCTTTTAGAAAAACTCAAACCGGAAGACCTTATCCGATTTGGACTGATTCCTGAATTTTTAGGCCGCCTTCCCATTATTACCTCCATTGGTGAACTCAATGAAAAGTCTTTGGTGAAAATATTGACGGAACCCAAAAATGCCCTGGTTAAGCAATACAAAGAATTATTCAATATTGAAAATGTTGAACTTCAGTTCACGGACGAGGCCCTTGAGGCCATGGCAAAAGAAGCTGTTCAAAGAAAATCCGGTGCAAGAGGTCTTCGCGCGATTATGGAAGAAACCATGCTGGATATCATGTATGAAATTCCTTCACAAAAGAATGTGAAAGAGTGTGTGGTCGGAGAAGAGGTGGTTTTGAAAAAGGAAGCGCCGATTCTTCTTTATGAACAACCTAAAAAACAAGCTTGAAACGTTTAAATAGTGCCTGACCGTAAATACCTGAAACGCTTAATATAGTTGCTAAATTCATGATTAAAATTCCTAAGTTTTTTCAACCGGATGATTCGGAAATTCAAAAAAAACAACTTCCACTTGTACCGTTAAGGGACATGGTTTTGTTTCCATTTGTGACAACGTCTGTATTTGTTGGCAGAGATAAATCCATTGCAGCCCTGTCAAAATCAATGGGGGCGGATAAAAAGCTTTTTTTAACCACACAAAAAAATCCGGAAGTATTAAAACCAAATATTCAAGATATTTTTCAGGTTGGAACGGAAGCAAAAATCACACAGCTTTTAAAGCTGCCTGATGGTACGGTAAAAGCACTGATAGAGGGGTGTGAAAGAGGTAAGATTGTCAAGCTTGTGGATGAAGATGGCTGTTTGGTTGTTGAATATGTTCGATTGCCTGAAGAGCCAATGCCTGAAAACGCAAGAGAAGCTGCCATTAGGACAGTAACAGAGGCATTTGAACAATATTCTAAATTATCCGGTGCTGTGCCGAATAGTTTTTTTAAAAGTCTTGAGGCGCTGTCGGCATATGAATCCCGATATGCCGACACAATTGCAAGCCAAATGCCGTTTAAGGTTGCAGATAAGCAAAAATTGATTGAATGTGGCAACATAGAAGAGCGATTCTTCTTACTTTTAAAGCTGATCCAAAAAGAAACAGAAGTCTTTATCATGTCCCAGAAAATAAAAGGGCGGGTAAAAGAACAGATGGAGAAGCTTCAAAAAAAGCATTATTTAAATGAGCAGATGCGTGCCATCAAAAAAGAGATGGGAGAAGGTGGTGAGGCGGGTGAGTTACAGGATCTTGAAAATCGTATAAAAAGAAAAAGACTGTCAAAAGAGGCTGCTGCCGTTTGCCGAAGAGAACTTGAAAAATTAAAGATGATGTCTCCGATGTCTTCGGAGGCCACTGTTGTTAGAAATTATATTGACTGGCTCATCGTTTTGCCCTGGTTTAGAAAAAAAAGATCCATGGGCGATCTTCAAACAGCAGAGCAAATATTGGATCGTGATCATTATGGGTTGGAGAAACCAAAAGAACGGATTCTTGAGTATCTTGCGGTACAAATCCTGGTTAAGAAGATAAAAGGACCCATTCTTTGCCTGGTGGGTCCGCCTGGTGTGGGGAAAACCTCCCTGGCCAGATCCGTTGCATCGGCAACCGGCAGGTCATTTGCAAGAATTTCTCTCGGCGGTATCCGGGATGAGGCAGAAATAAGAGGTCATAGAAGAACATATGTCGGTGCCATGCCGGGTAAGATCATTCAGACCCTTAAAAAAACCGGGTTTAATAATCCGGTATTCTGTCTTGATGAAATAGACAAGATGACTGCGGATTTCAGGGGAGATCCATCTTCTGCTTTGCTTGAAGCATTGGATCCTGAACAGAACAAGAATTTCAATGATCATTATCTTGATGTGGATTATGACCTGTCAGAAATCCTATTTATTACTACTGCCAATACATTATACGATATCCCTGCACCTTTACGTGACAGGATGGAAGTCATCCAGATACCGGGATATACTGAATATGAAAAAGAAAAGATAGCCAGAGGATACCTGATTCCAAAACAATTAAACGATAACGGTCTTTCACAAGAGGATGCTGTTTTTTCAAAAAATGCAATATATGCCATTATAAAGCAATATACAAAAGAAGCAGGGGTAAGGAATCTTGAGCGGGAAATATCATCCATCTTGAGGAAAATTGCCAAGGAAATTGTTCAGACCAATAAACGTAAGAAGCATATGATATCAACAACCCTGGTAACAAAATATCTTGGTCAACGCCGTTTTCGTGACAGCGTTCTGGAAAAAGAAGACAAGGTGGGTATCGTAACCGGCCTGGCCTGGACCCAGGCGGGTGGGGAACTGTTAACCATTGAGGCGGTGACCATGCCGGGAAAGGGCAATGTACTGGTAACGGGAAAGCTTGGCGAGGTCATGAAGGAATCTTCCCAGGCTGCGGTAAGTTATGTACGCTCCCGCAGCAAAGAGTTGGGCATCAAAGAAGATTTTTATAAAAATCTTGATTTAATGGATATTACTCCAATCGAATCAGTAATTAAAGTGGATGATACCGTAGGTGGCGTTGGTGAAGGTCTTAACGCCGGATGTTGGACCATTGGTGTTTCGCGCTATAGCAACTACATGAATATCAACACCCTAGATGAAGAGGCCACGCTATCTACTGAAGAGATTGACAGACGCCATAATAAAACACGCGAAATGCTTCAAAAGGCCGGGGCGCATTATGTGATTGATTCTATTGCAGATATTGAGGAGGTAATTACCGACATCAATTCCCGTCTGGCAAGAGGCGAAAAACCGTAATTCACCGGTAGTATAAAATCATCAGTTTTTATTATGCCGTGTCCGACTTCGGATACGGCATATTTTTCATATAACAAAAAACATATCATTTATAGGCGTGAAATAAAAAAGAAGTTCTAAATTGAAGATAGTGATGAATTAAATACTACACAGTTAAAGTTATTTACGGAATAGTTCATAAAGTTAATTGGGGCAAAGTAAATTATATTGTTATATCTTGGGTCCTCAGAATTATTAAATAATGTTTCTATGATCAAAGATGATATTCTCAGTAACATTGGTAAGAAAATAAAGGAAGAGCGGAAAAATATGGGACTCAATTTGCAGGAGGTTGCTTCTCTAAGCAATATTACTGCAGGATTGTTGTCAAAAATAGAAAATTTCAGAGCAGTCCCATCATTGCCCGTACTCTTGAATATCTCGAAAGCCCTTGATGTAAATATGTCTGATTTGGTAGAAAATGTAGTTAGCAATATGGAGGTTTCTTTTCTGATTGTTAAAAAAGATGAAAGAAAATCAGAGGAAAGAGAAGATTCGGAAGTATTAATGTATGAATCTCTTATTCATCAGGATTTATCTGATATTAATTTTATGGCTAACATAGTGAAAGTTAAACCAAAATGCTATCGAGAACCAATTGCCACTGAAGCCATTGAATTAATTTATGTGATTGCCGGTTCTGTAAGCTAT
>JAKIUJ010000192.1 GCA_021647625.1 Desulfobacula sp.
ATTGATCCAACTGTTCAGGATTAAAAATTCGCTCCATGGCACTTCGAGCAATTACTGATATAGGTGTTTCTTTGACAAATCGTTCAAAAACAGGGCTTAACATCTTGATCTCCTTAAGATACAGGTTTCGGGTTGTTATTCCCGGCTTGTATCCGCTAGAAACGAAAATGTCTAGATTTATTTTATGAACTATATTCATTTAATTATTTTTCTCTATAGTAATACCTTGAAAGGGCTGGGATATCGGAACTAATCGCAGTAAAATTAATATAATTCACATTCATCAAAACAATCTTTATTTAAGGCGTTCCAGGTTTTTCTGAGCATTTTTATTACCTTGCACAGCAGACTTGCTATACCACTTCTTAGCTGTGCTGATACTTTTCTTAACACCGTTGCCTTTTTCAAACATCAGGCCCAAATTATTCTGAGCCTCTGCATGACCCTGGTTTGCAGCCTTGCGAAACCATTTCACTGCTATAACATCATCCTCAGAAATCCCCAGACCAAGATCATACATTACACCCAGATTACGCTGAGCATCGGCTAAACCCTTATCAGCAGCCTTGCGGAACCATTCTACAGCCACAGACTCATTCTTGGAAACACCACGTCCAAGACCGTACATCAGGCCCAGATTATTTTGAGCAAGATCATATCCCTGGTCAGCAGCCTTTTTGTACAATCTCAATGCCACAGCAATATCTTTTGGAACACCCTCACCATGCTCGTACATAAATCCCAGATTGCTTTGTGCTTTGTGATGCCCCTGGTCAGCAGTTTTTTTGTACCATTTCACGGCTAAAGCATCATTCTCCAAAATACCCTGACCATGATCATACATCAATCCCATATTATATTGAGCCTCAGCATAGCCCTGATCAGCGGCTTTTTGGAACCACTTCATTGCCTCAGGATAATTTTTTGTAACACCCCAACCATTTTTATAAAATAAGCCAAGCGTATTTTGAGAAAATTTATAGCCGTTTTTTGCAGCTTTCCCATACCACTTTGCAGCGATTGCATCACTTCTTTTGACACCATATCCCATTTCATACATATACCCAATTTTATCCTGCGCCTTGGCATGTCCATGGGTGCCGGCTTTGAGGAACCAATTTAAAGCAATTTTATAATTTTTATCTATCTTACCCCGGCCGTAATAATAGACAAGGGCCAGGTAATATTGCGCTGTGGGGTTGTCTTGATGTGTATAATCCTGGATATAGCTGAGACTGGTTTCATCTTTTCCTTTCCTAAGTTTCTGATAAGCCTGGCCGAGTAATTTTTTGATCTCCTTTGTGTTTTTATCAGCCTTTTTTTCAAAGGTCTTTTCTTTTCTAAATCCTTGTTTTTCAGCAGCCTTATACACCGTTTTCGCTATCCTGGTATTTTTAGATGTGCCAATTCCATTTTCATACAGGTATCCCAGCCAGTGGATGGCCTCTGCATATCCGCTGCCTTGAACGGCTGAACTTGTAATTAAAACGAATGCCCGGTAGGGATCCTTTTTTACACCAAGCCCTTGAAGGGTCATCTTTCCCAGGCGGTAATATGCTTCTATAGAACCTTTTTTGATTGCTTTTTCATACCAGAGGGCCGCTTTTTTGTAATTTTTTTTGATCCCCCCAAGGCCGGTTTCATGATACAGTCCAAGGTAATAATAAAGATACCTGTCCCCGATCTCAATATTGGATCCCTGCCTGAAATAATCAAAGGCTTTTTTATGGTCTATATCGACTCCAAGACCTTTGCTGTAAACCATGCCCATCGCCCAAAATCCTTTTGGGTCTCCCTGCTCTATCAGTTGGTCTGCTGTTTTTTTATAAAGCGCCCAATCCCGGCTGTTTTCTGCCTTTAAAAGAGTTGTTTCAAGAAGTTCGATTGTTCTCACAATAATCGATGTCGGCGGCCATACCTTATTTTGGATGCGGTTCAACACCTGTTTTTTAGAAGAAGGGACAAGGTCGATGGCCCTTTTTTTATCTTGATTTTGAAGTCTGGGGTTTGCCCCGTTATCAATGAGGAGTTTGAAAAACTGCTCATCACCTTTTTTGGCGGCAATGTGAAGGGGTGTGTCGCCCTCTTTATTTCGCCAGTTTGGATCAGCACCGATGCTGAGTAAATACTCAATGATTTTCATTTGGTTCTCTTTTGCATACTCATAAGCCAATTGAAGGGTGCCAAACGGTACGCCCCAGGGAAGATCATTGGGGAGTGCCCCTTTCTCAAAAAAGAGTTTTACAAATTCAATTTGACCTTTATAAACGGACGCCAGAAATGGGGTTCGCCCGTCTTCATCCTGTACAACCGGATTGGCACCATATTTTATTAAGAGCCTGGCCATTTTATACCGTCCTTCTGCAATAGCCTCTCCCAGCAGAGGTTGTTGATTTTTCAGAGCATGCCCCAGATCAAACCCAATGGCATCTAGGGCCATAAGGCTGTTTATATCATTATCATCAACAGCATCAGCCAGTTCTTCCTGAAAGAATTTTTCCGCCTCCTTTTTCCCCCATACAGGATCTTTGAGTATTTTTTCAATTCTAATGGAATCTTTTAAAAAATTATCATCCGTGCCGCGACCTTCTTTTATTAATTTCTCTTTTCTTCTTCTGATTTCATCCAAGGCTGTTTTTCCCTGAACCGTTTTTATTGACGAGTCTGCCCCGGCAAGCAACATCAACAGGATTGTCTCCACCTCAGACACCTGACCGGCCATGAAAAACAAAGGTGTTGCCCCATGAATATCCTGCGGCATTACAGCCGTTTTTTTAATCCCGGCATTGACATCAGCACCGGCACCAATCAGGTAGGCAAATATCTGCCAGCCGCGACTCCACTCGGCTGCTATATGAAGGGGTGACAACCCGGTTAAAACAGATGAATCCAGGGAGACACCAAAATTCAAAAAAACATTAATGATATCCAGATCCCGGCTTATAATGGCATAGCCGAGTGCATTTCTTCCAAATTTATCTTCAATTTGAGGATCCGCCCCCAGGGAAAGCGGCAGCTTGATGGTTTTAAACTGTTTTCTCTTGGCTGCCATGCACAGGGGCGTTGCACCCGGGAATGGCCCATTTTGGGCATGGTTTTTATAATTGATGTCAGTCTTGTTTTTAACAAGAATTCGGATGATATCATCTTTTCCCTTAAATGCGGCAAGACCTAAAGCTGTTCTTCCTTTGGCATCTTCAAGATCGGGAGTGGCACCTTTATTCAAAAGTGCTTCAACAATATCAGCATGTCCGTCAACCGCTGCCACAGCCAGAGCAAAGGACCCGGTGTCTCTGGCTGCATTTAAATTGGCACCCTTTTGTATGGCTATCTTGATATCAGAGAGTGATCCATTTTCTGCTGCCACAATTAATGACTCGTCAACCGCTCCTTTTACAGGATCAGGCCTTGCAATTTTCTTTGTTCCTTTTTTTGAAATGGCAGGCTTTGGAACTGCCGTTTGAATTACCGCTTTGACGCCCACTTTTGCATCTCCTGTGGCATCCACTTTTGTCGCATGGACATTTGGATAATCCACTTTTGTGACTCTCCAGATGCCGATGCTCATTTCGCCGAGCACCTCATGTTCAAGGTAAAGGGCTACAGAATCCCCAATAGAAGGAATGAATTTCCCTTTAAGCTCAATGGTGATCGCATCTCCTTTTGTGCTGGAGACTCTCCCTTTAATATCTTTGGCAAACGTCTGGGATGAAAAAACGATGGTCAGCATGAGCAGAAAACCAAAATAACCAATGGACCGCTTAAATATTCTTTTATTCATGAAGCTACCTTTTTTATTTGCAGGGAACGTGCAACCTCTAATTTTAATATTAAGGATATTTTGCAGCATAGGGTTCAATTTGTAAATACACCTGCCGGATTAAACGTTTTGCTTCGGCAATAGTATTGGAATTTAACAGTGTGGGCCGCATGCGACCACGTATTTTTACTTCCACAGCTTTCCTGTTATATCCCTTTAGTGAAATCATAAAATCGTATCGGCTCTCTCTGGTTACTTTTATATCCGTATCTACTGAAGAACACCAATCAGAACGAGAGCTAACAACGCCTCCCTTTACATCTCCCAACTCTATCCAGTTGGCCCGAATTTTTAAAAGCTGAGTAGTTTTTGAAGCCTTATCCCAGGGCGGATCATAATTTATAACTATTTTCCTAGTACCTTTTGTCAAAAAACCCTTGACAGGTCTTTGCAACCGTCCGCCCTTGAAACCTGATCGTTGTCCGCCAACATAGACATTATTTCCATCAAACCTGTATGAAAATAAAGTTGATGGTATATCAATGTAGGGAACCTTCTTGTTACTACTATTATCAGGTTTAACGGTTCCACCTCTGCACATTTGCCGGTAGGTTTGCATCAACAATTTTGAAGATTTTTCAATGTTGCCATCTATTTTACAACCACTGGGCCGTGCTTTTTTTGCCACTAAAATGGTCTCCCGGGCTAATTTAAGTGCCTTACAAGCGTAGTCACTGGTACTGCCAGGATTACTCATCAGCTCTCTTGAGAGCTGTTGCTGCTGTCCAATAAGTTGATTTAATTCTCTGTAATATTGATCACAGGTTGAATTGTTTTTCTTCAAACTTACAGGAGGCGGTACCTGTCTTATATTCTGGCAGGACAATTTTGATCTGATATCATAAAGCCCCCTGGTTCTCAGTTGTTCATGAACTTTTCTGGCAACAGTCCAGTAATCCTTGTTTTTATTGAGCCCCCTTACCACTGTATACATTCTTTTATCCGGTGATGCCCACGTCCAGGTCAGTCTATCAGGATGACCATATACTGATATTCCATCAAAGGATTTCTCTATTTCTCCCCTATAGCCTTTGATTGTTTTTATTCTATACGCCACATCATATTTAGCAGCTGATGGGTCGATATCATTAAAGAAAAAAATAGACTCGACGACCTCCTGAGTATGGGGATCTTTAGGGGTAGTATGATAGATGGCCCGAACATATACCGAATTTACCCTGCGTTTATCACTGTTACGAGATTTTACAAAAACCTGCATTTTTATTGGATCCTGACCACGGGTTCCAAAAATCGATGTGAAAACCGGTTTAAATAGGTTCCCAAATACTGTTTGAATTTCCTTTTTAGTCTTATCCCGGGTTGCTTTATCAAGTCGAATCCCTGGTTTTTTTATCCGGTCACAGGCAGATGAAGATAATATCACCGCTCCGCCAGGGTATTTTTTGGGTTGTACCGGAGGTATCTTGATTGTCTCTTTCACAATCACTTGCGGGGGCTCTGGCTTTGCTTTCTTATCACACCCGCTTTTGTCATTTCGGATCACATATCCGCCTTTGCACCGGCAGACTGGTTTTCCGGTTTTTGTATTCCAGAAAGACTCCGTTCCCGGGAGCCCGGTACAATCTGTGGCTGCAACATACTGATCCTTGGTTTTACCATAAAGGGTTACCATGAGTGTGTCCCCCTGTTTTACGGTGCTGTTTTTTGCCAGGGACTGTTTATAAATTTTGTTAACCAGACGTCCTGATGGAGAAGGGGTACCGGACAATACTCGGACATCTATCCCGGTTTCCTTCATTTTTTCTTTGGCCTGGGCAACCGTCAACCCTGAAAGATCCGGCATTTTTCCTTTCCACTTATAATCATCGTAATACTTCAGCTTGATCCGGGTGCGGGGAGAAACAACAGTACCAGCCTTTGGCTCCTGGAAGGTGACAATGTCTTCCATTTCTTTTTTGGGTGCCTGTTTATCACGAAAAAAATTCTTTTCCAGTCCCAGTTTTTCAAGTACCCTCTCCGCCTCATTGACTTTGAGCCCGACAAGTGACGGCATAGTGACCTGGTCCTTGTAGGGGCCAAAACTGATAAGGGTGATGGTCGATCCTTTTGCTGCTTTAGCCTTTGGCGAATTTGTTCCAATAGTTTTGAAAGCCCCGTCAGGAGACGGAGAATTTCCTTTGGTTTTCAACTTGACTTTGAACCCTGCATCCTGAAGCTTCTTTTTTGCTTTAACAGTGCTTAATCCTGATATGTCAGGAATCTTTATCTGCTGCGCATACGCCACAGACACAGTTATTTTAACAGTTTTCCCCTTTTTCAAAAACGAACCCGATTTTGGTGTCATATTTGTAACGGTAAACGCTTTTTGAGGAGAAGGTGCGGCTTTCCCTGCCTGGAGTGCTACCTTGAACCCTTTGTCCGATAAAATCTTTTTTGCTTCCATGGCAGGCTTTCCGATTAAATTTGGAACCAAAAGGCTTCCTTTTGGTGATTGTTTGTCCGGATCAAGATCTGGCTCCTTTGATTTGATATCACTATCAGGTGATATCAGATCTTCACCTTGAACAGGTGTGCGACTTTGATCTGTTCCTGTGACCTTTGTACCGGAAGGCGTTTGTATTTGACCTCCTGTGCCACTCGTTCCAGAACCGTCAACATCAGTACCGGTCCCATCATTTTGGGTCCCATCATTTTGGGTTCCATCATGGTCGGCCAGATTTTTCGGTGTGCCGATGACTGCAGGAACAGGACCTGTATATTCACCCGGTTCAGCACCATACACCGCATATCCCATTAAGGGGTTCCCTATAAATTTATCCCTGGCATCCCTCTTGGGTATTTTCCACATGGCAATGTTAAATGATACCGGTATGAAAAAAAGGTTGCCGGACCGGATGCTTTCCCCAATCGTATCTTCACTGAGCAGGCTTTTTGCCTTTAAAATAATGTTTGTGTCAGGGCCCCGGACGTAATTATGGATAGGACCATAAAGATTAAAGGGATCAACAGGATTGGGATGTTTAAACTTCAGGTTTGACGACCCTAAACTTAACCAGTTCCGTTTGAAATCGGTCATAAATTTTAAAGGGTCTGTTTTTAAAGAATATAATCCTTTAAAGAAAATATCAAAGGCAGCGTCATCTATGTCATTACAGCCTTCGAATCGGGCCTTGCCCCTTTTTTGAGAAATGATGTGTACCGAAAGTTCAAACGGGAGCCCCCCTGATAGAAATGAAAACTGAGCGGCTTTATTCAGGTTGGGAGGACCCCCCATTGAGTCTTTTATCTCTTTTGTCCGAACAAGATCAATCTGCTCTGGAAAGGATATTTTAATCCGGCTTTCATTTTTTTCCAGTACAGGGTTGCCGGCGCAATCCCGCCGGTTCCAAGACCCGTTGATGATGATGTCAACCAATGGATCTGAAAATCTGGATTCTAATGTGGACATTTCAAGATCGGTATTGGCCGGGAAGTCACCGCCTTTTCCCTTTAAGGCTGCAAAGGGTTCTGCAATAAATCCTTTAAAGTGTATGATTGCAGGCAGCACTTCATAGGAGCCGACAGGCTGCCAATCTCCTGCAAATTCAAGAGAACCTGGTGATCCGAAAAGGCCACTGCCATTGGTATCACTGCTATCATCCAGTTTGCTTCTTATTTCTATGGTGTGTGTCCCCGTACGGGTGTATTTGGGGTTAAGAATAAATTTTACCGGATGTTTCCTGTCATTTGTTTCCACAATCTTGGGATACTCAAATCCTGCCTTGGCAACCTGATTAAGGTAATAGCTGTCATTAACAGCACCACCAACCTGCTTACTATCCGGATCAATTATTCTGAGCTCAAAAGGAACCTCCCAGCTGATTCCGGGATCCAGCAGGACCATATAACTTTCACCGGCATACACCGGCAGGCTTTTCTCACAAGATTTGTCCGGGCAGACCATAATAGAAGCTGTACCCCCCCAATCCACCATCAAAAAAAATAAAAAACCTCGTTGTGCTTGATTGCTCAAGCAGATAGACTGTTTGTGCTAACAAAAACCCATCACCAACGAGGTGCAATAAATATGACACAAGGCGTAATACC
>JAKIUJ010000193.1 GCA_021647625.1 Desulfobacula sp.
AAATTATCTAAATACCTGAAGGAAGAGAATGGCCGGCTTGTTTTTTTTAAAGATGGAAAAAACTGGCCTGTAAACAAAGATGGATAGCGGGATAGCGTCAATGCGAACAGACTGTCTTTGGATCTGATTTTTAAAAACTTTCAATAATATCCCGATTCAATGCCTTTAAGATTTCTTTGCACCATTTCACGGTATTCTCAAAATCGGAAACCGTTGCAATGCCGTGATGGGAATGAATGTACCGCACTGGAACGCCAAGGACAATGGTTGGTATACCTCTGTCATGCAAGGTGATCACCGCCGCGTTGTTACCCCCGCTAGACCGGACAGCCTCCTGGAATGGGAGCTTATTCTTTTTTGCAATATCAATGGCGAATTTAACAAATCTTGGATTGCATAAAACCGAGCTGTCCATGTGTCGTATCTGGGGACCTTTTTTTAATCCCGCCTGTATAAAATCATTGGAATTAAAGGTGTCATCCGCCGGGGTGCCTTCAAGGACAATGGCCAAATCCGGTTTTGTTTTGGAAACAGAAACCTTGACCCCGCGAAGTCCCAGCTCTTCCTGGGTAGAAAGTACGCCAAAGACATCTACATCCAGATCTTTAAGAATAAGATCTTTCATCACCGTTAAAAGGGCTGCACATCCAAGGCGGTCATCAAAGGCTTTGCCAATGATGAGATCATTTTTTTTATCATGGGAAAAGGTGACCTCGGGCACAACAGGTGCGCCGATTTGAATATTAAAATTTCCCATGACCTCTTTTTTTGAAGTGGCACCAACATCAATGACCATGCTGGAAATGGAAGCAGGAATTTTTCTTTCTTTGGGCGTTAAAAAATGCGTGGGTTTTGAAGCAACGATACCTCGAATCCATTCCCCTTGGGTGTTTCTTATGTTAACCGCATGTGCCCCAGCGGTCTGTGGATTCCATCCGCCAAGGGATATGAATTTTAATGTACCATTGGTGTTTATCGACTGGATCATAAATCCGACCTCATCGGAATGCGCATCCAGCATCACTTTGGGTTTATTATTATCAACACAAAGGGCATGGATATACAGGTTTCGGAGTCGATCCTCTTCAATTTGTGCATTGTCATTAAAATAGGCTTTGGCCACGTCAATCACTTCATCTTCAAATCCTGATACACCAGGTGCGTTTGACAGGGCGCGTATAAGTTTAATTGATTTCATCAGATTCTCCTAATTCGTGTTCGGTTAGGCGCTATTTCGGTCTATTATTCGGGTGCACTAGGTATGTCTTTATTTTTTCTTTAACGTCATCAGGCAGCTTTTTGGCAGGAAGAGCAGATGCATCCGTATTCTCAAAATTTTTCATGGCTTTTTGGATTAGCTCAAGTTGTTTTTTATATCTGGTGCACAAATGGCACATCATCAGGTGAAATTTGATTCCTAATCGGATACGCAAGGGTACTTTCTCATCCATGGATTTTGAAATCAATTGAGTTATATCTTTACATTTGAAAGCCCAGTGATTCATCATGTTTTTTCTTTTTCCCCAAGCCATTTGGCTTCTATGCATTTTCTCATTAAGGCACGGGCCCTGTGAAGTATCACCCAGGCATTAGTCGAGCTTACATTCAATACCTTACAAATGGTTTTTGTGGTTTCGCCATCCAGTTCCTTCATTGCAAGTGCGCGGCCGGGTCTGTCGGGGAGTTCTCCAAAACATTTATTGACAACCGTTAAGAAATCTTTTTGATTTAAAAGCTCTTCAGGATTTGAGGCCCACTTCCGGGGGCCTGTTTTCCACATCCCCTTGTCATTAAATGCATTTTCCCGGGTTCGAAAATCCAATGCCTTATCTTCAAAGGCGGTTTCTCTGTATTTTTTGCGAATGGCATCAATGATTTTGTGCTTTATTATGCCGGTCAGCCATGTTTTTTCTGAAGATGTCCCTTTGAATTTGTCTTTGGATTTGAGAGCACCCATAAGTGCATCCTGGACCAAGTCCTGGGCAAGAATATCATCCTTAACCCTGTAAAAGGCAAAGGCATAGAGGTAATCGCCATATTTTTCCACCCAGTCTGACGGGTTGTTTAATACGTGTTTCATGGCGATAATATGCCTCCTTTATGATTTTTTGTAGGCGAGGGTTTTAAGTTTGATAAGCTTATATTTCCTTGTACCAAGCGACAGGCTCTCGGCATAGTCAAGTTGGTGTTCCCAGTCAACTGACGGATACAGCCCTTTAAACTTGTCTTCACCCGGCTTGTGGTTTGTTTTAAGGCTCGTATTGGGCAGTGCCTGTTGCTGATTTACAAGATCCGCGCCGGCCTGGTCAATGGCAACCGGGTCGGTTGATGCCAATACCCCGACATTATTAACTATAGGGGCTTCACTATATGGCAGACAATCGCATTTAGGTGCAATATCTGTAATAAAGTTGATGAAAAGGGTCTTGTTTTTTTTATCCTTTAATACACCCAGTGTATATTCCATCATTTTTTCAAGGAAAACGGGAACCGTCTGGTTCCAGTTGATATTCACAGATTCAGTCGGGCACCTGACAATGCACTCGGCGCATCCGATACATTTGGTTTTATCAATATAGGCTTTTTTTTCTTTGAGTTTATTTTCTTTAAGATAAATTGCTTGGGAAGGGCAATGGTTTTCGCATTCCCGGCATCCAATACAGGTTTTTCTTTTGATTTTAGGGCTCACATTGGAATGTTGATCAAGCTTACCTCTTCTGGAGGCGCATCCCATACCTAAATTTTTTAATGTGCCGCCGAAACCGGATAGTTCGTGTCCTTTGAAATGAGCAACAGAGACAAGTGAATCCGAATTAATAATTTCAGAACCAATGTATACATGCTCACAATTTTTTTGCCCAACCATAACAGCAGTTTCATTTTTTCCTCTAAGGCCATCGGCAATGATAATAGGGGTTGAGTCCATGGATGAATATGAAAATCCGTTTTCTATGGCCGTATGAATGTGGGAAACAGAATCCGAGCGTGTACCAAGATAAAGCGTGTTGGCATCGGTGAGAAAGGGACTGGCCCCACATTCTTTTATGGCCAAAATTATTTTACGGATAAAAACAGGCCGGATATAGGCGGTGTTGCCCTGCTCGCCGAAATGGATTTTGACGGCTGTCAGATCATTTTTATCCAGTCGTTGCGCCAAACCGGTCTTTTTAACAAGGCGCAACAGCTTTTCGGGCAGGTTTTCCTTTGAGGTCGCTTCTAAATCCATGAAATAGACATCAGCAGTCATGCAAATTCTCCTGGCAGTTTTGATTAAGGGCCGACTCAAAATGTATAGTTATTTTTGAGTGAGCCCTAAGTTATAAATCACTAAAATAAGGCATCCTTTGAACAATTACAATACGCAAGTTGCAATTATGCAGGGTAAAGGCATGTAAACTTGGCATGGATTTTAATTTTTTGTTTTACAGGTACTTGTGCAAAACGATAATGTCATTTGCGTTTACCTTCAAACCGTAATTGTCTAAAATCGTTAATATGAAAAAGTTACATGCGATAGCCCTGTGCAATTATGGAGAAGGAGGGGAGGTTTGAGGCATATCGAAGCCGCAGCGATGGTTCACGGACTGAATGAGTCGGTGAATCATACCTGTGTTTTCAAACTCATCTATTCCTATATTGATATCCTCAAGAATTCGTTTATGATTAGGCCGTTTTCTGGAAACAGCAAAATAAAGATAATTATATTGCAGTATCGGCGATACTTCTTCTATTTTAGACATCATCGTTTGCTTTCCCCTGGTTGAAAGGTTTGATTTTAAGAGGCTGTAAAAAATAACGATCGGGTCGCCAATGATAAGATCCACCCTTCCTGCAATAAGTTTTTTTGTGTTTAAAAAATCATCGACAGCCATGCTTATATCAAAAAAACCTTTATCCATAAGAGAATCAAATGCCGGTGTGTTCTGGTAGCCTCTGACAACACCGATTCTTTCATTCTTTAAGGATAACAGGTTGCCGTTAAACCGGCTTGGTTCACCGCTGCGTTTTATAAAGGCAATTTTCCCTCCGATAAATTTTTTTGATAAAATCAGATGATCCCTGCGTTGTGTGCCTTTGATCACATCAGACGGTGCAGAATCTTCAATGAAATATTCTGGATAGAGTACATCAACATCTCCGTTTTCAACTAAGATAATCGCTCGTGCCCATGGTAGAAAAGATGTCGTAATCTCATATCCCCTGGTGGATAAAAGAGCAATGGTAAACTGCTGCACCCATCCTTGTTTACAGATATTCTTGCCAATATACGGTGGCCAGTCGAGCGTGACCATTGTTATTTTCTTGGGTGCCCCGGGATTAAAAACATAGGTGTTTTGATTTTTTTGTTCCCAGGAAATTGAATAAGATTTTTTCTGGTGCTCAAACTCTATAAAATTATTCAGTTCCTGGGACAGGGTATTATTTGCATATATCATGTGCAAAAAAACAGATAAAAAAATGAATGTCATCAATCTGTTGAATGAACTGGTCATATTAAATAGGCCTGATGATTATACTTTAGTTATTTGGTTTGAAGAATAGGCACTCCTCTGGATGTGAAGGAAATACCCTGCTGGGACTGAGTCCCAATCATTATTGTTTCAATAATCGGTGGGTTGCATTTTTTTTGTGATTTCCATTTAACGATAAAATTAGCACCGGAACCCCCTTTTTTATCTTTTTGAGAGATAAGATATCGGGTGGATGCTAAGGGTAGTAAATCAACAGGTTCAGAAAAGAAATTTTTAAGGTGTTTGCCCTGGCTCTCAAAATAATCAACCTGGGTAATCTGGATTGGATTGGAAGGGTCGGTATTGCGTATGCTTAAGGTGATAGCCAACAGGTAGGGCGTGCCTTTGTTGCCTATATATATATGTGAATAGGCTGGTACATAAACCGTCTGGCCATGTGAAAGTGATCGCGACTCTGTTGCATACGCATGTGAAAGAAGCATCCAGCTAACGATTATGAGCAAAAGATGATATTTGTATTTCATTTTTCCTCCGGTTTTGCATTATTCTCTCAATATTTTTTTTGTTGGCATATATTGAATAAATTACGATGTTTGATTGAAATCTTCAATGATATAATTGGGTTTTACAAAATAAAAAAAAGCTGCTTTAAAAAAACAGCTTTTTCTGGCAAGCGATTCTGACAAAAGAGACCTATGGTATCTTCTTTTTGAAAAGATTACTATAGTGCCTGACCGAAAACCTCAGGAATCGTTACAAAATAACTTGATCTATATTGTTTCCAAAGCCCCTTAAAAGACTGGGTATTATGAAAACAAAAGATCAACTAATTTTGGAGCCGATCCTTAGTTCATTGTCTGAAGAAGCCTGAACAGGGTTCGCCTGGCAAGAATATCACCGGAAATAACGCCAACCACTTTGTCATTTTCAACAATGGGCATGGCGGATATCTCATGATTTTCCAGCATTCGGATGCAATCCAAAATCGTGGCATCGGGCCCTGTCGTCATGACATCTGCAGTCATCACCTTTGTTAAGGGCGAGTCCATTGCCAGTTTGGATGCCATGGCTTTAGTGATATCCCAATTGGTGACAATACCGATAAGTTTGCCTTTTTCAGATACCACATTTACAATTGATACATGGGCATCAACAAGAAGCTGTGCTGCATCGGTTACACTTTTATCCACGCTGATGGTGGGTGCTTTTTTCATTATATCCCGGGCGGTCCTGGATTTTTCCATGGATGCAATTCGCTGGACACTGATTTGTTCCGCTATTTCGCAGGGCAGGCTGTCGGCATCTTTACAGAGTCCTTCAATCAATTCTTCCATATTTCGCCGGATCACTGTTTCAAGTTTTTTAACAGCAGCTTTACGCCGTGTTTCAGCAAGCTTTGCAAAATCATCCTTGTTCGTGTTGAGCCATCCTTTAACGGCATCGGAATTGCCCAATAATTTTTTAGGGATCAAAAGGTGGTCCGGTGTGGGTATGATTCTCTCATGGGCGGCATAGATGACCCCACCGGAATTAACCAGATAATCCGTGGCAATCAGGACGCCTTTGTCCCTGTAAACATACCGTTCCATTCGTCTTCGTTCTGCCTTTCTGGCCGGATTGGGCGAGTAGGTGTTGGCACCCTCGACAATGATTCTCCAGTTTCCCATCCTGTCTGTGGTCATGGCAGGATGATTTGCTGCATCCACATCCAGATAGTTAAACACAGGGGATGCCGGTACCAGGCAGAAAGCCGACTCAGTCAACAAATTATTGGCAGAATTGGAAAAAACCATTTGATTGAATTTGTTCTGATCCTCGTGCATGATTTTTTCATGAAAATATTTTTTGGTCACGCTGCCAAAGGTTTTCCACATGTCAAACAGTTCTTTCCACGGCAACCCTTCATTTTTTAAAAGATACCCATGTTCATCACTGATCCCTTTAATAATGGGGCTGGTTTCAGGATCATAATCATGGAAAATTCTTGCCACATGAGCACCGACAGCGCCAAATCCCTGGATAAGAATATCCATATCACAGGGTTTAGGAATGCGCATGTCTTTGAATTGTGGCAGTTGCCTTAATCTGGGCAAATTTTCCAACAAGGCTTTTGTGGCCACAACCACACCGTTCGCAGCTCCGCCCAGCTCGTCAATTCGATTGCCACCCATATCTGCGGGTTTTGATACCACATTGTTCAAGCCGTTTTCCATGGCAAAGGTTTTCATATCAGCATCATTGGTGCCTACGTCCGGTCCTGGAATATAGATCTCTTTATATCGGTTTAAGAGTTGTCCAAATCCCTTGATAACTTCATGCCTGCCTGAGTCAGACAGGTTTTCCGGACGGACAATGCCTGATTTTCCCCCGCCAAAGGGAAGGTCGGCGGCGGCATTTTTAAGCGTCATTCCCCGTGCCAGATTATGTATAATATCCGGTGTGATATCAGGCAGCATCCGGGTACCACCCATGGATGGCTGTCCCATGGCCAGGTTGTCCACGACCAAAAATCCGCCTATTTCAACCTTGGTTTCTTGGTTCCACATACAGGAGACAAGGCGGGGCCCCAGCCGATCCACTTTAATCCCCAGTCTCTGGAGCCGGTCAACATCCAAAGGGCCGAATTCAAGAAATCGAAACGGCCCATCTTTGATCAACCGGTTCTTCCAGATGCTTTCCGGAAGGGTATCCTGCAAAAACTTTTGCATTCTTGACGGAATCATGTGTTATATCCTCCAATGATTAGTGCAGATTTTGCGCAGCAAACACGCCGGTACCTGATTTGATCAGAGCCTGGGCTGTCAGGTTCACAGAATCATGTTTGTCCAGATAATTTTGTTCCAAAGATTCCATCTGGTTATTGGCCAATATATCGGCTTTGGAAACAAAGTAATCAAAAATATCAGACGGATGCTCTCGGGTGGCTTCAATTTCAGGCTCTCCACCTTCATGTTTGGCGGAAATGTTGGGAACTTCCTTTACAATGTTTACCAGCTCATCTCTTCTGTTATAGGGCTGAAGTACGATGGATTTATAGGTTTCCGTAATATGATGTTCAAACCGGACCTGTTTTTCAAGTCCCAATTGTTTTCTGACAAAATTGGCATGGCGGATGGTTTCATTGTTGACGGAGTTGGACAGGTTAAATCCGACAAGAGAGGTGCTGCCGTCTGCCCGGGAAAAAAGCTTGGCTGTCAGCAGTGTCCACATAATAAAATAGGGATTGTCATTTCCCACGAAGACAGAGATTTTAAATTCAATATCCACACCCAGTCTGTGCATCAGATAGCCAAGAAGAATGGTGCCCTGGTTGAGATTCAATACTTGTGTGATACCGTAATTGGTGGAGTATTCAAGGTATTCTGCGGC
>JAKIUJ010000004.1 GCA_021647625.1 Desulfobacula sp.
GCTGACATTATCTGTTTTGTTTTTCATTTATAATTATCGTTTTTGAGTAAACGCTCTTTCTCACGGTAGGTAAACATCTGGCGAAAAACTTGCGTAATTTTCAGGTAGAGAAGCGTAGGAATCTACAATAGGTATATGTATAAATAAAAGAGGATACACCATCTTTAATGCCCGTGGTGGTCGATCGGGGCATGGATACATCATCATACACATAGGTTTGCTGGCCGCCATCTGGGGTGTCAATTTGTGTAATCCTGCCAAACACATCGTAGGTATAGGTGGTTAAAAAGCCGTTCTCGTTTTCAAATAACAAGGGTTTACCATATCTAAAGTCCACGGACGGATATTGGCTGATATGGTTGTATATACCTGTAGAAGGTCGAGTGATCTTTGTTGCATAGGTATCAATTTGGCTGTCATACTCATAAATGGTGACATTGCCTTTGGGATCTGTAATGGATGTTACATTACCATAAATATCATACCCGTACTGGGTCACAGGGCTACCGCCTGTGTCATTATACGCGTATTCGGTCAACAGATTACCGGTCACACTTTCATATGAATAATCAATTTGACGCAATAATCCCGCAACACTGCCGGACAAGGTTTCTGATGTGATTCTTAAGGGATATGTAGCGCCTGTGCCGTAAAAATCATAGGTATAAGTAGTCACGGCATTTTCTGTCAGACCTGTGCCGGAAATTATGGTGCTTTCTATGCTGCCGTGATCTGCAAAATAGGTATAGTCTTCCTGCACAAAGGCCTGGGTGTTGGTATCGTACTGGGTGTCTATTTTAGATGACAATCTGATAAAGAACTTCTATGGAAAGCCAATTTTAATTCTGACAATTCCATTGAGACTTACGATAAGGCAATTCATTCTTTTTTATCTTTCATTGGGGTATCTTCTCCACAGGAATTAAGAGAGATTAATCATGGCCATGTGATCGCGTTTAAAAAATATTTACAAAGCCAGGGTCAAAGTCCGCGAACGATAAATAATAGATTGTCTGCGATTTCTTCTTTGTTTAATCATTTAATTGATAAACAAGTGGTTAAAATTAATGTGGCCCAGGGTGTTCGCCGGATGAAAATTAACTCTGACCGGGTTGAGGCAAAAGTGCTGAGTCCAAAGGAAGTCCGGAAAATGTTGAGCATTCCGGATCCGTTCAAGCTCCAGGGATTGAGAGACAAAGCCATATTGAGCACACTGTTTTTTACCGGCTGCAGAGTGTCTGAAGTCTGCAAGCTCAAGGTAAAGGACTTTTACCAAGAACAAGGGTTTTATATCATGGATTTCTGGGTCAAGGGTGGCAAACGAAATCGTCTGGCCATCAACCAGGAGTTGCAGATAACAATAAGAGAATATCTGAGGATGGCCGGCCATGAGGACGAAAAAGAGAGCTTTTTGTTTTTACCGGTAAAGCATGCTCCCGGAAAAACAGATAAGAAAAGAAAGATGAGTCGGAAGACCATCGATTATTTGTTTAAAAAGTATGCAAAGCTCGCTTTGCTTGATGGCGTTACACCGCATTCTGCCCGAGCGACCTTTATCACCCAGGCCCTGGAGAATAATTGTCCTATTGAGGCGGTACAAAAGACCGTGGGGCATTCTCAGATTAAGACCACCCAGATGTATGACAAGCGAGTTGCCAAGTACCGGGAAAGTGCCAGTTTTGCCGTTAGGTATTAAGTCCCTCTATATAATAAGGTATAACCGGAGGAAATTCGGTAAATCTTAAGTTTTGCCGAAATAAAAAAAGAGGAAGCAAAATTAAATATTACTTCCTCTTTTCTTAAAAAAGCTGATCCACCACGGATCGAATATAGTAATGTATCATGTTTTCAAAAGTGTGGCTATGTCTAATGGTATCGGGTGATTCCTCTCCTAAAAGCTAATATTGTCCGTTTTAGGTGCATGGATTACCCTTCAAAAAATCTGAAACGCTCTTAAATCGAAAATATGGGGATCATTTTTTACAGCAATTCTGTGAAAGGTGTTTCTGTTGTAGTTTCGAGTCAGGTAGAGAGAATTTTTAAAATCAACAGGCCAGCATTACAGAATGCTCTCGATGTCCAGTTGATAACACTAATTCTTATTTCTTGGCTTTTTTTAAATCAGAAAATGAAAAATCTTTGACGGACAAAGCTAAATAAGAAATAAAAAACCACCAGCCGCTTAATCCAATGATCATGATATTTTGATTATAATAATATCCGTGATACAGCAGTAAAGGTGCTTGATTATCAGATGAAAAAATAAATATGATTGATAAAGCTGAGGCAATTATGGCGGGAATGAAGTGTACTATACTTGCTGGTCTTATCTTGTAATTTTTTATTAAAGACTGTTTGGTGATAAAAAACATCACTGGCCCCAATAAATAAACAGCTGTGATTGGAAAGATGTTCAATATTTTATAATCGTTTAGCAAATCCATTATAAAAAAGATGTAATGGATTTGATATAAGCTAAATACAAAGAATAAATCTAATAGTAACCAGCTTTTGATAGATTTAACATCAGCAATAAGTTGTCCAACAGAGATAAGAACAGATAGCAGAAATCCATAAAATGTGATGATTAATATCAGAAATAATTTTATGTTGCCGATTTGAATTTCCATAACCCACTTGTTTTGAATGCTTTGTTTATTCTAAGATTCCCTAATGTTAAAAATAACGAATTTTCGATATATAAAAAATCGTCTCTCCTTTTGGTGAAGAAACCTTGATTTTATCCCCCACTCGTTTTCCTAACATTGCTTTACCTAAGGGCGAATCCATACTAAGTTTTCCATCAACAACATTAAACTCATCAGGTCCAACAATACGATATTCGACCTCTTCTCCTTCTTCATCCTCGAGGGTAACAAAAGCACCAAAATAAACTTTATCCTGATCATCAGGAATATGATTGACCACATTCATTCCGTCGAGACGGTTCGTTAAAAATCGAACCCTGCTATCAATTTCTCGCAAGCGTTTCTTGCCATAAATGTATTCGGCATTTTCGCTACGATCACCTTGTGCGGCAGCCTTTGCAACTCTATCGGTCACATCTGGACGCTCAACTTTCCACAAGTATTGAAGCTCTTCAGTTAATTTTCGTTCACCTTCCGGGGTGATATACTTGGAACCTTTTTCTCTAGGAGGACGCCATCTACCCATTTTCAACTCTCAGTCTTTTAAGGAAGGTCCCGCATCTGTTTTTTAACATCGGCAACCAATTCCATCTGGCATATTGAAACATTTTAAACCTTCATTAAACCAATCGGTTGCAGAAAGTGTGCTATCTTTATCCATTATATTCCTTCCTATAATGTTTAGGATCTGCGGCTAACCGGATGCCAAAAAAATAGATACTTGCCACAGCTTTTCATCCGGTTTGACCGTAGCATCCTTTTAGTTGTCCGATCTTTTATATATATGGGGATTTCTAAAAATGCCAATGTTTCATTTAATACGGGCATAACAGGTTCAAACATCTGCGGTTTACCCGTCAGCATGTTTTTGTTAGGCTCTCCGCTTTTATCATTCTAATATTGTTTATATTTTTCAACGTTTGTTGTATTTTTTCAACAAACCATCTATACTATACAACCATATTGAATTTTCAAATGAAATATATTGAAAAGCTTACCATTATTTCAGGTTTAGTATGGCACAATCATCAATTAAAAATGGTTTTCATATTTATCAGCCTCGCAATCCCAAAGCAAGCGCTTATTACAAGTGCGTTGAAAGTCATTTTGAAGAATTAGAGCAAGCATGGGATGATATGTATAAATCCCGTTATGGCTATTGGCGCACATATGTCATGACTGTGATTTACAAATATCTGGATTGTGGAGATCTTCATTTTGGATTTGCCAGGGTGCGTTGTGAAGATTGTGGTCATGAGTATTTGTTGGCATTTTCTTGTAAGCGTCGGCATTTTTGTCCCTCATGCCATCAGAAAAGGGTTGTTGAGTATGGAGAATGGTTGCTGACTAATGTTTTAAAAGATGTCCCTTATAAACAATGGGTTTTCAGTATCCCCAAAAGATTGCGGATTTATTTTCTTTATGATCGCAAATTGCTGGCAAAACTCTCTATATGTGCATGGAATGTTATCACGGCTTACCTTAAATCCACTGTGCTATATGATGATGCTGTTCCCGGCGCCAGTATTGCTGTTCAGACCTATGGTGATTTTCTCAACTTCAATCCTCATCTCCACGCCATAGTTTTAGATGGATCTTTCCTGGAAGATGGCAGCTTTCAGACTGCATCAGTATTTATGCTTGAAGACCTGGAAGAGGCATTTCAGTATGAGGTGCTAAAAATGCTCAAGAAAGAGGGAAAGATAAATGATACTATTATTGAGAACATGCTTTCATGGCACCATTCCGGGTTTTAACGTGTATATTGGTGACAGAATTGAACCTGATGATAAAGCCGGACTTGGCAATCTGGCAAGATATATCATTCGTGCCTGTTTTTCCCAGGAAAGAATGGTTTATGTCCCGGCAAAAAAATCTGATGATGGTGTTGCCAAAGTTATTTATACATCCAAAGATAGAAAAACCCGAAAAGTGTTTACTGCTTTGGAGTGGCTCGCCAGGTTGGTAACACATATTCCCAGCAGATATGAGCATACTGTCAGATATTATGGATATTTTTCAAACAAGTCCAGAGGAATGAGAAAGAAGGCAGACGCTGATGATGTGATCCAGACAATCATACCAAATGATATGTCTTCCAGCGAAGCAAAACAGAATTGGGCTCGTTTAATTCAAAAAATCTATGAGGTCGATCCTCTTGTCTGCCCAAAATGCCAGGGTCAAATGAAAATCATCTCTATCATTGATGATTTTGAAATAATAGATAAAATTTTAAAACATCTGAATCTCTGGGATATCCGCAACCATGATCCGCCGGAGATAGAAGCTGTTTATATTCCTGAATTAACATATATTGAAGATTCAGATTATGATAATTCAGGCTCACAGATTCCAGTATTTGACACCTTTTGGAGTTGATATTTTTAAAATTGAGTTGAGGGATTACAGGTGTCCTATACTCAAATTCAGCCGTTTCCGGTCAATTTTAACAAAAATCACATTGTTTTTATTCATTACAACTGTCCGTCTAATTTTCCCCTGAACAGCTTTTTACCCAACCCAGGAAGGGCACATGTTGTGCCCTTCCTGGGTTGGGTGCATATTTCATATATTTTTTTCTATTTCTTGACAAAGGGCAAAAAAGCATTTACTTATCCTTTTCAAATTTTCTCGATCACAAGATATGGTGTTTAGCGGTTAGGATCACAAAGAGGAAATCAGCCATAATGGATAGTAAATTGACACAGTTTATTTATACCATCATTAAACACCATGGCATTACTCATTTGGCTCAAGAATATCTGTTGAACCGACCCCCAGGCCTTACTTTGATCACCGGTCCTATTGCCTCTATTTTGCTGAGGGACCTGCGGAAAGTGTATTGACCGCTGCCTGGTTCGAGCTGTTACCGAACAGGGTCATGACAAGGTAAAATGCCGGTTGCACCTGGCCCAATCCAGGAAATACGTAATAAAGACTTACCAGTTTGAAGGATATGGGTGCGGGTTGTGTCAGACAGGGGTCCCCTCCTGTGAGGCCGGTATTCCGGTTAAGGCTGCCAGACGGGCACGGGAGAGGGGGGAGGACTTCCGATGACGGTCATTACTTTACTGCCCCTTCATCTACTATTCCAATAATTTGAAAAATATTATTTACAGCTTTATGACGATTGGAACGCAGGACCGTTTTCCGACCCTGCCTGAATAATTTAATCAACTAAAAAATTACCTTTTTTAAAGTTTTTTTCTGTTAACACCTGCAAGACCTAAAAGGCCAAGCCCAAAGAGAAACATTGTGGCGGGTTCCGGAACAGGGTTCGTATCTTGACCTGTAATTTCCATGACAGAGAGTTCAAAATTATAGTTCCCTGTTTGGGAAAACAGTTTATCTGATAGACCTTCGTAGATTAACCTTCCATAAAATCCAAATTGATATTGTTGGCCTGCTGTCAATGTGTCAGAAAAAGAAAAAGACTGAGATAAAGATCCTCCACCTATTCTCTTTGTAAACGAGTTGTTCCCTCGTGGTCCAAATGAAAAATCAGCGTAAAAGGCCTCATGTGTACCAATAAAATTCCCTGTGAGATCTAATAAAGCATTTGTTTCCGGGGTAAAGTAGAGCGTAAAAAAAGAGGTAGCGTTAAGCCCCACTCCAACATCATCTCTCCAAACATCATTATGTGTATAATCCGCTGTAATTTTAGTATCTGTCATTTTTGCAAGAAGCTGGCTGGAGGAGGTAAAAAGCTGTGATTGTTGACGATTTGTTACTGTGGCCTGTAAATCATATATATTAGTATCAGGATCTTTAGAAGCTGCACCCTTTATTGCTGTCTTATCAAAATCTCCTGCTGAAACCATATCCGGGAGCGCCGTTTTGGTCCCTGAATGTTCACCAAATTTATACCCGGCATTGACCCGCCTCCATGTCTCATCTATAGTTGCTGCATACGCTTGAGTCGTCATAGTCAGACAAATCATGGTGAAAAACAAAATTCCAAAACTTTTTTTGCTCAATGGTATCATAACTTCCCCTTTTCTTTCTCTATGTGTTAAATTTTTAGTCGTCTAATATTCATTATGCGGCCTTTAAACGCAGTGACTATTCTCATTATTTAGATTAATACAGCAAAATACATACCAAAGACCACTATGCTATTATTTTTGAAACCTGGTTTATGGCAATACATAAGTAGTGAGACCTTTGATCAACTCAGGCCAGGAAAGCGCTACTTATCCCAAAACAGACAGGCCGGTGAAAGGCTGGCAATATTCGGATCACGATAAAACCAGGAGTCTTTAATGAATTCGAGGTCCCCATTTTAATATTTATCAAACCGGCTGATTTTAAACCTGGCTGATATCAGCCAATCTGGCTGTACGATAACAGCCAGCAGCCAGACAAACCCCATACCACTCACCTCATTTTGTTTCATAACATTGTAATACCGATTGATTATCAGTCTTCATACGATCCGGTATAAATATTGCTCTATCGTTATCCATCGGTTTCGTCCTTCGTGGATGACAGATGATTTTTTAAACAGAGTCCGGATATGAACAACCCGGGTTCAATCAAAAAAGGAGTAAGATTTATGAAAAGAAAAATTTTTTTAATCCTGGCAGCTGTTTTTTTATACTGCACGACACTCCAGGCAGCAACCATAGTAGACACAGGCCCGGGAACAACAGGCCTCCGGGACTTTGGAACTGCCCAGTGGCTTTCCAGCCGGTTCACCCTTGATCAGGATTATTTTATTACAGATATCGCCGGCTGGGTGGTATCAGAAGATCGTGCAGGACAAAGGTTTTCCATCTCGATTTATCACAACGACAATGGAGAAACACCCGGCACTCATATCTATACAAATGGTGCCGTCATATCCGGTACGGATTATGCCAGCTGGGAAGGATACCATATCAGCTATCAAAACGGGCTTGAACTTCTTTCCGGAGATTACTGGGTCAATTTCGAAAAACGGACGGCCAACGTGGATGATTACGATGGTTTCATGCCCTACAACTCTGCAAATCCTTTGGTTCATGGTGCTGTAATTACCGCACCGCTAACGCTCTGGAGTGAGTTTGATGATTTAAAATTAGGCATCCGTATAACCGGAGACCTTGTAAACCCAGTTCCGGAACCGGCCACACTGTTTCTATTCGGCAGCGGCATGATAGGACTTGCAGGTATCAACCGGAAAAAATATTTGTAAATATTATTTTTATAAGATCGGAACCTTATCCCTGCTGCGTCCCGATTCCATACTTCTGGAGACGGTATCTTAATGCACTTCGTGTGATACCAAGCTCTCTTGCGGCCTGGGACTGATTCCAGCGGCACTTTGTCAATGCGACCAACAAAAGGTTCTGTTCCTGGGCAACCAGGTCCAGGGGGGAGGAGTGATCACTTGCACGCCGCAGATTTTCGGTTTTGGGTTTCAAAAACAAATGCTCCGGCAGAATCATATTATCATGGCTGATGAGGACAGCCCGTTCCATGGTATTTTTTAATTCCCGTACATTCCCCGGCCAGGAGTGCCTTTGCAGCAATTCTCGACTTTCCCTGGAGACCTGAACCCCTGGCTGGTTGAACTCAGTTGCAAAATATTCAATAAAATAATCGGTTAAAATATCAACATCTCCCGGCCGCTCCCTTAGTGCCGGCATTGTCAGACAGACCGTGTTAAGTCGATAAAAAAGATCTGCCCTGAATATTTTTTTCAGAATCATATCTTCCAGATCCAGGTTGGTTGCTGACAATATCTTGACTGAAACCGGCCGGGATCGGGTACTGCCGACCGGGGTGATTACTTTTTCCTCTACAGCATGCAAAAGCTTAGGCTGCAGTGCTAAAGGGAGGTCTCCGATTTCATCTAAAAAGATAATACCGCCGTCTGCTTTGGAAAATGCACCTTCCCTGTTATCTGTTGCACCGGTAAATGCTCCTTTTTTATGTCCGAAAAGCTCACTTTCGAGAAGATCCCGCGGAATGGCGGCACAATTGACCCGTACCATGGGGCCTTCAGATCGTCTGGACGACTGATGAATAGCTCTTGCAGCCAATTCCTTTCCGGTCCCGGACTCTCCGGTAATCAAAACCGAGCTGTCTGTGGATGCAAAAAGAGAGATATCCCGGCGGACTGTTTCCATGATCTCACATTCCCCCATCAACTGTTCTTTTATAGTTCCGGCATGATTCTTTGAGGCCAGCGCCTGCCCGGCAAGGGTGATCAACTGGTTATGGTTCACCGGTTTTGTCACAAAATCAAACGCCCCCTGCTTCATGGCGGTAACGGCTGTTTCAACCGTTCCAAAAGCAGTGAGGATAATCACTGGAATATCTGAAAAATTTTGTTGCCCAAACGCAAGGACTTCAAACCCATCCATCGGTTTCATCTTAATATCCGTTATGACAATATCAGGCCCCCACGTCTTCCAGACCTTAATTCCCTCTTTCCCGTTTTCAGCAGTTGTTACCTTAAACCCGTTATCTTTCAGGACCATTCCCAATATCCGCCTCAACCGGGCTTCATCTTCTATCAGTAAAATCTTTTCATTCATTGTTTTCCCTGTACGCTCCTGTCTGAAATAATTGCACGATTCAGGTCATATCCTTTCTTTGTCACACCTGTTGCCAGCGGTTTCAAAGGAAGCCGGATACGCACCGTCACCCCTTTTATCGTCCTGTTGAAAAGCTGGATGGTTCCGCTGTGAGCCGATATAAGCTGTCTGCATACCACAAGCCCCAATCCAAGCCCCTTTTCCTTGGTTGTAAAGAAATTATTAAAGACCTTATCCTTGTGTTCATTTTCAATTCCGGGTCCGGTATCTTTTATGTTCAACTCAATTTTATCCTGATATACTGCCGCCTCCAGAATAACGTTTCCACCGTCAGGCATCATATCCTCACTGTTATTGATCAAATTATGAAGCACCTGGGTCAGTTGTCTTAAATCCCCATACATGGTGGGAAGATACTCTTTTATCCGGCATTCGATATCTATTTCAGGATTATGGTGGTCTGAGTGACGCCACCTTAGAACAAGCCGTGGCAGTTCCTTATTCAGATCAATTTGCCCGAGGACGGGCGGACGCTGCTTGGCAAGCCCCAGAAGGCTGGTAATGGTCATACTCAGGTGCTCCACCTCATCCATGATATAATGCAGCATCTCTTTTTTTACTGTTTCCGACTCTTTTCCCTGTTCAAGATACTGGGCTGAACTGTGAATGATTCCCAGGGGATTTTTCAATTCATGGGCCAGCATGGTGGACATTTCACCCACAAGGACCATTTTTTCCTTATGTACTTTCTGGCTGAAAAGCTCTTCTAACTGCCTTTTGCTTTCAATCAATGTTTCATACCGCATGGCATTTTCCAGAGCAATGGCGGCCTGGTTGGCAAAGCTGGAAAAAAGGTGAAGATCCTCTTCCCGGAAAAAACGGCCATCCTTTCGCGGACCGATGATCAGAAACCCGGGACTGGACCGGGTAGATTTCAAAGGAAAAACCAGTGTATAATTCTCTTTCTTAATCAGGCCAAGCTCATTTTCGAGCGCTTTTTCATCCCCCTTGTAATGGGTAAGCAAAAAAGAGCGTTCCGTATCTTTAAATATGGAAAACAATCGGCTTTCTCCCCAGGGATACGCTTCGATATTCACATTTTCCGGATAACAGCGGGACTGATTTTCTTCCACAAGAATCAATGCCGCCCCAGTGATGCCTATTTTCTCCGGCAGTTCCCCTACAATGGCGTGTAAAAGATCCGGCCACCTGAGTGATGCGGTTATCTTATCACTAATTTCATGAAAGATTTTCGCCGGAACCGGACGTCGCCGGTAGAAGATACGATCAATATATTTTTCTATCCAGGAAATAGCAGGCTGAAAAAAAAGTATGGTGCCAATGGTAAATAATAAAAACAGCTCCTCAGACAAGATGCTCCTTCCGAAAAACCATCGCTTTAACCCGGCGATTACCAGTGAATACACCAGAGACAGAATCACGATAAGGGCTGTATATGAAACAATCCTGCTGACCATTTTATCCACATCAAACAGGCGATACCGAACCAGGGATAAACAAAGGGAAAGGGGAACGCTTGTGGCCATTAAAGTCACGGTGTGCAATGAAATCAGGGGACGGTCGATGATCAGCTCAGGCAGAAGATAGAGGAACAGGTATGGAGAAATTCCGAAAACAGCGGCTATCAATGGAGTAAGCAATTGGTTTTTAATTGATGGATCCGATGATGTATACACATCAAACACATGCTTGGAAAATGTACCAACAATGATGAATGGAGCTGCCCAGTTTCTTACCCGGATCAATTGACTGAAAAAAGCACTGCTGTCGTCTGCCAGACCCCAGGCCGCCAGAATGCTTACCAGAGGAGGCATAAGATAAAAGAGAACAATCAGAAAGGGCCGGCCGGTTAAAAGGTCCCTTTGTTCAGGGTAACGCAGGACAAAATGAGCCCAGGATGAAAAGGCAATCCAGATACTGATAACAACCACGATATAGTACCAGAACACAACGGCTGGCTGGAGAGAACCAAAAGAGAATGGAATGTCAGCCGACACCGCAATAGCAAAAGATATCATTGAGATCAGAAATATGTGGGACGGCTGGTCTGCCGGTGACCGGGTAAAGGCTGTCAGGCTCAGTACAAATAACACCAGAATAACCAGGAGAAAAGGGAAGGCTGAAGCAATAAACTCAATAAGAGATAAGGGCCTTGCTTCAAGTGGCAGCATTATTTTTTTCGAATTACGGAGGATAGTAATATCATGGGTTGGAACACTTGAAAACGGGGAAAGAAAAATTGAATAAAGCCGCTTATCATAATCCTGGTGATTTACCTGAACAATCAGATCACCTGGTTTGATTGTTTCAACAGAGGCTTCCACGGAAGAGACATAAAACCCTTTCTGGCTGAAATCGAGAGAGATTCCCGTTGTTCCCTGTATGAGCGTTACCCAGCAAAAAGAGATAAAAATAACAAAAGAGAGCCCAGCATATCCGAAAAAGAAGATCGGGGGTCTGAAAAACTTTGCTTGCGAAGATGATGTCCCTGTACCCTTTTTAATCAACATGAGTCAGATCGTGCCTTGTCATATTAGGATCATGAATTAAGATGTCAGAAATTTTTACGGAAATATGGTTTGAAGTCAAGGACAAAAACTGTTGTCTCACTGGATCACACGTTCAAACGGTTGCAAGGAGGCCCCCATTGTTACCACAATTTGTTTAAATGAGCAGTTTATAATTATATCCTGACTTTGAAATACAGCAAAAAACATGCCGATCCATCCTCAATCGCATTCAAAACACAATTCTCGCATCACATCTGTCCGTAACCGGGCAATCTGGTGATACAATATCTATTGCCCTAAAAAATAAAGCAATTTCCAAGAAACGGATTATTCCGCAGGCTGGTGATCAACGACAAAGTTTCCAAAGTCATGCAGGGGGTGTTGTCATGAGTGATATTCAAAAAATCTTCCAAATGTATGGATCACAATATATGGCGCTTTATGGTGATAGAATGCCGCAGTCTCATAAGAAAATCATCCGGGATATCATTAAGTGTCGAAATGGCGCCTTTGGCACAATGGTGTATGAGTGCAGTGAGTGTCGCAACCTGCATTTTGTCCACTGTTGCTGTGGCAACCGGCATTGATCCAACTGTCAGCAGAGCAAAGCGGATCAATGGCTTAACCAGCAGATGAAAAAACTTTTGCCAACCCATTACTTCCTGTTAACAATTACACTCCCTCAAGGTCTTCGGGGGATTGTAAGATCTCACCAGCAACAATCTTATAGCGCACTGTTTTCATGCACCAATAAAGCCCTGAAAAAATTAGCACAGGACACACGATTTGTCGGATCTGATCAAATCGGATATCTGGCTGCCCTTCATACCTGGGGCGGTATGCTCCAGTATCATCCCCATTTGCATATAGTTATTCCAGGAGGCGCCCTGTCTGATCATAATGATCAATGGCTTTCTTCCAGGCAGGATCTATTCGTGCACACAAAACCTCTGGCAATCATTTTCAAAGCCAAATTCAAGGATACAATGAAAAAAGCCGGGCTGCTGGATAAAATAGATCCCTCAGTTTGGAAACAGCAATGGGTGATTGACAGCCAGGCTGTGGGGCAGGGACAAAACTCCCTGCGTTATCTTTCAAGATATGTATTCCGTGTTGCTATCACCAACAATCGTATTAAAAGCTTTGAAAATGGTGTTATTAAATTCCTGTACAAAAACCGTGAAAAGAAAAAGTGGAAAATCATGGCACTTTCTGCCATGGAGTTTATCAGACGATTTTTGCAGCATGTTCTTCCCAAAGGATTTATGAAAATCAGGCATTATGGTTTTCTCAATCCCAATAGTGCATTGCCAATAGAGAAGATCCGTGAACTCATTTCATTCATCCATGACATTGTTGCACTTTTTACTCAAATCCGGGAACCTGCAGCAATACCTGGTATTAAATGCAGCCATTGCGGGCATGATTTGAAATTTGTCTTTTTTGCAAAGCCTGAGGCACGGAGCAGGCCCGGATAACTGCACGAAACTGATTACCCGGTATTGGTCAGCTTTACAAACAGCCTGTGACATTGGCATGTTTTTGTACCCGTGCGCCAAATTGCCGGTATTTTAATTTTTGACCTGGATTTTTATAGCTGAAAACGGCCTTGTTTTTGATATTTACATTAGGAGAACGATCCTTTTTAACAAATTTTATCACATTCGATCTTTAAATTTCTGGCCTTCAAGTTACACATCCAGCAAATCGCTTACCTTTTCCCCTAATGATCCGCGGCTTCATGAACCATAGGATTAGTACCGAGCCTCGTGCCTCGGCACGGTTACTAATCCTTTATTTGTTATGCAATTTCATGTAATGGTAGATTGACATAAACACGGTCTGATATTGTAGAAATTGTTGAAATATCATATTTTCTTCCCAATTTCGGGATCCAATATCTGCCATGTGCTAACCAATGACGATACTTGAGAGCACCAATAAAATCAGAAATGATACTTTTGAAATTTGGGTACTCAGATTTCCATATTGTTAAAATTTCATTCTCAAGTGAAACATTTTCCCCCTTTGATTTATGTAGCTCTCTAAACTCCCGTGACAAGTCGTCTTTGTGCTTTTTTGTGGCGCGAATAATGTAATCAATCCTGAAACTTGCTTCTATTGTGCTTAGAATATTAAATGATATATTTTTTTCTAACTCTGCAAGATGAAGATCGAAAGATTCAATTAATTCATTTTTTGTTAAACCAATATAATGTTGATTTTTCACTTTACTGCTTGCGATACCTTCTCTATAATAATTTAAGGACTTAGAAGTGGTATGATAATATAGAAATATTTCATTCAAATTCTGGTGTTGATCAGAAAACATATTAAATTACCCTCCGATTACTTCTAACACTGCATCCGAAAATGAATCACTATCAAGTTCAATGTACTTAATGGCCGGAGGTGGTGTTGAAATTTTCCATACCCATTCTGGTTCTTCTTTCTTCTCTTCTGGTTTAGGTTTGTCACCAACTGCTATATCTACCTTTATGGATGGACCACCTGATTGTTTCGGGACTAATACAAATTTTATTATCCCATTCTTTCCTTTCATGTCTATCCGCCCCTTAGCTCCGATTAACAACGTACCAATAGGTTCTAATAAAATTTGCTCACTGGCGATTTTAATTATCATGTTATTTGCATTGTATATACCGATATGCTCTTCATTTATCTCCTTGTTCTTGTATTCAAAAGAGATGACGTCACTATCTTCAAGATCATTTAACCAACTTTCAATTTGACCATATATTTCATTTAAAGATTGTAGCCATTCATCTTTGTGTTTTTCCCAATCTATTTTTTCCTCATCAACTGCATTTTGTTTCTTGGCATTAATGAATACCTGTAAGTCTTTTTTTCCCATGTTAATTTACCTCCGATTTTATTTTTATGCATAACGCTGAAAATGAGCTGACACAAAAGCCGCTGAAATATTTGGATTTAACGAAAAATCGGCTCGGCTTTTGTGGTCAGCTCCATTTTTTTGTTCAAGTAAGCCGCTCCGCGGCAGATTAAGCCATACAATCATTGTTCAATTCCATTACTCATGGTATCTTCTTACCGGCTTGCAGGTCGGTATCTTCGCCCGACAAGGTTTAAAGAAGAAAGGAAGATACCATGAGCAATTTAATCAAACGTTTCAAAGAAGATCTCCAACTTGCCGGTTATGCAAAAAGGAGTATTCAATCCTATACCAGCGCAGTTTTAAAACTACAACGCTTTTACAATAAACCATTAGAAGATATCAGCGAAGAGCAGTTACGTCAATACTGGCTTTGCTGCCAGAATGAGTTTGGTTGGAGTGCTGCTACACTGCGTATCAGCTACTCTGGTATTCAGCATTTTTTTACCAGAACGCTGGTTCAATCCTGGAACATTTTCAACAACATCAAATGGAAGCGTGAGCAAACCTTACCAACTATTCTGAGCCTGGAGGAGGTCAGGCAAATTATTTATGCCCTTCCCACTGTGCAAAGCCATACTTTTTATTTGACATTGTATTCCATGGGACTGCGGTTGAGGGAAGCTACAACACTCCAGGTTAAAGATATTCTTTCCGACAGGGGACTTGTGCATATTCACTGCGGTAAAGGGGCCATGGACAGGACAGTGCCTTTACCTGAAATCACCCTGTTGGCTTTACGCAAATATTATAAAACACATTGCAATCCCAAATGGATATTCCCTGCTTTGGGCCGCAACGGCGGTAAGAATGCCCAATATGCCAAAAGTCACGTGAGCGACAGTGGCGTTCAAGGCGTTTTGCGATCTACTTTGAAACGCCTGAAGTTTAAAAAACATGTTCACCCTCATGTATTCCGCCATGCGTATGCGACTCATCTGCTGGAAGCCAATATCCCCATACGGCATGTTCAAAAAATATTAGGCCATAAAACGCTTAAGAGCACCATGATTTATCTGCATGTGACCACACAGGCTCAAGTCAGAGGCTGTAGCGGTAATTGTTTTTGGCAAGAAGCATCCATGCTTCTTTTATATCAAATTATTTTACTCGTGTTCCGAACTTTTTTTAAAAATTTGATAAAAACTTTACTAACCCGAATATTTACGTTTGATGGATTGTTTTGTCTCCATGAATCTATTCTATCCTTACTCATTTTTTTATCATTTGGTAATAAACACCGCCTATGAATAATAGGAAATTTTGGGTTAATCAAATTTTTAATATCAGTAAAAAAAGTGAAATAGATTGAAAAAAACTATAGGGACAGTTCTAAAGGCCTGAACGTGAACAGGTTCAAAAGAATAGATAGGGTCTCCATCCGAAAGAGAATTCGGCAATTGTCGTATAGACACATTCGATACTTTTTATAGATATATTCGATATATTTTTAAATATAAATTGGAACAATCAATTTGATCTGATTTGCATACCTAAAGTATAGATAGGCGCTGGATAGTGATGATATGAAATCCTTGAGGATTTTTTGGGAGAGGGTGAATGAAAATGACTGCACAAACTAGTGAATGGAAAAAAATCGCGCTTGATGTCGGTATACAAAACATAATTTCTGATGACTTCGCAAAAAAACACGCCATGATATACCAGGGGCAGAAAAATCGACCCAAAGCGATGGCGTACTTTGATCAAGCTGCTTTAAATACTTTTAAAGCCCGTGGTGTTGAGGAATTGATAGAACATAAAAAAAACGGTTCAAAAATTGTTGGAACTTTTTGTACCTTTGTGCCCGATGAAATAATAATAGCAGCAGGCGCCATTCCCATAAGGTTGAGCGCCGGCACGGAATTGTCTATTGCTGATGCAGAGATTATCCTTCCCCGGGAGATTTGCCCGATGATAAAGTCGTTCGCGGGTCTCATACTGGCAAAGAGTTCTCCCTATTTTGAACTCGTTGACTTTCTCGTTGGTGAAACTACCTGTGACGGCAAGAAAAAAGTATGGGAATTACTCCAGCAATATATTCCTGTTCATGTGATGGAACTCCCCCAGAAGAAGGTCCTGACGGCAAGGAATTTGTGGGCCAGGGAAGTCTTTTTATTAAAAGAGAAGATGGAAATTGAGACGGGAAATAAAATCACGGCTGAAAGTTTAACGCGAGCAACACAGATTGTCATGGCAAAGCGAAACGCCCTTCAACGGCTTGCTAATCTCAGGAAAAGCAGCCTCCTGCCCATTAGCGGGAAAGATGCATCCCTTGTCTATCAAGTTGCATTTTTGGATGATATCAGACGGTTTACCTCAAAAGTGGAAATCCTCTGCGATGAACTTGAAAAAAGGATTAAGGAGAGCGAGGGCGTCGTGGATTCTTCCGCTCCCCGTATCATGATCACAGGGTGCCCCATGGTGATGCCTGACTGGAAACTGCACCATATAATAGAAACCAGTGGTGCTGTCGTTGTCTGTGATGATACTTGCTCCGGTGCAAGATGTCACATAGACCCTGCATCAGCATCAGACTGGAGTGCCGATCCCAGTGACGTGGCTACGCAAATCAAAGCATTAGCGGACTGGTACCTCAACATACCATGTCCCTGCTTCACTCCGGGGTATTGTGAGGTTTTGCAGGCAACGCAGATGGCAAAAGATCATAAGGTAGACGGAGTGATTTATTATGTACTGCAATTTTGTCACGGTTTCAACATAGAATACTACAAGTTTGAAAAGCACTTTAATGACCTGGGAATCCCAATATTCAAAGTTCAGAGCGACTACAGCAGTGAAGATACAGGACAGTTGCAAACAAGAATAGCAGCCTTTCTGGAAATCATTTGTTAGGACCACAAAAAAAAGAAAGGTATATCAAAAAAGGAATAAATATGGAAAGACTCACACGCGAAATCAAAGAATTTGCCATGAATGCCGGAGCTGTCCTGGTGGGTTTTGCAGGCAGGGAGTGTTTTAAGAGAATACCGACTGTCAGTCCCGATCAATTGTTTCCCGAGGCTGAATCGGTTGTTGTGATTGCCTGCCGGGGGATGAATGCCCGCGTGGGGCAGTATAGTCCAACCTGGAACGCCCAGGAGCACAAAACAGGAAGGCGAAACACACTTCTGCAAGTTCTGCAAAAGACTTCTGATTTTATTGAAAACAAGGGTTATGAGTGTTTTCCCGTGGGCTGTAACGGTGTGTTTCAAGGGGCAGCGGAAGCAGCGCAAAAGTCGGTAAAACATCTTTCCTTATCTTCTGAAGGCGAATTTTTTGGACGTAAAAAGTTTGAAAAAGCATACTGGAAAAATTACAAATGTGTTTCCCATATGCATCTTGCAGTAGAAGCAGGACTCGGTGAAATCGGGTGGTGCAGAGGATTGGTTACTCCTCAGTTCGGACCGCGGATAATCCTTGCAAGTATTATAACGGACGCTTTGCTGAAACCGGATGAAAAAATTAAAGCCCCGGTCTGCAAAAAGGAAGAATGTGGAAAGTGCATAGAGTATTGCAGATCAGGGGCATTAAGTCCGGGTTACGGCTATAATATCACCAAATGTATGATACGGGTTGGAGAACTTCCTCCTGTGGAAACAATCAATCGAAAAGATGAGAAGGAGTTGAGTCGTTACTTCATCGGGCAGAGTGCCGGTACCAGGGTCCCTGTGCTGGATAACGAAAACATCCGTACTGCTGCCGGCGGGATGTGTAGCATGTGTATTGTGGCCTGTCCCGTTGGCCGGCAAAGGCCGGTTAAGCCACTGGCAACGCAGGGAAGGCCGTCTGTCGAATTTAATCTTCTATAGGAAAAATAAATTGGTATCACAAAGTATGACGCATAACCAGAGCGGCCTTTCGGCTCTACCGGGGGCAGCTTGATTCAGTTTCTAATTTCAAAGTGTAAACAATCAAAGGAGAGATGCAAATGAAACAATCAGATGATTATATCAAGCAATTCGAAAATGGTAAGGTTTCCCGGAGGCAGTTTTTTAAATACATGATTGGTCTGGGACTTTCTATCCCAACCATAAATTCGATATTGGCGGCGGCAGGGCCTGGAGTGATGGCTTCAACACCCGTTAGAGGGGGGCGCTTAAGAATTGCAATGGCTGGGGGCAGCCAGACGGAAACCCTGGATCCGGCGAAGAGCTATTGTTATACAGATGGTCAGCGTTGTCAATCACTCTACAATACGCTGATCCGTCCCAGTTCCAGCCTCACTCCCGAACCCGAGCTTGCCGAGTCCTGGGAGGCAACCGAGATTGCAGATGAATGGATTTTCAAGCTCAGAAAAGGGGTTGAGTGGCATAATGGCCGGAATTTTCAGGCAAAAGATGTGGTTTATTCACTGCGCCGCATACTTGACCCCAAAACAGGTTCGGGAGGGAAGGCATATTTGGCGGATGTGGCCGATCTTAAAGCTGAGGATTCTCACACGGTTCGCATCAAGCTCAAGCGATCCGATGTCGATTTTCCACTTGTCCTTACACATGGAAATTTTCGCATTGTTCCTGATGGCTATACAGACTTTGATAACGCGATCGGTACTGGTCCCTTTAAGCTCAAAAGCTTCAAGCCGGGACATGGTTGTCTTCTTGAAAGAAATCCAAACTATTGGAAGAGCGGTCTGCCGTATGTGGATGAAGTCGAATCTTTCAGCATCCCTGATAACGTTGCCCGGGTCAATGCGTTGCTGGCCGGGGATATTCATCTCTTGAATATTCTTGATCCGGAGTTTACTAATAAAATCGAGTCATCTCCAGGGACCCGGGTCTTGTCATCTCCGTCAGGCTTACGCGTTCCGTTCATTATGAAGTGCAACGTGCCTCCGTACGATAATCCGGATGTACGGCTGGCACTGAAACTCCTTATGGATCGAGAAAAATACAACAAGATCGTTTACGGTGCTAATGCTCAAATCGGCAATGACCACCCCATTGCACCGATTTATTCAGATTTTTGCGATGCAATTCCCCAGCGCCAGCATGATCCGGAAAAAGCAAGGTTTTTACTCAAAAAGGCGGGCGTTGATGGATTTACCTTTGATCTGCATGTTTCAGATGTCGGGATTGGAGGAAAAAAAGGTGCTCTCGTTTATAGTGACATGGCTGCCAGGGCCGGTGTCAATGTAAAGGTGATCAAAGAACCCACTGACGGTTTCTGGAAAGCTGTCTGGCTGAAAAAGGCATTTCTTATATGTTCATGGTCCATGAGGCCTACTGCCAGTATGCAAATGGCAATAGCATTTACATCTAATTCATCCTGGAATGATACATTCTGGAAGAGGCCCGATTTTGACAAGCTGCTTTTAGAGGCAAGATCAACCTTTGACAAAAAAAGACGCAAGGAACTGCATTGCGAGTTACAGTATATGATCTGTGATGACGGGGGGACAATTATCCCGAGTTTTGTCAATCTGCTCGACGCCGCTTCCACAAAGGTGAAGAATATCATTCTCCATCCGTCAATAGATTCGGGTTTTCGCAATATTCCGGAGGCCTGCTGGCTGGAGTCATGATCTTACTTTTGGTTAGACGCTTTTTATTAGGCATTGTAACATTATGGGTAGCCTCGATCCTGGTGTTCGCAGGGACCGAGATCCTGCCCGGTGATGTAGCTTCAGCAATTCTCGGGCAAAGTGCAACACCGGAGACCATAGCGGCCATTCGCCAACAGCTCCGGCTCGATCGGCCTGCTCCAGTGCGTTATGTTGTGTGGCTGTCTCACATTGTGCGCGGCGAATTGGGTAATTCTCTCACAACCGGACGTGCCGTTTCCGGTATCATATCGGACTCGCTTAAAAACACAGTTGTACTTGCCGCTCTGACAGCCTTTTTTGCCGTCCCGCTATCACTCGGACTGGGGCTGCTTTCTGCGGCATACCCGGACAGCCTTCTTGACAGGGGTATTTCGATCTCGTCGCTGGTAGGAATTTCCCTGCCCGAGTTTTTTACAGGGACTTTGCTTGTTCTTGTATTTGCAGTAACGTTTCACCTTTTGCCGGCAGTAAGTGTCGTCTCGGAGTTTTCTTCTTTTATGCATAAATTCCGTGCGCTGGTATTGCCTATACTGACACTAACACTGGCCGTCCTTGCTCATATGACACGGATGACCCGGGCCGCCATTCTGGATACTTTAGGTTCCCATTACGTAGAGATGGCTATCCTCAAAGGAGTGCCCAGGAGCCGTATCATCCTGCGGCACGCTCTTCCCAATGCCCTGGGACCTATTATCAACGTCATTGCCATAAACATCGGTTTTCTGGCCAGTGGGGTTGTGGTCGTGGAATCAGTATTTGCATATCCGGGTCTTGGACGATTGATCATCGACGCTGTTTCTTTCAGAGACATCCCTCTTGTCCAGGGAACAGCAATGATTTTTTGCGTTTTTTACATAGGTGTTAATCTTTTGGCAGATCTGCTTGTGCTGACGACTAACCCCCGTTTATGGGACAAAAAATGAAAAAGCCATTTGTCTGGAAAAAGCAGCAAGAAAATACCAAAGACGAGACAGTTAAGCATCAGGCACGATTCCTGTTAACCTGGACGGCACGCGCCGGCATGGTGATTCTGGCGATAAACATCCTGGTTGCCCTTGTCGGCCCGATGATAGCGCCTCATTCAGCAGGTGAGATTTTAACTACCACTGCTTTTGCACCACCCGGTGAGGCAGGGCTTTTGGGAACAGACTATCTGGGCAGGGACCTCTTCTCCCGGATGCTCCATGCAGGAAGGCTGACAATCGGACTTGCCCTTGCCGGTACAATGCTTGGATTTTTAATCGGCATGACCGCAGGCTTTACCGCGGCTGAAGCCGGTGGTTGGATTGACAGCATAATCAGTCGGGCTGTCGATGTTATGATTTCTTTTCCCCCAATTTTACTTGCTCTAATCATAATTACAGGACTGGGCAGTTCCATTGTTGTTCTGATAGTCGCTATAGCCATTCCTCATGCATCACGGGTAGCTCGTGTTTCTCGCGCGATTGCTATGGATATCGGTTCAAAGGCGTTTGTCGAAGCTGCCCGGGCCAGAGGTGAAGGAACGTGGTCAATCATACGACGTGAGATTTTGCCCAACTCGCTGGGACCGTTAGGATGTGAGTTTGGAGTGCGCGTTGCGTATTCAGTATTGAAGCTGGCTTCCTTAAGTTTTCTCGGATTAGGAATACAGCCCCCGGCCGCGGACTGGGGGCAAATGGTGCGTGAAAACATGTCCGGACTTATCTACGGATCATGGGCAGCGCTTCTGCCGGCAGCAGCAATCGCTTTATTTGCTGTGGGAATAAATCTTATTGTTGACGAGATGGGAGGGCAGACCGGTCGTGAAATTTCAAAGGAATTGTTGAAATGAAAACATCACTGAAAATCGAAAATCTTGTAATAAACGGAAAGAATTCTTCAGGCTGGTTTCCCATTGTTCAAGATGTAAGTATTGAAGTTAAACCCGGTCAAGTCGTTGCTATCATCGGAGAATCAGGGGCAGGTAAAACAACCTTGGCCTTATCTCTATTGAGCTACACACGTCCTGGAACACGAATCGTCCAGGGCCATGTATATCTCGGTGATAAAGATATACTGGCCATAAACTTTGAGAAGCGCCGTCAGCTTCGCGGGATGAAAGTGGCATATGTAGCACAGGGCACAGCAGCGGCCCTCAACCCGGTAATCAGGCTGGGCAAGCAGATAGCTGAATGCCTGCTGGTTCATGGAATCGGTTCTGTGGCCTCTGCGCGCAAACGCACAAAGGAGCTGCTGCAACTTTTGGATTTGCCGGATCCGGAAAAGTTTGCCCAACGCTTCCCACATCAGGTGAGCGGTGGACAGCAGCAGCGAGTTATGGTTGCCATGGCCATGGCCTGCCTGCCTGAGTTTCTGGTTTTCGACGAACCCACCACAGCCCTTGATGTTACCACCCAGATTGAGGTTCTTAAGGCTATAAAAGCCGTGATTAGTGAGAACGGAACCGGTGCGATCTATGTGACACACGATCTTGCGGTTGTGGCACAGGTTGCCGATTGGATCGTGGTTATGCATGACGGCAAAATTATCGAAGAGGGAAAAACTGAAAAAATTCTTAATAATCCCTGGAAGGAATACACGAAAGAGTTGTTAAAAGCCGTACGCCTGATCCCGGATAATTCAGAATATTTCAACACTGACAGGCAAAAAAAGATTGAGAGCAGTGTGCCTGTCTTAATGATCAAGGCGATCCGGGCAAGTTACGAGAAAGGGTCGTGGCTGCATCCAATTTCTGAAAATCAGCATATTTTGCGCGGGGTGGATTTTTCGATTGGCCCGGGTGAGGTTGTCGCTCTTGTTGGTGAATCGGGCAGTGGGAAAAGCACCATGGCCCGGGTGATCGCAGGGTTGCTGTCACCAAATTCCGGAAAAGTCATGTTCCAGGGTACAAATCTTGATCCAATGGTCCGGGGACGATCACTTGATCTATTGCGCAGAATTCAAATCGTATTTCAGAGTCCCGATACAACCTTGAATCTCGTAAAACGCATCGAAGAAGCAATTGGCCGCCCTTTAGAGTTATATTTCAAAATGAAGGGTAAACGGAAACGTGATCGGGTTGAAGAGCTGCTTAAAATGGTTGAGCTTCCGCCTGATTATGCGGATCGTTATCCATCGGAATTATCAGGCGGAGAGAAGCAGCGCATCGCTCTGGCTCGTGCTTTTGTTGCAAAGCCGGACCTTATTCTCTGTGATGAAGTGCTTTCCGCCTTAGATACCGTGGTGGGCGCGACCATTCTCAATCTGCTGAAAGATTTACAGGCGCGGCTGGGTGTTGCATGCCTGTTTATTTCACATGACCTTGCTACCGTTGCAACAATTGCTGACCGCGTGGTTGTTCTCTATGCCGGCCGAGTGTGTGAAGAGGGCTCCACTGGGGAGGTATTTTCACCGCCTTTTCATCCATACACAGCTTTGCTTATAGCCTCTGTGCCGGAACTGCGCTGCGGCTGGTTAGAGGACGTGCTGGTCTCACAAATCGATGTAAAAGACGCAGGAGTGGCCCCAATGGATTCTGGGTGCGCGTTCAGGACCCGATGCATTTTTTATATTAAAGACATTTGTGATCTACAGGCACCCGTGGGAAAAAAGAACTCAGAGAGCCATATTATATACTGCCATCGTGAAATACACGAGTTGTCAGCTGTAAAGAGTGACAAATACAAAATGACAGGTAAAGGTGGTTACAGGCAGTCCCTGGTAAGGAGGTGTTGTGGATAGTTTCACGAAAGAAATCAAAGAATTTGCCATAAAGGCAGGAGCAGACGATGTCGGGATTGCAGGAAAGGAATGTTTTCAAAGAATACCGACTGTCAGACCGGATCAATTACTTCCCCAGGCTGAATCGGTTATTGTTATATGCTGTAGAAGGATGAATGCCCGCGTAGGCCAGTATCAGCCATCCTGGAATGCTGTAGAACATCGGACCGCTGCAATCAATATTATAATGCAGGTTCTGCTGCAGACATCAGGTTTTATAGAAGACAAAGGATATGAGAGCTTTCCTATAGGCCTGCATGGGGTATTTCATGGGGCAGGTGATGCAGCACACAATGCCATCAAACATCTTGATATAACTCAGGAAGGTGAGATCCTTGGACGTGAAAATTTCGAGAAAACATATTGGGAAAATTACAAATGTCTTTCCCATATGCACCTGGCAGAGGAAGCAGGACTCGGAGAAATCGGGTGGTGCAGGGGGCTTATCACTCCTCGGTTCGGTCCGCGGATTTCACTTGCAAGCATTGTGACGGACGCTTTTTTAGAACCGGATAAAAAACTTGAAGAGCCGGTCTGCAAAAAAGAAGAATGTGGAAAATGTGTTGAGTACTGCCGTTCAGGGGCACTGACTCCGGATTATGGCTATAATGCCACTAAATGTATGATGCAAATGGGAGAGATCCCTCCTGCGGAGGTAATCAACCGAAAAGATGAAAAAGAGTTGAGACGTTACTTCATCGCCCAGACTGCCAGTGTCGGGGGCGTCAGAATTCCGACGCTTGATACTGCAACCAGCCGCACTGTTGGAAGCGGGGGGTGTGGTATGTGTATTGTGGCCTGCCCTACAGGTCAGAGGAGACAGGTAAAACCACTGGCAACACAGGGAAAATTATCTATTGGTACCAATCTTATGTGAGGGGTTGGATTGGCAGCTATAGTAACTTTTTGAGATTATTTAGAGTTATAATCAAGGAGGAAAGTTGAATTGAAATTTTCAAACATGGATGAAAGTATAGTCAGAACCCCCTGTCGTTTTTGCCGGGGACAATGCAGTCTCAAGCTGCATATAAAAGAAAAACGAATTGTCAGGGTAGAAGCCGACCGAAATGATCCGATGAGTCACGGATATATATGCCCCAAAGGAAAAGCGATTCCCGAAATTCTTAATGCGCCTGACCGTCTTATGCATCCGCTTCGAAGAGACGGCAATAATTGGAAAAGAATTTCGTGGCAGGAAGCAATTGGCGAGATTGCAGACAAACTGAAAACAATCAAAAAAGAAGATGGTGCACATGCTACCATAATCCATATGGGACAAGAAGGGGTTATTCAGGATATCGAGCCATTGATACAAAGGTTTTGCAATGTTTATGGAACTCCCAACTTTTCCTCTGCTTCAAGTCAATGCTACTGGGCAAAGGAAATCGGGAATGTTTTGACTTGCGGTTCATTTCCGGAACCTGACCTTGAAAATGCAAACTGCATCATGGTGTGGGGTTCAAATCCCGGATCATCAAATCCTTTGAGGGCCCGCAGCATACTTAAAAAGCAAAACCACGGCACAGGCCTGGTCGTCATTGACCCTGCGGCAACAGCCATAGCAAAGAAAGCTGACATACACCTGCAGATAAGACCCGGCACTGACGGCGCCCTGGCGCTGGGTATGTTGAATATTATTCTGAGCAAAAATCTCTATGACAGAGAGTTTGTAGAAAAATGGACAATCGGCTTTGATGAGATAAAGGCGCTTTGTGCTGAGTTCCCACCGGAAAAAGCCCAGGAAATAACCTGGATACCGGCAGCACTGATAGAACAAGCAGCTATGTTATATGCCAAGACTAAGCCGGGCTGTATAATTCAGGGAAATGCTTTAGAACTTCATACGAATGCGGTTCAGTCGATTCGCGCTATAGCTGTCCTGGAAGCAGTTACCGGCAATTTAGATATCAAAGGCGGAGCTTTAATGAACCGCCCGGCGTACATCAATGACATTACTCTTAAGGAATTGCTGCCGCCAGACCCAAAAGCCCTGGGTTCTTCGGACTATCCGTTGTTTTACGAGTTTACACGTAATGCTCAGGTAAATATGCTGGCAGAGACAATCCTTACGGACATTCCTTATCCAATAAAAGCCATGATTATTGCAGGGGCTAATCCTTTACTGACATTTCCGAACATCAAAAAGATGGAAAAAGCACTCAATAACCTGGACTTCATTGTTGTTATGGACATGTTCATGACCAAGACAGCCAAACTGGCGCATATCGTACTGCCTGCGGCAACTATATTTGAAAGAAGTGAGTTATGGGGCATAGCACAGTTTCAATCCAACAAAAAAATTGTCTTTGCTGATAAGGTAGCAGAAGCCCCTCAAGAGTGCTGGCCGGACTGGAAATTCTGGTTTGAACTTGCTAAGGCGATGGGGTACCACAAGTATTTTCCATGGGATGATATTGAACAATTGTATGAGTTCCGATTGAAGTCGAAAGGGATTAAAATTGACAAGCTGAGAAAGAGCAGCAGAAATACAATTATATTAGGTTCAAAGGAATACTATAAGTATAAGAATAACGGTTTTCAAACTCCATCTGGAAAAGTGGAAATCTATTCAGAAAGAATGAAGGACATAGGTGTTGATCCGTTACCCGTGTACAAGGAGCCCGCCGAAAGCCCGGTTAAGAAAGGAGTGCTCGTGGATCATTACCCTTTAGTCCTTACAACAGGGGCAAGGATTCCAGAGTACATCCATTCCCGGTTTCGCAATATTCCTTCTCTTAATGAAAAGGTACCTGAGCCATGGGTGGAAATTCATCCGGAAACAGCTATGAGTCTGGATGTTGAAGATGGTGACAAAGTAACCGTGGAATCTGATAGAGGCAGCATAAAACTCAAAGCAAAGGTTACCGGAAAAATCAATCCGCGAGTTGTCCGTATCCTGCACGGATGGGATGAAGCCAATGCTAATATTTTAACAGACGATACAGCCCTCGACCATATCTCAGGATTTCCACCATTTAGATCATTGCAATGCAGGGTAAAAGGAAACAATTGATACACCAACTATCACCGGGATCAGAGCCTATGCCGTGGCGCAAGGGCATTATTTCCTGAAGTTCAAACAATACTGGTATCGGCGGACAGGATTCCAAACCATACAACAGAAGCCTCTTAACACAATGATTTTATATTCTTAAACTCGCAATAAGACGTTCAGGTGTCTGGAAAAAAGCAAAAACATCCAGGATATCCTTTACCAAAAGATCTGCTACCAAAAGGGATGATGAGGCAAGTCCTTCATCTCCAAGTATTGCAATGCCGATACAGGCTTCTTTGAGCATCAACCTGTCATTGGCACCATTTCCCACACAGATGGTATGCGCAGATCCAAGAGTGTTGATATAATCCAGTTTCTTTTGATCCTGATCACCCTTGGGGATAATGGTTAAAACAGCATCAACACCCAGGAGTTGTTTTTCAACAAATCCAAATGTATCTGCCGTAATGACATGAAATTTAACCTGATTTGAAAATTGAGCAATGCCTTGTTTTACGCCTTTGATTAATGTTCCGTCTTTCGCAATAGTGCCATTGTAATCAAAGATCACATGTTCAATGTTGATTTGTCCAAATCCTGGAATATTAATTTTTATCATATGTCTATCCTTTTTTATTGTATGGTTTGGGTCTAATACCCGGCTTGCGGCGGGGATTCTTTATTGTTTGCTCAATTGCCGGTTGGACAGGACAAGTGTTGTGTCGGCGATCCTTTTTATCTGGTCCATGTAGTGGGAAACCATGATAATCGTGCAATCTTGTTTCAATATTACCAAAAGTTGTTCAATCATTTCCACCGAAGTTTCATCCAGAGAAGAGGTCGGTTCATCCAGCAATAGAATTTGTGGGTTTAAAACCAGGGTTCTGGCAATACAAAGCCGTTGCTGCTGGCCACCGGAAAGCAGGCTTGCATCCTGGGTAAGCCGGTCTTTGACTTCCTCCCACAAAAATGCTTTTTTCAACGCCGTTTTAACCTTTTCAAAGTTTGAATCCCGGTTTTTTTCTCCAATCAGTTTAAGTGGGAAGGCAACATTTTTATAAATGCCCATGGGTAGCGGATTGGGTGTTTGAAATACCATTCCCACTTTTTGGCGAAGTTGCGGAAGTGGATATCCAGGGACTGTAATCTCTTCAAAACCATTTTCGAAATCGATATTTATGATTCCCTGGCTTTTTGCTCCATCGATATTTTCCCAAAGGCGGTTCAGGGTCATTAAAAAAGTGGATTTTCCTTGTCCTGACGGGCCTGTGATACAAGTGATGCAATTTTTTCGAATATCAAGATGAATATCTTCAAGTATAAGATTTGTATTATAATAGAACCAAAGGTCCCGGATTTGTATTTTTATCTTGTTCGTCATGATTTATTAATAGCTGAACCTCTGCTTTTGATCAATTGTGTTTTTAATCCAGTGTGCAATACAAAAGAGTCCTGAACAGATCAGCAGCAGTATAAGGGCAGCGCCATATCCTTTCATCAGTTCGGACGGGTCTGAATATTCCGATGCAATATAATAAATGTAAAATGGCAGAGCCTCAAAATTTGAAAAAATGGATTTGGGGATACCAGCTGTGGCGACAACCCCGGTGAGCATGATAACCGCTGTATCTTCCGCGCATCGTCCAATGGCAAGAACAAGACCGCTGACAATATCGGACAAAGCCGTGGGTAAGAGTACAAAGATAATGTTTTCAAGCCGCGTTGCCCCAAGGGCGGGTGCAGTTAATCGAACTTGAAAAGGCAGACTTTCCATAGCAGTCTGGGTCGTTTTAACAATATAGGGCAGTACTAAAAATGCCAGGGACAGGGCTGAAATTAACAGGCAGGGGAAAATCCGATTGCTGAAAAAATGATGTAAAAAAATAGTAATGGAAAATCCGAAAAGCCCAACAACAATAGAGGGTATCCCGGCAAGGATATCAACCATCAGGCTGAAAAACCATTTTTGATTTGCCGGTGCATACTCTGAAAGGTAAATGCCTGATGCAATACCCACGGGCATCGCAAAGCTGATAGCCAGCAATATCAAGGAAAGGGTACCGATAATGGCCGGGAAAAGACCGCCAAACACCTGGCGTTTTAAAAGAAGTCCATCTAAAGGACGGGTATCGGCAAATATCAGGTCGAGATTGATTGTTTTGTATCCTTTCACAACAAGGAAACCAATAATGATACTCACTGCTGATATCAGCAGCAGAGCACAGCCCCAGGAGAAGGCGACAAGCAATCGGTCAAAAAATGGTTTTTTCATCCCTGTTGTCTCCTGTCCAGAATGCGGGCGGCAAGGATGCCGCAGCTTGTCAGAAGATACAGGACACTGCCGCAAATAAAAATGGTTTTAAATTCAATACTGTCAAAATCGGCAGCAATGATCATGGCGATGTGTGCCGTTAAAGTTCTTGCCGAGTCCAGAATGGAAGACGGCAGCATTACGGAGTTTCCACTGATCATAAGGGCAATCAGGGTATCCCCCATGGCTCTGCCGAATCCAAGAATAAGCCCGGTTAATAGACCTGGCCAGGCATGGGGGATGATGACATAAATTAATTTTTGAAATGGTGTTCCGCCCAGTGCGTCAGCTGCAAGAAGAAAATTTTTGGGAACACGTGCAAAACTTTGGGAAAAAAACAGGATCATGGTGGGACAGATTAATATCCCCAGCATCAGTGATGCTGTTAAAATGCTCATTCCCGAACCATAACTGAATACTTGTCTCACAACCGGTACCAGCAGGAATACCCCGACAAAACCGTAGATAACCGTTGGAATGGCGGTCATGAATTGAACCAGCTTTTTTAATAATTTCCCCGGGCCATGGGGGGATGTGATCTGGATGAAAAAGGAGCATCCAAGGCTGATGGGAAAACCGATCAATAAGCTTAAGCCTGCAATATAAAGTGTTCCAACAATCATCGCCAATATGCCAAACTGCCCATGGCCCGGAGACCATGGGTCAGTCAAGATATTCATCAGCAGTCCGCTTTCCAATACAGGCAGGCTTAGCAGGATCATGAATCCTAATATGAGAAGGGTTGCTGCCCCGCTTAAAACAGCAGCACCTGAAAAAAATAGTTGTGCAAGATTTTCTTTAACAGCAAATCGCATTATTTTACAGGAATAAAACCCTTTTGAGCAGCAATAGCCTGACCGTCAGGGCTTAATAAATAGTCAATGAATTTTTTGGCAATTCCTTTTGCACTTCCCTTTGTATTGCTGAAAAGTCCCCTGGCAACTTTGTACTGACCTGTCCTGACCGTTTCAAGGGTTGGTGTTACACCATCTAAGGTGACCTGCATAACCGTGCTGTCAACATATCCCACAGAGATATATCCAATGGCATACGGGTTATTGACGACAGCAGATTTCATGGCACCGTTTGAAGCGACAAAATTGGCTCTTCCTATGATTTCCCCTTTTTTCAGCGCTTTTTTCCAGAATACCGCGCGCGTCCCGCTGGATGCATCTCTGGTGTATATGTTTATGGCCCTGTCATCTCCGCCAAGATTTTTCCAATTGCTAATTCTTCCGGCATAGATATCCTGCAATTGTTTGTTGGTCAGCTTTTTAACAGGGTTGTGCGGATTGACAACAGCGGCAACACCGTCAATAGCCCATTTGTACAGGGCAAGACCGTATTTTTTTACTTCGGTTTCGGTAGCCTGCCTTCCTGAATTTCCGATATTGACAAGACCTTCTCCCACCTGTTTGATGCCTGCCCCTGATCCGCCTCCGGCAATGATGATCTGAATATCCGGATTAAAGGTCATGATCCTTTTTGCAACTTCCTTCATGACAGGAATATGGGCAGTACCGCCTGAAATTCGCAGTATTCCTTTTTCTTCCTTGAATGCATCTAATCCGGATGCCAAACAAAATCCTGCTTGCAGAAGTATAATGGCTAAAACAATTATTTTTTTCATATGAATCCCCTTAATTTAGTTTTAATGTCGATATACCCGGCTTCGATCAAGCGCGTATGTCCATGGTGCACCGGAATTTTTCCATCCATTAACAAGGCGTTTGCCGTTTTTATAACTCCCGGGGATATTTATGGTGCCCCCTTCAAATCCGTCTATGATGTTATAGACGTTTTTAAAACCGGCTGCGGCCATGAGGTTTACAGATGCAGCACTTCTTGCACCGGATCGGCACATTACAAAAATAGTATCTGTTTTTTTGAATTTCTTTCTAACCTCTTCTATAAAATTTTCATTTGCAGTCATTGATATCTTCATCGTCAGCAGATTAACGCTTTTATTTAAGAATTTTAAGGGAATATTGACAGCCATGGGGGCATGACCGACAAAAATGTATTCACCAGGGGTTCTGACATCCAGTATTTTTATTTTATCCGGATTGACTTGCCATTTGGCATAGGTTTGCTGTGCAGTTATATAAAGGTTTAAAATCGTTTGTTTCTTTTTCGGTACAGGCGGCTGTGCACCAAAACAGCTTAAAGAAAAGCTGAGAACAATAAACGGGATAATTAAGGCGGAATATATTCTTTTTTTCATTTTTTTCTCCATTTCCATTAAAATCAAGGTTTAGTCTTATATAAACATAATTATTTGTGTGACCCGGCCTATTTGCATAACCCTTTAAAAACCTGTCTTAAGATTGTGTCTTTAATCGGATAGAACAGGACCGATTCTGAATCGTTTGTATTTGGAATTTGTCTTGGCTCGTCCGTGGAGTTTTTCCTTACTATTGTCTCCTTGATGGAAAAGCAGAAATGATCAGCTCCCCGATTTATCTCAAGCCATTGACTGCATTGGTCATGGGAGCCGATAAACAGAACAAAAAGCACGTGTTTTTTGATAGACACTATAAGCCTGTATCCATTACCCAGCCGGTACTTAATACAACTTTTAACTCGCAGCTCACCATGGTGGCTTAAGGACCCAATGCAGTTAAACTTTTTTTTTGATGTCTTAAACAAAAACAAAATATCAAACGCTTTTTTTACCGCTTTTTTTGCTTTGGCACCGGATTTGTTAAGTCTTATGCATTGTTTCTTAAACCGGGGGTGGTATTTGATCTGCTCAATCATTTTGTATCAATTTCAGCTGGACTAAAAGTTTTGCTACGCAATGTGATTTCATCCAGCACCAATTGTAATAGGGCCGATATGTTTGCAAGAACCTCATTATACCTTAAGATTAAAATTAAATCATTTCAAGAAATGCTTCGATCCTTACCCTGAGTTGCTCTGTATCGGATTCAGAGTAATCGGTTTCAATATGCAGGTATGGCAGTTTACAATTGTCATTAACAAATTTTTGTACCTGCACAGCTTCAATATTGTATGTATGACAGGCCTGCCAGGTGAGGTCCACAACACCATCGATTGAAAATTGTGAGATCATTTCATCAAGAAGGTCTATCCGTCCCTGATTCGGGCTCATCACAGAGCACGGAATAGACAGGTATTGTTCGGCAAGCGCTAAAAAAGGTTCTTTGGTCTCATCAATCTGAAAGGTTTGCTTATAACCACTACAGTTTTCAAAGGCCACGACATTGGCACCGGATTCCTCAATAATTTTAACCACCTTGTCAGATCCTAAGCCAATGGGTACCCCGGTCAGAAGAATTCGGGGCGTATCAATTTTATAAGGGGTGTCTCCATTTTTGATCAGAGTGTTGCAAACATCAATGATTTCATCAATCAGGTCAATACCTTTTTGTTTGTCGGCGAAAAAACCGGTTTTAAACAGTATTTCAACAAGTTCCATACCGGTTAAGGGTGAGGGTGTAGCCTTTGTTATATCCATCAGCCTTTTTTTAGCTTTCCGTTCCCGGTTCAACAATTCAATGGCGCTGGTGATTTTTTCCCGGGTAATTTGATTGCCGGTCATGTCTTCTATAACGGTTTTCAGATTTAAAATTTCATTTTTCCAGGGTTCCAGAAACAGGTCAAAATTTTGCTGCTGGGGAAGCTGCAGCACGTGAACCGGTTTGATATCAGACATGAGCTCAAACATTTTCTTTTTCCCGTCACAGGTTGTGTCTGCAACAATTATATCTGAGAATCTGAAAAACGGGCATGTATCTGACACAGCAAAACCATAGCTGCTCTTGATTAAAGGGCAAAGGTTCCTGGGAAGGGTTTCCTCTGCCACTTCAATCGGGTCATGGCGCGTCCCGCACAAGGGAAGCGGGATGGCCCCTGCTGCCACAGCAAGCTCAGTGGGTGCATACAGGCAATAAAACCCGATAGCATGGTTTCCTTTTCTCTTGTGTTCTTCTATATCGTTAATGTTTAGTTCGGCATTCTGCTGAAGTTTTTTTAAAAGTTGCTGTTTCATTTGATTTGCTTTCCATTTTCCATTGCAATAAGTGCGGCGCCGACTGCGCCATTTATTTCAGGGGGTTGCGGTACTAATATTTCTCTTTGGGTCATCTGTGCCAGCCGTTCAACAATAAAGGGATTGTTGGCAACCCCGCCGGTAAATACAACCGGTCCCTTGGGGCAAACCCTGTTCAGCATTGAAACTGCTCTTTTTAGAACGGCAAGATGCAGTCCCCTGGCAATTTCATTGGGGTTTTCTCCTTTTGCAACCAGTGAGGTCACCTCAGATTCTGCAAATACGGTGCACATGCTGCTGATACTAAGGTCTTTTTTTGCAATCATTGCTTCATTCCCAAAGGTATCAATACTGAACCCAAGGGTTTTGGCCATGATTTCAAGAAATTTACCGGTTCCGGCAGCACACCGGTCATTCATTTCAAATTGGATCACTTTGCCGGAATCATTAAGCTTGATAACTTTACTGTCCTGACCACCGATGTCCAGAACTGATAAAACTTTTGGGAAAAAATGGACAGCCCCTCTTGCATGGGCCTTTATCTCGGTGATGGTCGCTGTATTGTGCTCAATTTCAAAAAGATTTCTTCCGTATCCCGTTGCTAATATTCGATCAAATTTTAATCCGTTGATTAATTGTTTTGCCTGGCCGATGGGGTCAAATCCGGTATCTGCTTTCCGTATTTCACTGATGTCCCCATTCTTTATAGTGACACATTCAATTGACCTGGAGCCAATATCTATACCTGCACTGATCATAAAAAAATATTCCTATCAATTAAAATTAACTATTCATAGATCAGGCAGATAAGCAAAATCAAATTGATTGTTCTGATTAAAAACAGGTTCAATATCGAATATTACTATATGGTTAATCGTGATATTAAATATTCTATTATTCTAAGTTTTTTCTCATATGTTTTTATATGATTATGCGGATGTGAAGAATCGGAGAAATTGCAGGATTTATTGCCGCAAGCTTGGCATATGGCAGGGTTGAAATGATTATGAAGAGTGTTGGCCATGTCCTTGACATGGCTTTTTTAAAAGCAGTATTTAAATCTAAATATCAGACTTGTCTTCTATAACAAACTGGCTGATAAGGGTCTCAAGCTTTTTTGTATTAAGACTCATGTGATCAGCGTCAGTTATAATACGCAAGGAAAAAATATTTGTCGTTGATCAGTATTTGGAAATTGGATAAAATTTGATCGGATAATTCATCCGATATTGACGCTTAATTTGAGCAAAAAACTGTCTTGACATTGGGGTCCACTATAGTCTGACATGGTGTAAGCCTCCCGAAATTTTTGAAAGTTGGCCTATTCTCCCATGCTATTGCTCCAATTAGAAGATGCGGTTCCTTGAGCGCTTACACAATACCGATCAATGATATCTGCAAAATTTTTGACGTCCCCATTCAAACCCTTACTGTGCGTGTCTTTGAAAAATAAAATTGATTTCAGAATTCAACAGTACCGTTCCTATAACATCCTGAATATTCAGAGGTATTTGATTTAAGAAAAAGTTAAGTTTTCATTACTCATTTGAAAAAACAAGTCTCACACCAAATCCTATAAATATAGATCCTGGCAACCACCGCTTGAATAGTGAGGATTTGAAAAAAAATTGTAGCTTATTAGAAGCTTTTGATGCCAGTAAAATATAAAAAATGCACACCGCCGTTCCCAACAAACTAAACAATATTCCCAATAAAAAAATTTGAGCAATTGGTGTTCTGGATGCTTCATCAACAAACTGTGGCAAGTAAGATATAAAAAAAATAGCAATTTTGGGGTTCAGGATATTTATTAGAATTCCTTTTGTGAAGGGGGTTATTTTTTTTTGATGTGACAATGTCGACATATCTTCACCGCTATCTTTTGTAATAACGAAGGATAGACCAAGATAGATTAAATATGCCGCTCCTATTATTTTCAAAAAGCCAAATATCACAGTAGATTTGAGTATCAAAACTGATAATCCACAAGCAGCAGCAAGCACTTGGAGAAAAAAACCGACTTGAAGCCCCCATACCGCATCCATCCCGCATTTAAATCCTTTAGAAGTCGTTTGCAGAATGGCATAAATTACCGCTGGCCCTGGGATTAGACATGCAATAGTGCTTGTGATTATAAAAACCAATAGTGTTTCCATTGAAGGGATCATTCAGTTCTCCTTGGTGATTTTGCATAGCGAATAATTATACTGTTCTGATAAGGCTTATACATCATTTTCTTAAAATTCTTTGAATTACTCTTGATAAGACCTCTTCAAGTATCGAATAATGCCTGCCCCTATATATTAGCAGACCATCTCCATAAAACGTTGTAGTTGTTATTCCCCAGTTATTTACCGTATCAGCAGTGACAGATTTGGGATCACTCATTGCTGCCATTGCCACGTCAAACTTCAATAGTACCGCTGTTTTTGAAATATTTTTAAGACCTTTTTATCGGATAAATTCCCTGCCTGTTCGAATTTATCTCCCTTTTTCTATTCTCTTGGCTTTAAAGAGCCAAAATACATATGCCATTTATCAAAAATTGTTTTTAGTTCGCCGGTTTTTAACAATTCCTGAATACCTTGATCATATATGGCAATCAGCCTTTTTGATTTTTCAGTGTTTGCAAAACGTAAATATAAGTTCTTTTCAAAAATAACGCGCATTTCCATCATATCCATATCTGATTTATGTGTATTCACATAAATTCTCAAATCTGAAAAGGGGTGTATAAAAAAATCGCCTCTTTTTATTTTAACCAGTTCCCATCCTTGTTCCTGCTTATTTACCTCATTTAATATTACATCAACATCAAGATAGTGTGAGAAACCATATCCTCGTAGCCAGACCACCTTTTTACCTTCTATACTTTTTTGTCCCAGCCATTTATCTATGATACCCTTACGATATATTACTCCTATGGGTTCGCTGTCTATGGGATATCGGGGAAAGAGATCGTCAGTCTTGGAAGCATAATATCCAATAAGCATGACGTCAAATTTTCGATTTTGCATCATTTTCTTGGCTCTTATCCAGGGAAGAATACGAAAGCTTATTTTTATCTTAGATGGTTCATATATCCTTCTGAGAATCTCAAAATACAGGCCGGTTCCGTCTCTATTTGTTACATTTTCCCAATAGGGAGTTGCGATGTTTATTGATGTAATTTTCACATTTTGGGCATGCAGGTCTGAAAATATGAATAAAATAATAAAAATCATAAAAACAATTCTGTTTTTCATGGTTTTTTCCTCTCATTAATTTATTATTAGTTCCATATACACATCTGCTGTTTCGTATATAGTATCTTCAGGAACAGAAGCATGCTTGAACCCAAGTGATTCATACAGATGGACAGCAGTGGTCAGTTTTTTATTTGATACAAGGATGAGTTTTTTAAATCCCATTTTACGAGCTACTTTTATTGACTCTACTGTAAGCATACGACCAATTCCTTTTCCCTGGATATCTTGCGAAACTGCAAGTTTCGCAAGTTCTGCAGTACTATCGTCTTCCCTAATAATTGCACAGGTTCCCACCACAAAGCCTTCCATCATGGCCATCAGTATTTTACCACCCTGTTCAACGATAACCTGTCGTGGCTTGTCAAGATATTTTAAATCTGCAGGTTCGAAAAGTTCATAATTTGTAAGCCATTCCAGGTTCAACTGTTTAAATACTTCAGCATATTTGTCTGCAAAAGGTATAATTTGTATTTTATCACTAAATAGAATCATTATTGGTCCCTATAAAATTAAATTTTAATATTCTTTGGATACAACTTTATTATTAATTATTAATTATTACAATACTTGTTGACCTGATATTTTGTTATTTGACCCATAAGACATAGACATAAATTACACACTCAATTTACTATGAAAACCGATTAAAAAAAACTTGAGAACAGATTTATTGAAAGAAAGATTAAAGTTAAACAAAACAACTATTTTAGCGGTCATCAAACTGCCTAACGCCCATTATAATAGTCAAAGCTTGATTTGAAACAAAAAGAATGCTACCATAATGACTGTTACAATGCTCATTATCATAGTTAATGGCTATTATAGTAATCATTTTTTCGGGTGGCACTTATGGCAAAACAAAGAACATATTCGAAATACGCTCAAGAAGCGGCTCAATTACTTGGAAAGCAAATCAAGCTTGCTCGTAAACAAAGAAAGTGGTCTGAACAAAATTTGGCTGACAGGGCTGGTATATCAAGAACAACACTACAAAAAATAGAACGTGGTGAAATGACCTGTGCAATTGGGCTGGTCTTTGAGACTGCTGCTTTAGTGGGACTCAACTTATTTGAACAAGACAGGCTCCCTCTTTCGATAAGCATAGAGAATGCAAACAATAAATTAGCTCTCATGCCACGCCGTATCAAACCTAAAACAAAGGCGGTAGATGATGACTTCTAAGAAAAACAATGAAGCCTTTGTTTGGATATGGCTACCGGATGAAACACAACCCGTTGTAGCTGGAAAACTTGAGGCTGAGAATGGTTTTATCCATTTTAACTATGGTAAAAGTTACCTTGGACGCATAAACGACAAGAATCCGGCCATTTCAATATATGAACCGGAACTACCTTTAAAATCAGGAATCTTACCCCTATCCGACGGCTTGGAAATGCCCAACTGCATAAGAGATGCAGCTCCAGATGCATGGGGGCGACGTGTAATTATAAATAGAAAGCTGGGGCGAAAAGGAACAGATACGGATACAGCCGACTTGAGTGAGCTTACCTATCTTTTGGAATCTGGATCTGATCGGATTGGAGCACTTGATTTTCAGCTTTCACCGGCTGAATATATCCCCAGATCGGCTAATAATGCTCGTTTAGAAGAATTGTTAGAATCTGCAGAAAGGGTTGAACAAGGCGTCCCGTTAAAGCCTGAACTGGATCAAGCACTTTTCCACGGTAGTTCAATCGGCGGTGCAAGGCCAAAAGCCTTAATTGAAGATCATAACACCAAATACATTGCTAAATTTGCTTCCAGCAGTGATATCTACAGCGTCGTTAAGGCGGAATTTATTGCCATGAGATTGGCAGCACTTGCAGGGCTTGATGTTGTCCCTGTTAAATTGGTTGAAGCCGCAGGCAAAGATATTCTGCTGATCGAACGTTTTGATCGCATCAAATCTGAAAATGGTTGGACACGCAAAGCAATGATTTCAGCTTTGACTATATTCGGTTTAAACGATATGACAGCCCGATATGCAAGCTATGAAGATCTTGCAGAAATCATTCGTCATCGCTTTTCTAATCCTAAAGATACTCTCAGGGAAATGTTTAGCCGCCTTGTATTTAATATACTGTGCGGAAACACTGATGATCATGCCAGAAACCATGCTGCTTTCTGGGACGGTAAAGAGCTTACGCTTACTCCTGCATATGATATCTGTCCACAAGGTCGGGCGGGAAATGAAGCATCCCAGGCTATGAAAATTTCAGGAGATAATAACCTCAGCCAATTGAAGTATTGTCTTGAGACCGCACACCATTTCTTACTGTCTAAAAAAGAGGCCTTGTCAATATGCGAGCACATTAAGGGGGTTATTCAGCAATATTGGGATAAGGTGTGTGAGGAAGCATATCTTCAGGATGTAGATAAAAAACTGCTCTGGAAACGTCAGTTTCTAAATCCTTTTTCATTTGAAAAATAAAATGAACCTTTGCCAGCTTACGCACGCGATCTTATCGCGTGGATAACAATCTTTGCCGCTCAGTAACCCCCGATCCCTTCGAGCGACTTTGTTCTGCTTTTATTTATTCATAATGTGTCCACATGCAAATAATTTTTACTGTTTTTTCATCCGCTATAACTTGATAAACAATTCTGTGTTGAATATTTAAACGTCTTGAATAAGCACCAGCTAAATCACCAACAAGCTTTGCATAAAATGGTGGGGTTTGGAATGGATTCCGGCGTATAATATTAATAATTTTTTCGGCTTTTGATTTAAGATTAGAAGCAGATATTTTTTGAGCATCTTTTTGAGCTTGTTTGGTAAAAACAACTCTCCAACTCACCAATCCAAATCCTCTTTACAGTCCTCACTTGGAGTTTCCAAACCGTCACGAATAGATTCACGCATGTTTGGAATATTCAAAAGATACATTGTCTCTTGAATTGAACGCCAGTCATCTTCGGATATGAGGACTGCATTACCCCTTTTCCCAGTAATAACAATAGGCTCATGTGAAAGGGCTGTCTGATCGATGAGCCGATATAGCTTTGTGCGTGCTTCTGTAGCTGATAATATAGCCATACTACCCCTTTTATTTTTATATATAGTACGTCATAGCGTACGCATTGTCAAGTTTTTTAACAGAACCTTGAACTGAACTGCCTGGGATTTGATAACGATAAGCTCTGCATGATTAAAATTTATGATAAAACCAATACTTTTGGGAGTCGCTCAGTAACCCCAGGTCGGATTCGACGTTTTGTCCTGTGACGGTCAAGGTTTATGTAACCCAATTCTCAACCTTTAAAGATTGCTGTCAACGATAATACCCAGGGCATAATCTGTGATTTCAAGTGCTTTTAAATATTCAGATGACATCCAGCCGTATTCATGGCCGATGATATCAGTCCACTCAAAATATAGAAAACTAAAAGAGGGGTTTTCATTGACAATATGGAACAATGCATTGTTTGCTAAGATAATAAGATCTTTTTCGCTGTTAATACGTCGAAAAAATGAATAATCCATTGTTCCCGGCATTGCAAGATTTCTTAAATGTTCCCAACTATAAAAAGCGGCCACGGTACCGGACTGATTTTTGACGTGATAAAACAGACTTTGAGCGGCAACTGCCATATTGGGCAGGGCATTGTTCGTTAACACACCATGGGAATAGGGTTCAAGGGATGTGAAAACAGAAAAATGAGACGGCAGGGTCATGGTGGGTTTAACCGTGTTTACATGATAACTGTATGAGCCGATGTTCATAAGATAATCAAGTGTAGGCGTATGTGCTTTTTCCAAAGCATCACTTCTCAACCCGTCAATAATGACAAGCAGTGTATTATTCATTTTTCACCTCTTTTTTTTGTGATTTCATAAAAACAGGCCCCTGCAATGGTTAATAGAATGGAAATAACACCAAGGGCGTTCATGGCAGGGCTGATAAAAATTCTGAGTTTGGTGCCGATATAAATCGGGTAGTGTCTGTTCATCCAGGTATTCCAGAATAAAAATGTTGAAATGCCAAGAATAATGCCGGGAATCAGGATCGGAGAGACCATAATACCATATAAAAAATCCGAAAATACAGAACCCTGTGAAAATTTCAAATCTAATAAACATAAAACCCAGGCACAGGCGTGCCAAAATCTTAGAGTATGCTGTTCCCAGGTTCCAGTTGGCGGTTTCATAATTGGTGTAAATAATCTGTGCAAACCAGAAACTGGAAGGACGTCCAAGCAGTTGAGGCGCTGCAACCGAACCTGCCGCCAGCATAAAACTCATTATACAGCCAACAGCTATTTCTGGTTTTGAATGGGGAATAACAATTTTCCAGTGAATTCTCGGCCAGGAACCTCCAAGATCCCTTGCACCTTCAATCTGGTTTGTGTCGAGACTTTCCATGGCATTATACAAAGGAAATACCATAAAAAGAATATACGCATAGATCATCCCTAACACTTATGAACCAGGGATCCATGCCGGAGGTTGCAAAAACAACCGCACCTGTAACAGTTTTTTTAATAAAATTTCTTCGATTAATTGATTCTTTTGTTTTGCCCATGGGAAACCTCCTTCAGGTTAGATTTATTTTTCAAAGCAAGGATACAGGTATCGTGTTAGGTGAGTATTCGTCAGTGATGAGCGTTCTATTATATTGATTGTCTAAATTGAAATGATGATGAGCACCATTTTTGGGTATAAAGGGTTTTTTATTTCACTAATGAATTACTTTTCACCTACAGCAACACTCTGACTCCACTGGGATTCGCGTTTGTTGCTGTCGTTTTCCAAGGTGTTGCTCATTAAATTTTTGTGCAAGTTAAGAAATGAAGCGAGGAGTAATCACGGTTATGGAATTTTCGGCCAGGCATTACAAAATTGAGCTTATTTGATATTAACATAAACAATCTATCTTTATATTAAGCAAAGTTAGTCCGGTACACTATCTTTTCACATAAAAACAAGTTATTTAGACAAGGACTAATTTTATTAATAAAAATTTGATTTTGATAACACCAAGTGAGATTGAATATGGATAGTATCAGACTGCTTAAGGTAAAATTCAACTTTTTTTGTTTCCATTGGTCATTATTGACTTTCGTTATTCTTACGGTGCTCTATCCCTGCACAGTCACTTATGGAGGAGAAAACAATTCCCCATTTATTCTATTTGCGGGCAATGAATACAAATCTTTAAAATCAGACGAGTTGCTTGCATGGATTAATTCGTTAACAAAAGAGAATCCAATAAATTATATTACTGTCATAGAGCCTTTACCAAACACCATTTTACCTCCGGACATGGCTTCCCCGGTATTTGTATGGGAGGACCCGGTAAAAAACTCTGCCTGGCTTATCACGATAAAAAAAAAAGGAGAAACCCTGCTAAAGGCATTTCTCAATAACCAGTGGTGGATACCTGAGTCAGACACCTGGAATAAAATAAAAAAAACGGCCGGGCTAAAACCGATTGAGCTGGTTATACAAGGAATTGGTGGTTGGAATGGTAGAGAAATATTATCTGAAAACAGTATTTATTTAAGTTTTTCAAGGGATCGGGTTGATGCACGGTTAATGTTCATTAGAAAGCCTCTCCCCTTTTCAAATGCCAGTCAAAATCCGGAGCTATCCCAAATACTTGCCGGCAATATTTCCGCCTACCAAAAACCGGATATCATTATGTCCGGCCTCAATACGTGTTCCAATTGCCATACTTATTCATCTGATGGCAAAGTATTTGCACTGGACATTGATTATGGCGGGGATAAAGGTGCTTTTGCAATGGCGCAGGTTCAATCGGATATGAAATTAGACAACAATAACATTTTTTCCTGGAATAAAATCCCTGTAAGAAAACCGGCGCTTTACAGCATGGGACTATTTGGCCAGCTATCTCCGGACGGAAAATTCATCACGGCAACAGTGAATGAAAGGGCATTATTTATTATTTTGGATGATTTATCTTTCTCTCAGCTTTTTTTTCCGTTAGCAGGACAAATTGCAATTTTTGATCAAAAGACAAAAAACTTCAAATTATTGGAAGGGGCAAGCCATACGTCCATGGTATATACATCCCCATCCTGGAGCCCGGATGGTAAAATTATTGCATTTTCCGGAATTCCCACAAACTCCAGACAGATTCAAACCCTATTAAATAAAAAACAATTGAATAAAAATCCGAGACAAAATATAAGAGATTTGAATAAAAAATATCCAGTTCAGTTTGATATTTACACCCTGCCGTTTAACCACGGGGATGGTGGCTCGGCAAAACCTTTGACAGGTGCAAGCCGAAATGGATACAGTAATTATTTCCCCAGATACTCTCCTGACGGCAAATGGATCGTATTTACCCAAAGCCCGACAGGGATGTTACTCCAACCGGATAGCAAACTAATCATCATTCCATCAACAGGCGGTAAAGCAAGACCATTAAGCAGCAATCAACCGATTATGAATTCCTGGCATTCCTGGTCACCGAACTCAAAATGGCTTGTTTTTTCCTCCAAGGCTCGTTCTCCCTATACTGAATTATACCTGACTCATATAAATGTTCAAGGAGTCTCAAGCCCTGCTATTCGTCTTTTTCGCTTTAGCAGCAATAATTTTGCAGCCTTGATTCCGGAATTTATTCCAAATCACAAAAACATACCCGAAATAATAGCGTTTGAATCTCTGAAAACCGTAAAAATAAAAAAACATGACCAGTGATAATTAAGGACCCCCTCAAAAATAACCTTACATTTTGAGGGCCGATTCATCCTGCCGGTAGCGTTGTGAAACAACTATATACCATAAAAAGCACTTCTCCGGGGAGGCAGATTCTCCGGAGAAATTTGAGTTATAAGCCAGATCCTTTAAAAAGGGCTTTCTGGGTTTTAAGATTCCATACGGAATTTTTTGCAAGCCCATTTGTTTTTTTAAAGGCCATTAGTGATCGTTGGGAACCTTTTCCAAACGCACCGTCAATTTTCATCGTATAAAAACCGAGTTCAGACAGCCTTTTTTGAATTATTTTTGCATCTTTTGCAACAGCCGGATTTAAAAAGACCATGCCGGATGAAAATGATCCATTCGAGACACCCGGATTATCCGAAACAACAGTGGCGGTATCAAATTTTTGTTTTTTGAATGCCTTAAGATACGGATTCAAAGGCTTTTTATCCTGTGTATCATAATTTTTAACAGAGCTGAAACGGCTGATATATTTCAATTCAGTGTTTGCCGGATCAATGCCCGGATTGAACTGTACATGGAAAAACACTTCTTTATCATAGGCATCCAGTGCGAATTTCCCGCCAACAATTCCCACAGTCCATCCATCATCATTCAAATAGTAAGGATTGGATAAGGTGTTGTTCGATACTTTTTCATCCTTTGATACCGTCATAACAAATCGGCTTTCCGGCCGGAGTCTTTCTTTACAAAACACCAGTACACAATAGCTTTTAGGTATTGAATCAGACTTGTACTTCATCCGGCCTATAAAAGAAAGCTGGTCGTATTGCTCGCGCTGAATCCTTTCCCCCTTAGTCGGTTCCATTGTAACCGCCTTTTGCTGTGCCAGTAAAAAAAGGCTCGTATAGTCATTCTTTACTTCAGGCGATGCATTCGTCACCACCTCCCGGGGCAGAATAAATGCCTGGATCTCTGGATATGGGTTGGGCAAAATTTCATATTCAGTAGTTGTTATAAAAATATCATTTTTCGCAACAACATAATCAGCCATTACTCGGACATAAGCGGAACGACCAATGGCATCTGAAAAATACAATCCAAATTCCAACAAAGAGTAGCGAACGTGATCCAACGCTTTTTCTGTTTTAAAATAAATAATATCAATAAATTTTACATCAAACCGTTTATAGGAAAACAGGTCCTCCATAAATTCATGTTTCCCATTCGGATCAAAATTGACATTGGGGATGTTCTTATCTCCACCCCGGATTGCATTGATCATGGCTGCCATTACATGCTCAACATCACCGGGAAGATCCTTCCGGTTAACAATAATCCTTTCAGGCAGCTCAACCACGTCTTCCTTGACCTGAGCATTTTTAAACGGATCGATCCGTTTCATGGACTCAACACATCCCGAAGTTATTAGCAGCATATTCAGAACAAATAGGTACAAAACAAATCGTTTTATCATGTGAAATCCTCCAAAGAATTACTTGTAGATATTGTGACCGCCCGGAGTGGTAAAATCCGGAGGGGGCAAATGGTTGACGGGTTGTTTATCAGAACTTTCCGTATTGTCATACATAAAGCCGCCAACCACTCCAGTTACAGCATCTACCCCCTGTTTGCCTGTAGACATTTTTGATAAGATAGCAGAGCTTACAGATTTTTTAGCGCCATCTTTGAGAGATTCTTTTACGGATTTTCCTTCTGCAAGGCTCCCTGCAGTGGTAGCCGCCCCATCTCCTATGATAGAGATAATAACAATGGTCGGTGCAACAGCCGGGGCCGCTACTAATCCAATGACTGCGCCGGCCCCAGTGGCAGCATATCCTGTTCCCTTGGCAATAGTATGATTCCGATTGGCTTTATCCATCTCACCAAATGCTTTCTTTTGCTCATGTCTAAAAATACGGTTCCGTTTCTTCTTATATTCTTTCCATTGTTTATCTGTCCAATGTTTGGGCTTGATTTTCGCTCCCCAGGGATCCCGCTTTTCGACAGGTGGATTTTTTACAAAATCCGGGATTCGAAATTCCGGTTCAATATTTTCATCATCCCACCTTGGCGGAGGCCCCCCCAAACTTCTGGAACCAATGATATCTTGAGTTTCCCCGCCTTCGCCTCCCCCATAACCAAAGACAGTCGTATGTAACGGTGCTCCCAAAACGAAGACCGTGGCGACTGTCCACAGAATCATTTTAAAAATTACCTTCCCCATGCCATTCCTCCTTATTTAAATCCGTTAACGATCAATCCCCTTGCCAATCGTCCAATACCCATATGGATGCCTGCAACGGCAGAATATTTGATACGACAGACTAATCCTATTCAGTTAATTCAATGCCATTGTTTTTGAGAAATTTCCCAAATGCGGCATCAATAAAAATATCATATCCAGTATCGGTTTAAGCCATTGTTGCATAATTACATTATTAGTTGTCCTTTGTTGTGGTATCTCTTCATCCGGGCATTCCGGTATGAATTTATTTTTAATATATTTAGTGGCTGACCGAAAACTCGTGTTTGGACGAAAAGTTGCCCATATGCAAGGCGCAAGAAATGCTGAAACCGGAGTGTACTACTGTACATGAGGATTTCAGGATTTTGCAGCAATGAAGCAGATGGGTGGGTTTTCGTTCAAACACTATTTAGCAAATTTTTTTTGTACTGACAACAAGTCCCAATTGAATATCTTCAGCAATCTTTTTTTCTTCTCCTGCGTATTGCTGCACTTTTATTCGATAAGCCGGGTTAAAATCTTTGCCGCTCAGCAACCCCCAATCCCTTCGAACGGCTTGTTCGGCCTTGGTTTCTCTATCAGGTACCCAGAAACATAACGGTGCAGAACACTAGACATAAGTGTTTGATACGGAATTCCATTCTCCACAGCAAGAGCTTGGATTTCCTCTAAAACTTTAGAAGAAATTCTAATATTAACTCACTAATCAAGACATAGTTCCACCTGTGAATAGAGTTAGATAAAATGTCCCCAATCACCGAAAAATGTTAATTTTCTTTTAGGGAATTATTAGAGGAATCCTCTATATTAGCGCAATTGCATCCTTTAACTTTCTCATTTTTAATCATGAGCGGCTCAAGAATTATTCTAAACAACAGCGCTGCCAAAATCGCACCACAAACCGGGCCCGCTACATATACAATGAGAAAACCATAATTATTATCAGGAAAAGCTGCTGTACCCCAACCGGCCATAAAGGCAAACAGTCTTGGGGACAAATCTCTTGCCGGATTTAAACCTGCCTGGGTTAATGGAGCAATAATCGAAATTATAAGAGTAACGGCGCTACCGATAAATAGCGGAGTAAGAGAGTCGTCCGGCCGTCCCACATTGCAGCCTTCGGTCAAAGAAAAAATAAAAAAGACAAGGGCAAATGTACCAATTGATTCTGCAATAAAAGCATTCCACATTGTCACATCTGCAACTTTAACAATTCCCGGATTTGGATAAAATTCACCAAATATCATTGCAGTAATATTTGAATCAGGATTCCCGCGTTGAATACCGTGTATCATTTCAAAATTAACTATTGAACTGTTTAGCAAAACATACAAAACCGCAGCGGCAATGAACGCACCGAAGAATTGGGCAACCAGATAAATCGGCAATTTTTTAACTGTCATTCTTTTGGCCACTACCATTGCAAAACTAACCGCAGGATTTAAGTGGGCACAAGATATATACCGGGTTGAATAAACGGCAAGAGACACACCAATGCCCCACAGCGCTGCGATTTGAAACAAACCGCTATGTGATGAAAACAATACGGTTACAGCAGTAGCCCCACAGCCAAAGAATACTAAAATAAATGTTCCAATGGATTCTCCAACAAAACTACTATATATCTCGCTGCTGTTTTCCTTGTTGAGACCTTTATTTATATCCATTACCAATACCCTTTGCCCCGGATAAAAACAAATTATTCAGCTTGCCTGCATGGGATCAAAAACAGATTTTTGTGCAAGTTCAGGATACTCCAGACTAAGGGCCTCAAGTTCTTTAATCACTTCAGGAGATCCAATAAACACCACATTATTAATTAAAGGTGAGCAGTCTTTTACAGGTGTGTAAATTTCAACAGTATGCCGGGACATAACAAGGTTAAAAAGATAAGTGACCGGGCCCTGGCCAAGCACTCCTTTTGCCCGTATGAGTTTTTTGGGAAACTGCGGGATAATTATTTTAAATGATTCAATATCATTCCCTTTCCAGGAATATACTGCCGACATCAATCTGTCCGGCGGTGTGGCATTTGTATCCGGATTTTCCATAAGTTTTTCAATGGCTGTTTCCAGTTCTTCAAAGGATACCGGATCTTCCATATCAACCGTTAGGAATGCAGGTTGTGACTGAATAAAAAACCTGTCCATGGGTATGTCGGCATATGTTGTTTCATAGAACTCAGGAGAGGTATTGTGGGTCTTTACGATATCTTTTATAGTACTGATAGTTTTCGCAGATGCAAGATCGACCTTATTAATCACAAACAAGGCAGATGATGCAATTTGCTTTTCCACAGAGACAAAGGTTTCATAAGCCTCTTCAAAACAAGCAGCATCAATGATACAGATCTGATCCTTCATTTGAAACCGGTTCTTAAAAATAGACA